>JBIKMC010000025.1:0-21396 GCA_044359405.1 Burkholderiaceae bacterium
CGTGAACAACCGCAGCGGCTAGTCCCCGGCGTAATCAGTGCTCTGATGGTGACCCTTGATTATCTGCCCGATGAGCCAGCGCCAACCGAGCCAGTGCCAACCGAGTCAGCGCCAACCGAGTCAGCGCCAACCGAGTCAGCGCATGCGCTGAGGTCAGCGTGGGCTTCGCTGGCAGATCCAGAACAAGCTTACGTATCGCGCTACGCGCTGGGACGCGATTATCACAAGGTCGTGCGCTCGCGCCTGCAGCAGTTGGCCTCACGGATGGACAAAGCCCTGGGGCCGTTTGCGTATCGGGTGTTCTGTGATTCCGCTCCGGTCATGGAAGTTGAACTGGCGCGGCGCGCCGGTCTGGGCTGGCGCGGCAAGAACACTCTGCTGATTGAGCCCGGGCGAGGCTCTTTCTTTTTCATCGGCACCCTTTACACTGATCTACCCCTGACATCTGAACGCGCTCCTGAGCCTGATCACTGCGGTAGTTGCCATCGCTGTCTTGAGGCCTGTCCGACCGGCGCCATCGTTGCTCCGTATCGATTGGATGCGCGCCGCTGCATCTCGTATCTCACCATCGAGCTCGAGGGCAGTATTCCCGAGCCGCTCAGGTCGGCTATGGGTAACCGCATCTACGGCTGTGACGACTGCCAGCTGGTGTGCCCGTGGAATCGTTTTGCCGTTCCGTCGCCGTTACCCGATTTCGCGATTCGCAACGGTTTGCAGGCGGCGAGTCTGACCGATCTGTTTGCCTGGACGTCTGAGCAATTCGAGGCAAATTTTGCGGGGTCTGCCATACGGCGCATCGGTCACGAGCGATGGCTGCGCAACATCGCGGTCGCCTTGGGCAATGCGTTGACCACTGCAGCACCGTCATCGGAGGCGGACCGTCAGCGTATCGTTGAAGCGCTCAAAGCCCGCGCTGATCACCCGTCAGCGGTGGTGCGTGAGCATGTGTCCTGGGCTCTGGCTCAGGCGCCCGCCAAATTGAGCCAAACCGGCAGCGCTACCAGCGAACCCAGCAGCGACAGACTGATGAGATAGGCCACGAACGGACCGTCGCCGCCCATTCGACTGGCCAGAATGTAGGCCGCCGGCGCGGTCGGCAACGAGGCGTACATCACCACGATCAGCGTGGCCAGCGGTGGCAGATCAAACACCCGGGCCAACAGTAGCGCTGTGGCGGGCATGGCCACCAGCTTCACACTGGTGAACCACAGCGCGAGGCGCTGCGCGCTGGCTCGCACCTGAGCCTGGTCGCTGCGTACCCGCTCAAAGCGCAGCCCTGCGCCTGCCGCCAGCAGGCCCAGGGCCAG
Source organism: Burkholderiaceae bacterium (assembly GCA_044359405.1). Taxonomy (GTDB): domain Bacteria; phylum Pseudomonadota; class Gammaproteobacteria; order Burkholderiales; family Burkholderiaceae_E; genus SYIM01. The sequence goes on from JBIKMC010000025.1 coordinate 1,308, forward strand.
CGAGGCCTGCCCAAGCCGGGCCGTCGTGGCCAGAATGGGTTCCGGGATCGGCAGGTGCGTCACACTGACGACCATGCCCCCCAGGGTCGCCAGCAGCAGTGGGTTGCGGGCGAGCTCGTGCCACAGGCTTCCCCCTGTATTTCGAGCCAGGGGGTAAACGGCAGCGATATTGAGCAGCGGCACGGCCATGCCCACGATCACCGCTGCCAGGGCCAGCCCTTCGGCGCCTGCCATGCGCTGGGATAGAGCAATCATCACGTACGAGTTGAACCGGAAAGCGCACTGCACGCCCGAAGCAAAATGCACTGGCTGCGGTTTCAGCAGCCAACGCGCGCCAAAGCCCAGGATGATGCCCACGGCGATGGCGCCCAGCGTGACGCCCAGCGCGGGCAGCGCCTCGCCGGCGACGAACCGGGTGCGGGCTACCGTGGTGAACAGCAGCGACGGAAACAGCACGAAGTAGGTCAGCCGCTCGACGCCGGGCCAGAACTCGCGCCCGCTGCGCCAGAACCGATACAGCAGCGCGCCAATGGCAATCATGGCCAGGTCGGGGATGAGGAGCAGAATCGCATTCATGAGGGGCGACAGTGTATCGTCCGCAGCATGACCAGGCCCGACAGTTCAGCACTGATTGATCGTTTCTGCGAAGCCCTCTGGCTTGAAGATGGCCTTTCGCGCAACACGCTGGCCGCTTACCGGCTCGACCTGATTCTGTTAGACGAATGGATGCGCGAAAGCGGGCGCAAACCGGTGGATCAAGCGACGGAGGCCGACCTGCAAGCCTACATAGCAGCCCGCCATGCGGGCTCACGGCCCAGCAGTGGCAACCGTCGACTGTCGGTTTTCAAGCGGTTTTATCGGTGGCTGGTTCGGGAGCGCAGACGCACGGATGACCCGAGCGCCCGCATCCGTTCGGCCCGGCAGCCCCCTCGGTTTCCGGGCAGCCTGTCTGAGACCCAGGTTGAGGCCTTGCTGACAGCCCCTGATGTCGAGTCGGTATTGGGCCTGCGCGATCGGGCTATGCTCGAAACTCTGTACGCCACGGGCCTGCGCGTGTCTGAGCTGATTGGGTTATCAGTGCTGTCAGTGGCTCTGAATGACGGTATCGTCCGGGTTATCGGCAAAGGAAATAAAGAGCGCTTGGTTCCCTTGGGCGAAGAGGCGCGCAGCTGGATTACTCGCTGGCTGCAGGGTGGTCGAGCCCAGCTGCTGGGTGCGCGCGCCAGCGATGCGCTGTTCGTGACGCAGCGCGCTCAGCCCATGACGCGCCAGATGTTCTGGACACTGATCAAGCGTTACGCGATTGTCGCCGGTATTCGCGAGCCCCTGTCGCCCCACACCTTGCGCCATGCATTTGCCACGCATCTGCTGTCGCACGGCGCTGATCTGCGCGTGGTTCAGATGCTATTGGGTCACGCGGACATCTCGACCACTCAGATTTACACGCATGTTGCCCGCGAACGATTGCGCGTGTTGCACGCCCGTCACCATCCGCGCGGCTGACTCCATGCGTGCCGCCACCGTTCGGTGGCGGGGTTTCTCGGCCGACCGCGTCAGCTGACTCGTATCCCTGTTCTGCGGCATACTCGCCACGCGCGTTTCCGGAGCCCACGCATGCCGCATATCGTTATTGAGTATTCAGCCAACCTGGCTCGAAAGGCCAGTATCCCTCAGCTGATCGAGCGCCTGCACGAGACGGCCATCGCCACGGGCGTCTTTCCGCGCGGCGGTGCGCGAACCCGCGCGATCCGCTGCGATGACTACCGCATCGCTGACGGTGCGCCCGACAATGCTTTTGTACACGTCAGCCTGCGTATCGGTCATGGCCGCAGCCCTGAGGTCAAACGTGCCGCGGCTAAGACAATCTTTGATGCGTTGGTTGAGGCGCTCGCCTCCGTGTACGCGCAATCGCCCCTGGGTTTGTCGCTGGAGGTACAGGAAATCGACCCCGAGCTCAGCTTCAAGCAAAACAATCTGCACGACTATGTGAAAGCACGCGCATCAGGAGTTTCGACATGACATCGCCCAGCGGCAAACCTGTTCAAACTCTCGCGCAGCGACTCGATGCGGCGCGTGTAGCGCTCGATCGTTTTAAGAGTGAGCCCTTGGGGCACTTCATTGATGGTGTAGCCGTGGCGGGCACGGGTGAGCGATTTGATAATCACTCGCCGGTCGATGGCCAGAAACTAGGCCAGGTCTGCAGCGGCACCATTCATGAGGTTGCGCAGGCCTGTGAAGCGGCGCGCCGGGCTTTTGATTCATGGCGCGCGGTCAGTGGCGAGGAGCGTCGCCGCATTCTGCATCGAATCGCCGATGCGATCGAGGCGCGTGCCGATGAGATCGCCCTGGTCGAATGCATGGATACCGGGCAGGCCTGGCGCTACATGAGCAAAGCGGCCCTGCGGGGTGCCGAGAACTTTCGTTTTTTTGCTGATCGGGCGCCGGCGGCAGCCAACGGGCAGAGCCTGCCCAGCGATGCGCACCTGAACCTCACGGTGCGACAGCCCCTGGGCCCGGTGGCCGTCATCACCCCCTGGAACACGCCCTTCATGTTGTCCACCTGGAAGATCGCCCCGGCGCTGGCGGCCGGCTGCACGGTGGTGCACAAGCCGGCCGAGTGGAGCCCTCTATCGGCCTGGCTGCTCATGCAGATCATGCACGAGGCTGGCTTGCCCAAAGGGGTGGCCAACCTGGTCAATGGGATCGGCGAGAGCACGGGACGTGCCTTGACCGAGCACGAGGCGATACGTGCGGTCGCGTTCATTGGCGAGTCGCGTACCGGTGGCCTGATCATGGCTCAAGGCGCGCCTACCCTCAAGCGAGTTCATCTTGAACTCGGCGGCAAGAATCCGGTAGTGGTGTTTGCCGATGCCGATCTTGAACGCGCGCTGGATGCCGTCGTATTCATGATTTACAGCCTGAACGGCGAGCGTTGCACCTCGTCCAGCAGGCTGCTGATCGAGCGCAGCATTCACGATGAATTCGTGACGCGGCTTGCCGAGCGCGTGGCGCGCATTCGCGTCGGCCATCCGCTTGATCCAGCCACTGAAGTGGGGCCCCTCATCCATCCGCGTCATCTGGACAAGGTGCTCAGTTACATGGACATTGCGCGTTCTGAAGGCGCCGTGGTCGCTCAGGGTGGTGAGCGCTGTCGGCAGGTGGCGGGTGTTACCGACGCCGCGGCGGGCAATTTTGTGGCGCCGACCCTGCTGACGGGCGCGCACAATCGCATGCGGATCGCTCAGGAAGAAATATTCGGCCCCGTGCTCACCGCCATCCCGTTTGATGATGAAGCGCAGGCGGTGGCGATGGCCAATGACGTTCGGTACGGCTTGGCCGCTTATCTGTGGACGGGTGATGCCGAGCGAGCCAATCGCGTTGCGCTGGCGCTCGAGGCGGGCATGGTCTGGGTCAATTCCGAAAATGTGCGTCATCTGCCCACGCCTTTTGGCGGCATGAAGGCCAGTGGTATCGGACGCGACGGCGGCGACTGGAGTTTTGACTTCTACATGGATACCAAGAATATCGCGCTGTCCTTGGGCGGGCACAAGCCGCCGCGTCTGGGTGTCTGAACGGTTCAAATAAAAGCTTGATTGGGTTGACCATGCGTATTGCGATCGTTGGATTGGGTGCCGTCGGGGGCTTTATGGCGGCCCGGCTTGCTCAGGCGGGCTATGAGGTCTGTGCGCTTGCCCGGGGCGCTACCCTGCAGGCCGTCAGGCGTGACGGGCTGGTGTTGATCGAACCCCAGCCTGACGGCAGCGAACGTCGCCTGACCAGTCGGATCCAGGTGGACGATGATCCCGCTCGGCTGGGTAGGGCCGACCTGGTGGTGCTCAGTGTCAAGGCGCCTGCGCTGGCGTCGGTGGCTGCCCAGACCGCGGCTCTGCTGGCCCCTGAGGGCGCCGTGTTATCGGCCATGAACGGCGTGCCCTGGTGGATGTTTCACGGTCTGGCGCCTGAGCTGGCCGCGCGCGAATGGACCAGCATTGACCCAGGCCGTCGTATCGCACAGCAGCTGCCCGCCGAGCGCGTCATCGGCTCGGTGGTCCATCTGGCTGCCACCACGCCACAACCTGGCGTCGCACGTCAGGCGGGAGGCACCAGTACGCGTTTGATTGTGGGCGAGCCCTCGGGCGGCCAGAGTGCGCGCAGCGAGCGTGCCATTGCAGCGCTGTGTGCGGCCGGCTTTCAGGCCGAAGCCTCGGTGCGCATTCAGCAGGACGTCTGGTTCAAGCTGTGGGGCAATATGACGATGAACCCGGTGTCGGCGTTCACCGGGGCAACCGCTGATCGCATTCTTGACGATGAATTGGCGCGCGCGTTTTTAACCCGGGTGATGACAGAAGCCGCCGAGATTGGCGCGCGTATCGGTCTGCCCATCGCCACGCCACCCGAAGAGCGTCACGTTCTTACGCGCAAGTTGGGCGCCTTCAAAACCTCCATGCTGCAGGACGTTGAGGCAGGCCGGCCGATCGAGCTCGACGCGTTGGTCAGCGCCGTGCGCGAGATCGGTCAGGCTGTGGCGGTGCCGACGCCATTTACTGATGCGCTTTTGGGTCTGACGCGAGTGTTTGCCCGGGTACGGGGGCTGTATCCGTTGATACGCGAGGAACGGCCTTGAGTGCGTCGCGCCACGTCTCCGAAACCCCCGCTACGCGCTGGCTGCGTGAGCGGCGAGAGGGCTTTGGTGAGCACCCCTACGATTATGTCGAACACGGCGGCACAGCCGAGTCCGCACGACAACTGGGCGTTGATGAGCACCAGGTTTTCAAGACGCTGGTGATGCAGGACGAGCGTGCCAGGCCGCTGATCGTGTTGATGCACGGTGATCGGAAGGTATCGACCAAGTCGCTGGCTCGACAGATCGGGGTCAAAAGCGTTGAGCCCTGCGAGCCTGAGGTGGCCCAGCGCCACACCGGCTACCTGGTGGGCGGCACTTCGCCCTTTGCCACCCGCAAATCCATGTCGGTTTACTTCGAATCGACCATGTTGAGTTTCGAGCGCGTCTACCTCAATGGAGGACGTCGCGGCTACCTGATATCCCTGGCGCCCGCTCGAATCGTCGATCTGCTCAAGGCCGCACCCGTAAACTGCGCACTCGACAAGTAAACACACGGCGGCCAGCTTCTCGGGCATGCCGCCGCCAGAGCCTGAGCTCACTGGAGGAGTCATGGAAAGCGTCTATTCGATTGCAGCGATCGGGCTGGCCTACCTGATTGGCTCAGTATCGTTCGCAGTCGTGGTCAGCCGCTTCATGGGACTAGCCGATCCTCGAACGTATGGCTCAAAAAACCCTGGGGCGACCAACGTGCTGCGCACGGGCAATCGGCTGGCTGCCGTGCTCACGCTGCTGGGCGACGCCTTGAAGGGCGTGGCGGCTGTGCTGCTGGTACGTAGCTTTGCCGCGCAATTTGGCTGGGGTGAGGCCACGGTAATGTTTGCCGGATTGGCCGCGTTTGTGGGGCATTTGTTTCCGTTGTTTCATGGTTTTGCAGGTGGCAAGGGCGTCGCGACCGCCGCGGGTGTGCTGCTGGCCGTTGACCCCTGGATTGGCGGCGCAACCCTGCTCACCTGGCTGATCATCGCGTTCTTTTTTCGCTACTCTTCGCTTGCCGCATTGACGGCCGCTGTCTTCGCGCCAATATGGCAGTTGTTTTTGCACGGCACCGGGTCTCGTGTGGCGGCCATTCTTGTCATGAGCGGGCTTCTCATCTGGCGGCATCGCGGCAATATCCGCAAGCTTCTTGACGGCACCGAGCAGCGCATCGGCTCGCGCTAGGGGTAGTGACCTGCCAAGTCGAAGGACAGCTGTCGATGATGTCGGATAAGCAGCAGATAAATGGCGCTGCCAATCTGCGCGTAGAGCAGCAGGTAATCCTTGAGCACATGTTCTCGCAGCGCTTGCGGGTCCTGGGTCAGTGATGACAACTTTGTGCGTAGCGTCGCCAGGGCATTGGTCGCCTCGACCGAGCCAGGCGGCCGGAGCATAAATGGCCTACCCATGTTGGGGAAGCGCTCGAGATTTGGAATCACCGTTTCCAGCAATTCAGTAAGCAGACCGTCATAGGCCTGTGAGGCTTGCGCTTCGATCAGGAAGCGTTCGATCTCGTCGAGATTTTGCTCGAAGTTGGCGGTGAACTTGATGACGGGCTTTTTCGCCACGTTCAGCCTCCGAGCTATCGGACCTTGCGGCGCCGTGCGCGGGAGGTGAGGGCGCCGCGGGCGTCCTTGACCCGACCTGCGCTGACATCATCGAGGCCTTTGCCAGCCTCGTCGATCACTAAAAGGTGGATGCGCTCGCGCTCGAGTTGGTGGTAGTAGTCCAAACGTTGCGCACCAATGAGAGCGACGTAGCTTTCACCGTTTTTGGTGATGATCTTCTCGGCACCAGCCCGGACTTCTTCGGCCAGCTCAGAGATATTGGCGCGGGCGTGTGACAGGGTGATAACGTCGCTTGCGGAAATTGCCATCTCTGCCTCTGCGTGTCACAAAATGTACAATATAATGTACATCATACGCTTAGTAAGTCAGCCTTAGTAAGTCAGCGCGGACAGCGAGTTGAACGACAAGCCTATGTTTCGTCTTGGAATAGACCTCGGCGGTACCAAAATCGAGGCCATCGCTTTGGCCGATGACGGATCGGAGCTGGTGCGCGAACGAATCACGGCGCCGCGCGGCAGCTACCCCCTCACGCTACAGGCGATTGCTGAACTGGTTGACTCGGTCGAGGCCGCGGCCGTTGCTCATCTGGGTGCCGGTGCCGCACGCCGTCCCCTGGGCATCGGCACGCCGGGCGCGATTTCGCCCGCCACCGGCCTGATGAAAAACTCCAACTCCACCTGGCTCAATGGACAGCCTTTTCTTCGCGATCTTCAGGCGCTGTCACAAAGACCCGTGCGTATCGAGAACGATGCCAATTGCCTGGCGATATCAGAGGCCAGCGATGGTGCGGCGGCGGATTCAGCCGTTGTGTTCGGCGTCATTCTGGGTACGGGTGTGGGCGGCGGTTTGGTCGTACACGGACGACTGGTGCGTGGCGCCATGGCTGTTGCCGGCGAATGGGGCCATATTCGGCTGCCTGCCGCCGAGCAGGCGCAGCAGCAGGTCCTTGAGTGGCCGGGCCCACGATGCTATTGCGGGCGTGACGGCTGTGTGGAGACCTGGCTCAGTGGCCCGGGCCTGCTGGCAGACCATCGCCGACATGATCCGAATTCAGGGTTCGACAACGCTGAAGCAGTCATTGCCGCCATGCGTGCGGGCGAACCCGCCGCGCGTGCCAGTTTTGAACGCTACGTGCAAAGGCTTGCGCGGGCGCTGTCGGTGGTGATCAACATCGTCGATCCCGAGGTCATCGTGCTGGGCGGTGGGCTGAGTCGCGTGCATGAGCTCTACGACCAGCTGCCTGGGCAGTTATGTCGGCATGTTTTTTCAGATGCGGTGCTCACACGCGTGGTGCCTGCTTTGCACGGCGACTCGTCGGGCGTGCGCGGCGCCGCCTGGCTCTGGCCTTTGTCAGCTCACTGAATCAAGTGCGTCCAGCGGCCATCGCGGTCGCACGGTAAAGCCCACTTTACGCGGTAGCGGCAGCCCCTGATGAGCCATGGCCTGAAGCCGCAGTGCGCCGGCCAGCGCGATCATGGCGCCATTGTCGGTACAAAGCGCTGGCGGTGGAAAAAAACACTGGATGCCATCGCGTTCACTGGCCTTGAGCAAACGCTCGCGCAGTTGCCGATTGGCGCTTACGCCACCCGCGACCACCAGTCGGTGGCGACCCGACTGCGCGAGGGCCCGAATTGCCTTGGTAGCCAGCACCTCGGTGATGGCGGTTTCAATCTCAAGGGCCAGATCGGCACGGGCCTGCTCGTCGGCCAGGCCTTTGTTGACTTGCGTCAGCACCGCGGTCTTCAGTCCGCTAAAGCTGAAATCGAGCGAACCGTCATGCAGCAGCGGGCGCGGCAGCCGCGCGCGGCCGGGGCGGCCCTGTGTTGCCAGGCGCGACAGCGCAGGCCCGCCCGGATAGCCTAACCCGAGCAGCTTGGCACTTTTGTCGAAGGCTTCACCCGCAGCATCGTCCAGGGTGTCGCCCAGTAATTGATAGCGGCCAATGGCCGTCACGTCCATGAGTTGCGTGTGACCGCCCGACACCAGAAGGGCCACAAAGGGGAAGGGTGGCGCATCGTCGGCGAGCATGGGAGAGAGCAGATGCCCTTCCAGATGATGAACCCCCAGAGCGGGTATGCCCAGGGCCCAGGCCAGCGACGTGCCTACGCCTGCGCCCACCAGCAGTGCGCCGGCCAGCCCGGGGCCCTCAGTGAAGGCCACCGCGTCGATATCGCGCACCGTGCAGGCAGCCTGCGCCAGCACCTGTTGGGTAAGCGGAACCACCCGTCGGATGTGATCACGCGATGCAAGCTCAGGCACTACGCCACCGTAGCGTTCGTGCATGGCGACCTGCGAATGCAGCGCCTGGCCGAGCAGGCCGCGCTCGGTGCAATAAAGGGCTACGCCCGTCTCATCGCAGGAGGTTTCAATACCAAGAACTCGCATGGGCGTAGTATTGCACGCGCTTGTTTTCAAACCGGCTTGGACCCGTGCAGAACCGCTTTGATGTTGTCGTGATCGGCGCAGGCGCCGCCGGGCTGATGTGCGCGGCCCAGGCGGGGCTGCGTGGTCTTCACGTAGCCCTCATCGACCATGCAGAACGCACCGCCGAGAAAATTCGGATCTCGGGTGGGGGGCGATGCAACTTCACCAATCTTGAGGGTGGGCGCGAAGACCGCTACTTCGGCGAGCAACCCCGCTTCGTGCGCTTTGCCCTGCGTGCTTATCCTCCTGAGCGCTTTATTCAGCTGGTCCGAGAGCACGGTATCGACTATCACGAAAAGCATAAGGGGCAGTTGTTCTGCGATGACTCGTCTGAACGCATCATCCGGATGCTGCTTGCTGAATGCGAACGTGCGCGAGTGCAGCGCCTGCAGCCTTGCCAAATCGCTCAGGTACGGCGCTGCGCTGACAACGAAACACACCGATTCGAAATCGAATGTAGCGCAGGCACTCTGCGAGCGCGCAATCTGGTCGTGGCCACCGGCGGTTTGTCGATTCCAAAGATTGGCGCGACTGATCTGGGGCATCGCCTGGCACGCCAGTTTGGACACCGTGTGATCGCGCCTCGGCCGGCGCTGGTGCCGCTGCTCTTTGATGACAGCTGGGCGGCGCATTGGGGAGAGCTAGCCGGACTTTCGCAGCCCGTGCGTATCCGCGCGGGGTCGTCTCCCGTTTTTGACGACGATCTGCTCTTTACTCACCGCGGACTATCTGGGCCTGCGGTGCTTCAGGCCTCCAGTTTCTGGGGCCCCGGCGTGTCGCTTCGCATCATCCTGAGTGACGCTGTGCGACTACGCGACCACCTGGCCACCGCCCAGATGGGCGCAGGGCAGCGCCCGCTTGCCGCCGTGCTGGCTGATCTCATGCCCAGACGGCTCGCGCAGCGCTGGCTTTCGCAAACCGGATTTGCCGAGCACGGGACGCGGCGCATCGCCGAGGTCGGGCGACGCGATCTGGCACGCCTGGTTGAGCGGCTGCTTGACTGGCAGGTGTCGCCCACGGGCACCGAGGGCTACCGAAAAGCGGAAGTGACGGCGGGCGGTGTTGCCACGGACGAGCTCGACGCACGATCCATGCAGTCCCTGCGCGAGCCGGGGCTTTATTTCATCGGCGAGGTGGTGGATGTGACCGGTTGGCTGGGCGGTTACAACTTTCAGTGGGCCTGGTCGTCGGGGTGGTCTGCCGGGCAGGCGCTAGTGGGCGGGTCGACCTCACTTTGACCGTCTACCAGCTTCCCAGCTATACTTTCAAGTTCGACTGAAAGGGGGTGATCCTCTATGCCTACCATCCGCGTCAAGGAAAACGAACCGTTTGACGTGGCGCTTCGACGCTTCAAACGCACGATTGAGAAAGCCGGCATCATCACAGAACTGCGCGCTCGCGAGTTCTACGAGAAGCCGACGTCTGAGCGTAAGCGTAAGAAGGCTGCTGCTGTAAAGCGCCATTACAAGCGCATTCGCAGCCAAATGCTGCCCAAGAAGATGTACTGATCGCTTCGGCCGGGCGGATGTCTGCTCGGCCGGCGTCTGTGCAGCCGTCATGAGTCTCAAAGATTGAATATGAGCCTCAAAGATCGAATCAACGACGACATGAAAGCGGCCATGCGCGCGCGCGAGGCCGAACGTCTGTCGGCCATCAGAATGCTGCTGGCCGCGATCAAGCAGCGCGAGGTCGACGAGCGCATTGCGTTGGACGACACGCAGGTCTGCGCGATCGTCGAGCGGCTCATCAAGCAGCGGCGTGATTCCATCTCGCAGTTTGAAAGCGGTGGCCGTCAAGATCTGGCCGACCGCGAAAAATTTGAGTTGTCGGTGCTGTCCGCCTACCTGCCCAAGCAGGCTGACGCCCAAGAAATTGCCGCAGCCCTGGCCCAGGCGATTGCCGACACGGGCGCCGGCGGCCCTCAAGACATGGGCAAGGTCATGGCAGTGCTCAAGGCCAAGCTGGCCGGACGCGCGGACATGAGTGCTGTTTCCGCCCAGGTCAAGGCTGCGCTTGCCCGCTGATGCCCGTACAGCCAGGGCTGCTCGCCCGTTGACATGGCATGCGCATCTGTTGGGGCTGCGCTGCGCCTTGGGCCCCGTTAAACTCACGGGGTGATTCCCCAGGATTTCATCCAGCAGCTGCTAGCCCGCATCGACATTGTCGAGCTGGTCGGGCGTTATGTGCAGTTGCGGCGCGCCGGTGCTAATTTTCTGGGCTTGTGTCCCTTCCATGGCGAGAAATCCCCGTCATTCACCGTGAGTCCCGCAAAGCAGTTTTATCACTGCTTTGGATGCGGTGCGCATGGTTCGGCGATCGGTTTTCTCATGGAGCATGCGGGCTTGGGCTATGTCGAGGCTATCGAAGATCTAGCCCGCTCTGTTGGCATGACGGTTCCGCGCCTGCGGCCGCAGCCTGGCCAGTCGGGCGATCTGGCCAACGCATCGGCGAGCCCCGATCTCTTTTCGCTACTGGCGGATGCGGCACGGTTTTATCGGCAGCGTCTGCGTGATTCTCCCCGCGCGATTGACTATCTAAAACGTCGGGGGCTCACCGGAGAGGTCGCCGCCCGCTTCGGCATTGGCTATGCGCCCGACCAGTGGCGTGGTCTGGAAGCCGCAGTACCCGATTACGCCTCTCAGGCGCTCGTGCAGGCCGGAATGGTCATTGAATCTGAGGGTGACGAGGGGCGTTCCCGGCGCTTTGATCGATTTCGTGACCGCATCATGTTTCCGATCCGCAATGCGCGCGGACAGATCATCGGTTTTGGTGGCCGGGTCATTGATGCCGGCGAGCCCAAGTATATGAACTCGCCCGAGACGCCCGTGTTTTCAAAAGGACGCGAGGTTTACGGCCTGTTTGAGGCGCGCGAGGCGATTCGCAAGGAAGATTGCGTGATCGTGGTCGAGGGCTATATGGATGTGGTGATGCTGGCTCAGCACGGGGTGGGCAATGCGGTTGCCACGCTGGGTACGGCCACGACGCCTGACCATGTGCGCAAGCTGATGCGCATGGCTGACCGGGTTGTATTCGCGTTCGATGGCGATGCGGCAGGGCGCAGGGCGGCCTCGCGCGCGCTGGGCGTTTGTCTACCGATGGCCTCGGATACGCGTCGGCTTGACTTTCTCTTTCTGCCGCCCGAGCACGACCCCGACAGTTTCGTGCGAGAACACGGCGAAAGCGCATGGCGCCAACAGCTGGGCAAGACCCTGTCGCTGTCCGAACTGATGCTGCGCGACTTGCAGGCCGAGTTGAACCTGGACACGCCCGAGGGGCGAGCCATGCTTTTGGCGCAGGCCGCGCCCATGCTGCTGCAATTGGGTGCACCGGCTCTGCGCATGCAGCTGGTGCATCGTATTGCGGCGCTCTCCCAGCTGAACGGTGCCGAGGTCGAGCGATACCTGGCCCAGCAGCGTCCGGTCGGTGGTCTGCCCACGGGCGTGGCATCAGGGGCGAACGCTTTGCCGACCGATGGCGCGTCGGGTGGTACATGGTCTGACGCTTCCAAGTTCACCAGGAATGACCGCCAGGGTGGCGTAAGCAGTCGCGCAGGGGCTTCGGACCGGGCCAGATCCGACGATGGTGACCGCGGGCGCGGCGGCAGAAGCGGGTGGCGCCCGCCAGCGCCCCGCCCACCGGTGACGGCGCCTGATCTGGAGGCGAGAGCCCGGCTGATACTCAGTCTTTACCCCTCTCTGGCGGGGGGATTGCCATCGGCCGATGAATGGTGGCCGGATGATCTGCGTCATTTTGTCGATTGGTTACTGACCCTGCCCACGCAAGCCAGCTTCGCCAGCGTCTGCGAGGCCCTGCGAAGCCGTGATTCCGCTCTGGTCAGCCGTCTCGAACGTGACTTGCTGGCCGATGCGGGTCTGCAGGGCTTGGAGCAGTCCGAGGCTGAGGCTGAACTGTCGGGCGCTATCGTGCAGTTACGGGCCCGGCGGCTGCGGCAAAGCATCGACGCGCTGGTTGCGGCCGGCATCAAGAGCGAGGCGGATCGCGAGCGTTATCAGGCGCTGATGGCAAAACGGCGCGAGCTTGTATAATGGAGGGTTCCCTTCATCCCAGGCGTTTCAAGTGAGGCAGAGCGTGGCGAAGTCCCAACTGACGGTCAGCAAAAAAGGTTCTGCAGGCGTCCTGACATCAGGGCAAGGTCGTGGCAAAGGCATCTCTGCCTCGGGCGGTCCTGCGGACCTGCCCAGTGGCAAGCCCCGATCCCTTGCAGCCAGCAAGCCTAGTGCGTCTTCCCGCTCGGCGGTCAAGCCGGCCGCGAAAACAGGTGTGAAGGCTGCCGCAAAGTCCGCAGCGGGGGGCGTGGCCAAGTTATCGGGCAAGACGGCCGTGGGCAAGGTCGCAACCAAGGCAGCCAACAAAGCGACGGCAAAGACGACCGCGGCAAAGGCGACCACGGCAAAGGCGACCGCGGCAAAGGCGACCGCGGCAAAGGCGACCGCGGCAAAGGCGACCGCGGCAAAGACGGCCGCGGCAAAGACGGCCACCAAGTCGTCGAGCCCGGTGGCCAAGACGGCGGCAGGCAAGAAGGCAGCGGGCAGTAAGGCAGTAGGCAATAAGGCAGTGGGCAACTCAAAGGGGACGGCCTCGAAGTCGGCGGCATCAAAGGCTGCAGCTCCAAAAGCGACGACCTCGAAGCCATCGGTATCAAAGGTGGTGCCCCCAAAGCTAACTGCCTCGAAGACGGCCACGTCGAAGACGACGCCATCAAAGACCAGCGTGTCTAAAACCGTTGCCGCAAAGCCGGCAATCGCGAAGGGGGCTGCCGCTAAGGCAATGACCGCAAAGGGGATTACTGCCAAGGGGATTACCGCCAAGGGGAAGACCACAAAGAGTTCGTCCACGAACGCAAAGGCTGATGCGTCGCAGGTTGCCACGGGCAATGCGGCGGCGAGGGGTGTCGCGGCAAAGGTCGACTTATCGAAGGGCGACGCCGCGAAGGGCTCCACCACAAAGTCAGGTACCGCTAAACCAGACGCCGGGTCAGTGTCGGCTGCCCAGGGTAAGGCAGCTCCGGCGGGCAAGGTATCCGAATCAGTCAAAACCGCCCCTGTAGCAAAACCAGCCTTGTCAGCTAAAGATGCAGCGGCCAAGCCCAAGGGCGTAAAAGCCGATGTGATGCCCGAACCCGACATGTCAGATAAAAAGGCCGCCAAAGCGGGCAAGACGGCCAAACCGGCCAAGACCGTAAAAGCTGGCGGAAAGCCAGCCGGAAAAGCGGCGGCGGGCAAAGCGGACCGCGGGTCTGAGGGCGATGGCGATGATGCTGAAATGCTCGGCGACGACCAGGAGACCTTCGACGAGGTTGACGGTGAAGCCGAGGTTGAGACTGATGTCGAGGCGATCGCTGAGGTGCCTGCTACGCCAGTCAAAGTATCCAAGCGCGGCAGCCGGGCCAAAGAAAAGCAGTTGCTCAAAGAACTGGGCGGGCGCTCGGGCATTACTGAAGAACAGCGGGAAGCAACCCGCAACAATCTCAAAACCCTGATCAAGCACGGTAAAGAGCGGGGCTTTCTCACGTACGCCGAGATCAACGACCATCTGCTTGAAGCGCTGGTCGACGCCGAGGCTATCGATTCAATCGTCGGCACCTTCAACGACATGGGCATCGCGGTCTACGATCAGGCGCCTGATGCCGAGACGCTGCTGATCAGTGATACCACGCCGGTGGCCACCTCCGACGAAGATGCCGAAGAAGAGGCCGAGGCCGCGCTGTCCACGGTCGACTCTGAGTTTGGCCGTACGACTGATCCCGTGCGCATGTACATGCGCGAGATGGGTTCCGTCGAGCTGCTTACCCGAGAGGGCGAAATTGAAATCGCCAAGCGCATCGAAGACGGTCTGAAAGAGATGGTTCAGGCTATCTCAGCGTGTCCGACCACTATTTTTGAAGTGCTCGATCATGCCGAGCGTATCCGTAATGGAACGCTGCGTATTGATGAGGTGGTCGATGGCCTGATTGATCCCAACGCCGTTGAAGAAACTTTTACGCCGGCGCCAGCCGCGCAGCCCGATGAGGCCGACTTCGAAGACGAAGAAGGTGAGGGTGGCGCTGCGAACTCCGCGCGGCTTGAAGAGCTCAAAAAGTCCGCGCTCGAGAAGTTTGAACTGATCAGTTCGGGCTTTGACCGCATGCGTGTGGCATACGAGAAGGAGGGCTACCGCAGCAAGCCCTACGTCAAGGCGCAGTCCGAAATTCAGAATGAACTGATGACGATCCGCTTTACCGCCAAGATCGTTGAAAAGCTTTGCGATACGTTGCGGTCTCAGGTCGACCAGGTGCGTAGCCTGGAGCGGGCCATCGGCAATATCTGCGTCAACAAGGTCGGCATGCCGCGCGACCGTTTCGTGGCCAGCTTTCCGGGCAATGAAACCAATCTCAACTGGGTGCGCGCTGAGCTGGCCCAGGCGGGCGGGTACGCTGCCATACTTGAGCGCAATATTCCGGCCATTCAAGACCTGCAGCAAAAGCTGGTCGATCTGCAGGCTCGGGTGTTGCTGCCGCTGGCTGATCTGCGCGAGATCAACAAGCAGATGACCATGGGCGAAGCCCGCGCACGTAGGGCCAAGCGCGAGATGACCGAGGCCAACCTGCGACTGGTGATCTCAATTGCCAAGAAATACACCAATCGTGGCCTGCAGTTCCTCGACCTCATTCAGGAAGGCAACATTGGTCTTATGAAGGCGGTCGATAAGTTCGAATATCGCCGGGGCTACAAGTTTTCAACGTACGCCACCTGGTGGATTCGCCAGGCCATCACCCGCTCTATTGCCGATCAGGCTCGCACCATTCGTATTCCGGTGCACATGATCGAAACCATCAACAAGATGAACCGCATCAGCCGGCAGATCCTGCAGGAAACCGGGCAGGAGCCCGATCCGGCGACGCTGGCTGTCAAGATGGAGATGCCGGAAGACAAGATCCGCAAAATCCTCAAAATCGCCAAAGAGCCCATCTCGATGGAGACGCCCATTGGCGATGATGACGATTCGCACCTCGGTGACTTCATTGAGGATACGACTACCCTTGCACCTGCCGATGCGGCCCTGCACGGATCCATGCGCGACGTGGTCAAAGAGGTGCTTGATTCGCTCACCCCGCGCGAGGCCAAGGTGCTGCGCATGCGTTTCGGCATCGAGATGAGTACCGATCACACGCTGGAAGAAGTCGGCAAACAGTTTGATGTCACCCGGGAGCGCATTCGCCAGATTGAAGCCAAGGCGCTTCGTAAACTTCGGCATCCGACTAGGGCCGACAAACTCAAAAGTTTCCTTGAAGGGCAGTAGGGCGGGGCTTTCGACCCATGGCGGCGTTGCAGATGCTCGCAATACCGTCCGTATCGCTGCGCTCTGCGCCTGGCCCTGAGCCGAAATTCATCGCCCTACGGGCGCGGACGACCTGCCCAAATATTCTCTGGACGCGTTGCCGTTCGATGGCGGTTGCGTGAGCGCCGCCCCTTCCCGCGAGGGCTTTGGCGCGGGCGTCAGCATGACACTGTTGGCCATTTTTATCTGGGGCACGCAGTTGCCCATCGCCAAAGCGGTTTACGGGAGTGTCGACGGCACGACGCTCAGCCTGTTGCGGTACCTGGTGGCTATTGTTGGTTTTGCAGGGGTGCTGCTCTGGCGTGAGGGGACAGCGGCCTTTGCTTTTGATGGTCACGGCCGAATCGCCACGATCGCCGGTGCGGGAATGGCCGCGTCGGCCATTCTAGTCTTTGGCGGCCTGACCTTTACCCGCCCCGAGTCCGCGGCCATAATCCTGGCGCTGCAGCCTGCTGTCACTGCGCTCATGCAGTGGGGGCTATACCGTCGACGTCCTGCAGGCTACACGCTGCTATGCATGCTGGTCGCTTTCGTGGGTGTGCTGCTGGTGGTCACGCGCGGCGGTGAAACCCTGGGCCTGGGCATGTCCGGTCTGCCGGAGCCTAGCGGTCGGGCCATAACCTCGCCCACCGGCTCTGACCGAGAGTGGCTGGGCAATCTGATGGTGCTGGTGGGAATGGTTGGCTGGGTCACCTACACCGTCATCACCTCGTCCTTGTCCAACTGGTCAAGTGCGCGCGTATCGACGCTGACCACCATACCCACGCTCGGATTTCTGTTCGCCGCCTGGTTGATTGGGCTGCCCCTGGGCCTGACCGGTTTTCCGCATGATGTCGATACAGGTATCGCTGTGCGTCTGGTCTATGTGTCGCTCTTTGGCGCCCTCATCGCCATGCTGCTGTGGAATTCGGGCGCGCGCCGCATCGGAGCCTTGAATGCCGTGCTATTGGCCAATCTCACGCCAGTGGTCACCTTTGCCACCCGGGCGGTCGAAGGCGTTGTTCTGTCGGCGGCAGAGTTGGCCGGGGCGGCGCTGGTGGTGGGTGCCCTGGGTGTCAACTCGGTGCTGCAGCGTCGTGAACGGCTGCGTACCGGCGCAGCCTCAACCTGAGGCCCTCGGCACCCGATACAATTCGGTTGTGGGCCTCTAGCTCATGCCTGGTTAGAGCAGCGGACTCATAATCCGTTGGTGCCGAGTTCGACTCTCGGGGGGCCCACCATCAATAAGGGCGGTAATGGCGTCAAAACAAATATCAATACGCTGGGTACTCTGATGCTGCGTTCGTTGCTGCTGATGCTATTTGCCGTTCTCGCGCTCTCGGGCTGCCAGACGCCTCTGCATACCTGGGAATATCAATCCAAGAATCACGCGCTGTACAACGATCAGGTCTTCAATAATCTGGACCGAATAGAGCAGGGGCGGCCACGAATATTTTTTATTGGACTTGCGTTGTGGGGCGGCGAGCGCTGGGCGGCCGGCGATATTCGCCTCGTCCAGGACATGACGACGCGCATTTATCCGGGTTTTCAACCGGTGCCCTTTGTATTCAGCAACGAAGCGATCATGTCGCCGGGCGATACGCCCTCGTTCGATTCGCTCATGCTGGATAAGAGTCTTGATCTTATCAAGGCGCGCGCCAGGCCTGACGACCTGATGGTGATGGCCGTCTCAACCCATGGGCTACCGGGACGGCTTTCAAACAAGGTGGGCACCGTGCTGCAAAAGCCCATCGACACGTCGTTTCTCCTGCAGCGCCTCAAACATGTGCGCGACATGAATGTTCTGCTGCTGATTTCCGCCTGTCATTCAGGTTCATTTGCAGACGCTGTGCAGCGTGACGGGTTTGAGCGGGTGATGGTTATCACCTCGGCGCGCGCGGACCGTACCTCATTTGGTTGCAGTCCGTCCGAAACCGGCACCTGGTTTGTACAGGCCCTCGCCCAGTCGACCCGTGAACTATCCAGCGATTCGAAGAGGCCGCGTTGGTCCGAGTTGATGGAGCGCGCGCGCCAGATCGTTGCGCAGTGGGAGCAAAGCCGAGCACTCACCGCATCAATGCCTCAACTGTGGATCGGGGATAGGGCTGATCGTGAATTGCTCAATTACTGAAGGATCAACGGCACCGGGCAGTCTGCCACACGGTGGGTCACGCAGGGCTTTCTTGCGGCTGGCGGCGCTATCGCTGGCTGTCCCGGGCTTAAGCGCTGCCCAGGATAAGGCGAAACCAGTCGGCAACCATGCGTTGATTTACTGGGGGGCTCACGACTGCGGCCCCTGCCTGGCCTGGGAGCGTGATCACCTGTCGCGCGTGGGCGATGAATTGGCAGCGATTGGAGTTCGCGTGCTGGTTTTGAAGAAACCTCGCATCGTCGATCCTTGGGCTGCCGAACATTTGCAGAATGAAGCGCTACCCCTGGAGATTCTTCGCTCAGGTACCACACCGCGTCTCACGCCACACTTTACCTACGTCGCCGATGGTTTGCGGCTGATTGACATTCCGGGCTATGACCGAAGCACCTGGGTATCTGCGCATCAGCTCGCCGTGGTGCGGTTGTTCGGAAAGCGCTCTCCGCCGGCCTGAGTTGTGCGGCAGTTCTTGGGGTACGGTCTCCTGACCGCTGCGCTCGATCGGGCTGCTGTTCATGAAGCGCTGAGATGCAGCGTACGCACAGAGCCTTCGCTTGGTTTGCGCTTCGAAGTAGCCAGACGCTGGGTATCGACCAGCACAAAATCACCCTCTCGAGTAGCAGGCGAGCGCAGCTGCCGCAGCTGGCCGCCCGTGCATGTCTTGTCATCGAGGTGTCATCAAACCTTCACGAGTTCGTCATGTTGGGTTCTTAGCGTCGGGGGTGGTCAAAGACCCAAGCGATCACCCAACGGAGCCATACATGACGACAAGTGCCACGCCCAGCCGCTCTTCCGAAGCTAAGTCTGCAAAAAGGCCGACAACCGACAAGGCTGTGAAGGCGCAAAGCGAACTCGGGTTGGCAATTGCCGAGATGGCGGCCCGTTTGACCGTGCGTGGGGGGGCAGAGCGCGGACGACGTGATGAGGATGAGGAGGAGCGCGCCGAGCTGTCCCGATCTGGGGCAGTTGGTGAAACTTCGGAAGTTTTCGATCTTGGCAGCGAGACCGTCGCGGACGCATCGGCGTTGAGCCTTGAAGTATCGGAACCCCTCAGCATGCCGGCCGAACCGATTCTGCTTGCACAGGCACCAGCGGCATCCAGCTCTGCCGGGACTACGAGCGCTCCGGCGACAGCTGCCGCAGCGGCAGCGCCGGCTTCGGCCTTCCTGCCCTTGCTGGGTGTGGCAGTGGGGGGCCTTTTGATCAAGAGCCGTCTCGAATCTGATCCGGCGCCAAAGACACCGACTGTCGCCGGCAAGGTCATTGACGGCTATCTGGCGGGGGCGACCGTCTTCATCGACAAAGACCGGGATGGTGTGCTGGACGCGGATGAAGCCAGAACAACCACGAAGGACGACGGCAGCTTCACTCTGGTTACCGACACGACCGGCCCTGTCGTTGCGTTCGGCGGAACCGACGTTGATACCAAGGAGTCCTTCGAAGGGGTTCTGAAAGCCCCGGCGGGTGCCACGGTGGTAACGCCGCTGACAACCCTGATTGCCGCCAGCATGGAGGCAGACAAGTCCTTGAACAGTAACGAAGCCCAAGCCAAGGTACTAAAGGCAGTGGGCCTTGAGACACTCGAAGGGAAGGTCGATCTGCTCAAGCTTGATCCGGTCAAGGCCGCAGCGGCGGGCGAGGTGGGCGCCCTCGACATTCACAAAGCGGGCGTTGCGGTCGCCAGTCTGATGGTCAAAATTGCCAACAGCATTCGCGAGAGCTCGGGCGCTGCGGCCAGCAAGAAGGTTGATATTGCTCGCGGCGTGGTCGATGAGCTGGCCGGAAAGCTGAGTGCCGGCTCACTGGCCACCGGCAAGATGGCCGATACCGCTGCAAGCATCGTGGACGGAATCATTGATGCTGCCCGCGAAAATCCCGCCAAGAGCATAGGCGGCGTCGCGATCAATGCAGATGAGCTGGCCGCCCGCCGGACCGATGTGTTCGAGGACATGGCTGGGCTTGATACGAAGCTGGCTCAGGGGAAGTCGCTGGCCGAGGTCGCAGCGGGTCAGAAAGAGGTCGTGGGTGCTTCCA
>JBIKMC010000197.1:0-6558 GCA_044359405.1 Burkholderiaceae bacterium
TGCCGCCGTACTCCTCGTCCTCAGACTTGGGGTCGGCCATGGTGTCCAGGAAGTCCTGCAGGTCGTTATAGGCCTTGACCAGCGTATCAATCTTTTGACGCACGGGTGCCGGATCACGGCTGATGGTGACGGTACCCGCCGAGCTACTCTGCCCCAGCAGCTCAAGCTTGACGCCCGGGATGACATCGTCAATGGTGTTGGTAGGCCTTTGCACCGAAATTCCATCGACGATCGCTGTGGCGTCAGACGCCGGTTTGATCTCGGTAGAAAATTCAAGGCCGGTTACCGCCTGCCCGTTGGGCTGACTGACGGTAAAGTGGTTAGCAACACCCGACTCGCCGGTGAGCACGATGGTGACCGGATTGGTCGGATCGCCCGTGTTGACCAGGCGCGCCTCAACCCCCGTCGCCTCAGTTTTGCTGTTGATGGCTTCCACCACCCCTTCGGGCGACTTGCGAGACACCTCGACGGTGGTGGTGCTTGAACCCCGCGTAATTTCAAGACTGAAGGGCGCACCGCTATTGAGCGTGGTGTTGGCCGCAGAGAAATTGCCGCTGCGAAGCACGCGCCCGCTGGCCAGTCCAGTGACCTCTACGCTGTGTTGACCCAGCGAAGCCGTTGCACCAGCGGTTGCTTCAAAGGCCAGTGGCGTACTGTTCTTGGCGCTGGCACCATTGAATTCAGAACGGTCATTCAACGCCGCATAGGCATCTTTGAGCTGTTTGAGGCCGAACATGACCGCCCCATAACCCGAGATGCGCTTTTCAGTCTTGTCGATACGAGCCTGAATAGCGTCTTCGCGAGGCTTTTGCTCAACATCGGTGAGGTTGCGGGCCAGGCCCTTGATATCAATGCCAGAGCCCGCACCCAGGGCGCTCATGATGGTGTCGGTACTCATGCACAGCCTCCGATGACCACTGCTTTTATCCTCCGACCGGTATCGACCTTAGCGGCGATTTCTTGATACCGAAGGGCTAGTTGATGTACTGAAACAGATTCAGTTGTGAAATCTGGGCGAAGCTTCGCTGTGCCGCCTCCAAAGCAAGCATTTGTTTCTGCATACGCGTAACCGCTTCAGCATAGTCAAGATCTTCAATATTGGACAGCACTGAGCGCAGCTGCAACTGGGTTTCCTCAACCGCCTGAGTCTGCATATCAGCCACCCTGAGATCCGTGCCAACCTCAGAGATATTAAAGGCAAACATATTCATCATTTTGTCCAGCTCACCGATACCGCGCTGCATGGCCGGGTGCTCGCCTGCGCGAATGCCGTCGGTGAGTTCTTCGATCGCTTCAAAGAATCCGACGCTGCTGGTGACGACCTCGCCCTCAACCACGGCAGAGCGCTCAAGCGGGGCAAACACGTTGGTTCCCGATCGGTTCAGGTTGAGATCGCGGTGATCGCCCACCGCCACCTTCATACGGGTCTGGTCGCCGGTATAAACAATATTGCCTTCGGCATCGGGCTGAAAGGGCGCCTGCAAAACGCGCGATCCGGCAAAGAGGTAATTGCCCTGGGTATCGCGGGCATTGGCCATGGACAGCAGTTGCTCGCGCAGGCCATCAATCTCGATGGCGATCACTTCACGGTTGGCAGGGTCATAGGTATCGTTGGAGGCCTGCAGCGCCAGCTCTTTGATGCGCGTGAGAAGATCCGACGCATTACGAAGCGTCGCCTCTTCAGTACCCAGGCGATTCTTGGCAGCTGTCAGCGCCTCATGATGGCGATCTTGTCGGTCAACCATGCCTTTAAGCCGCAGCACGGCACCCGCCCTGCCCGGCTCATCGCTAGGCTTGACGATTTTCTTGCCCTCGGCGAGCTGCGCCTGAACGTTGGCGAGCGAGTTTTGCCGCTCGCTCATTTGCCCGACCGCCCGGTTGAAAAACTGACTGTTGGAAATTTTCATCAGCGGATCTGCGCAATGGCATCAAACAATTGGTTGGCGAGTTGGATGACTTTGGCTGACGCCTGGTAAGCCTGTTGGAAGCGAATGAGATCAGCAGCCTCTTCGTCGAGACTGACACCCGACACCTGATCGCGTGCCTCAACTGCCTGCTCGTTCACCACCTTGAGGGCCTCTTCGGCGATGCGCGCCTGGTTACCCAGATTGCCGATTCGGTTTAACTGTTCAAGCCATGCTTCACCAATGGTGATGCCACCGGCGATTAACTCGCGTGAATTCTCAAGCGCGGCCAACCGGAGAATATTGGCGTTATCGCCAACGCCATCTTGATTCCCGTCGATGGTGAACACATCACCCTCTGAGGGAACTCGCGACAGGTTGATCTGCAAACCACGGTAATGGATGCCCTCGAGCGACTTGTAGTCGCGCTCAGCCAGTACTGTCCCAGTGGCTTTGTCGGTGAGTTTCCAGCGGGTATCGGTGACAAAGCTCACCTCGAGATCGCGCTCGCGTAAAAAATCAATCGGCTCACGCACGCCCTGGGTAAACAGCGTCGAAAAATTGGCGCTGCCCTCGCCAGTGACAAACACCAACAGGTCCTCGGGAATCTCGCCGTCAATCTGCACGCTGGTCTGCAGACCCAATCGCGATAGGGCCGAAGGATTGCCCGCGGCGCCGATGGACAATTCGACTGATTCAGACGCATTTCTCGCAGAAAGCTCCAGCCGACCGGCATAGCGGCCCGCGGCCAAGCCCAGCGCGTTACCCGAACGGCCATCCACCCAGTCATCAGCCGGTCCGAGGGTGATGTCTTCACCTTCTTGGCCAGCCACATTGGTCAGCACCAATGCACCCTCGGTGTCGACCGAGGCGATAACCCCAGTGGTAGCGGAGCGGGCATTGATCAGTTGCGCCAGCCCCTCAACACCACGTGGGGCTGATCCAGTGGCATCCCACACCACCTCACCATTGATTTCCAGCGGCTTGGTCAGATCGATGATGTCAGCGCTGGCTTTGATGTCGTTGAGCGCTCGGGCCTGAATCTTGTCTGACAGACCGATTCGATTGATTTCACCGGCAAACCAGTCGGCAACCTCGGTGGCCTTGATCGGGCGCGTGGTGGGAACAAACTCGCCAAGGTTCAGCCCATTGAGCGCAAGCGCCCCAGCTGCAAACATGGGCTCGCCATCCGCCAAACCCTGCTCGGGCATTCGCGCCGACTGCAACCGCGCAGGCACGGTCTCGGTTCCAATCACCCGGCCTTCGTAGTTGAGCACGTCCACCACAGCGGGCTTTGCGCGGGCGCCCCGAAACACCTCGAGCCCTAAGTATCCGTCAGCACCAGTTTCGTTGAGATAAAGCGTGGAATAGGTGGCGTCGCGGGTGAAGCCCGTGTTCTCGGTAACCAGCGCATCGATCTCGCCCTGCGACAGCGACCGGCCGGCGATGTGGCGCCCATCGCGCGTGAAGACCTGGACGTCCATGGGCTGCGCGATGGCGCTCGAGAGCGTGAAGCTGGTATCGGCAAATCCTGCGGGTACGCGCCCTACCAAAGACGCTGGCCGCGTGGCCGAGTTGTCAATCGCTGTCGGCTGAGTCTGCCAAGGCGTGCTGAGCGGCAGCGTCGCAATCGAGCGTACGGTCGATTCGTCATCCTGGTCGGGAAGCCAGGCCACCAGCGCATCCGCCCCGCTTTCATTAAGCGGATTTTCAATAACCCGGAACGGCGCGGCAGCTGCCACCATCCGCGGATCGTCGATCAGACGCCGAATTCCGGTGGCTGGTCGGTTAGACGCGACCAGGCGCATTTCCTCGATCTTGTCAGAGCGTCCATTAATGCGAATCAGCATGCCATTGAGCGTGAGCTCTTCGGTCCCCGATACGCTTTCGCCGCTGACCACATCGGTAGCCGTCCAGCGATTGACGTTAGGGTCATAGCGCAAGTCAAGACTGTTGAACTTTGTCAGTGCCGGGTCGGTCACTTCCCATTGAATCGCCAGACGGGCCGTGCTGGCCTCGGCCTTCAACTCGAAGACCGGATCAATCGTGAACAGGGGGCCGCCCAGCTTGCCGGTGACGTCGACCCCCAACTCATGCGTGGCATTGAATTGCGACGCGATGGTCTGCGCGATGTAGTCCAGTTGCGCCATCGACGGTGCGAGAATCTGATCACGAAAATTCAGAATGCCGCCCAGCGTACCGCTGTTGACGCCACTAACCACCTCGTAGTCGCCGCGCGGATCAACAATCAGCTTGACGCCCAGGGTACGCTCGTCCAGAACGGCATCCACCTGACGCCACTCTTTGCCCTCAACGACTCGACCCTGATTGTCGGTCGGGCCCAAGCTCACGTCGACGACTCCGCTGCGATACTCCTTAACCCGGATACGGGCAAGACTGGCCAACTCACGCAAAAGACTATCGCGATGGTCAAGCAACTTGGGCGCCTGCTGATCGACTGTATTGCGTCGATTGAGTTCAGCATTAACGAGGGCCAGTTGCTCAGTGATGGTATTGATCTTGCCGATATTTACCTTGACAGCCTCGTCGGTCTCAATGGCGATGGAATCGAGTTGACCGCTCAGGGTTTTAAGGCGCGCGGTCAGGCCCTCGGCCTCACTGAGGAAACCCATTCGCAGCTCAGGCGAAGCAGCATCGGTCGATAAGCGACGCGCCGCTGCGAAAAAAGTGTCGAGCGACCCGGACAAGCCGGTTCGCTGGCTACCCAGGATATCCACCACGCGGTCGGTGTAGTCAATCAGGGGAGCCTGAGTCTCGACATCGCTGATACTGGTGCGAAGCCCCTGCTCAAGAAAGGCGTCAAATTGCCGTTGAATGCTGTCGGCGCGAGCACCGGTTCCAAACCACAGCCCACCATAGAGCCGGGGGTCGTTGTCGACCAGCACCGCTTCTTGGCGCGAATAGCCTTCGGTCGCCGCATTGGCAATATTGTTAGATACGGTGGCCAGCGCGCGCTGATAAACCTGAACGCCCGAGCTACCGACGGAGAGCATGTCGCTCATTCGGCACTACCCCCGCGCGGGTTGGGCCGGCGCCCGGCACCGGGAAGGCTCATCTCAGGCTTGAGACTCATGCCCGGAGCATTTGGCCGCTTGACCGAAAACACCGGTTGGGTCGGATTCAGATCGAGCGCCTTGCTGGGTTTTTCCAGCGGAATCATGTCAGCCCGCCGTGCGGATAAGGCATCAGCGGCGGTAGGTACCGACTGCTTGTTGCGGCTCATTTGCTCGACCAGCATGTCGGCAATGCCCAGACCACCACGGCGAGCCATCTGCTGGGCGATCTCTTTGTCATGCATGCCCTGGAAGGTCTCGGCCTCGCGTGACTCAAGCATGCCCTCGCCAAAACCGGCCTCGCGCATGCTCTTCATCATCATTTGCACGAACATCGATTCGAACTGCTGCGCGACTTCGCGCAAAGCACCGTCCTGGTCGCGCTGCGCCTGACCACGCAACTCACCCATCCCCTGAAAATCGAGGTAGGTGTTGATCTTGGGCGCGACCGTACTCATGCTTAAATCACCACCAACTCAGCCCGCAGACTGCCCGAACTCTTGAGGGCTTCAAGAATGGCGATCAGCGACGAGGGCGTAGCTCCAATCTGATTGACCGCATCCACGATCGCCCTCAGATCTACCCCAGGCTGAAACAGCACCATGGGACGGTTTTCTTCATTGACCTGCACGTCAGTGTTGGTGACGCCCGCCGTCTGACCGCCTGCAAAGGCGTTGGGCTGACTGATTTCGTTGGTCGCGGAAATTTTTACCGAGATCGTTCCATGTGTGACCGCCGCGGCGGTTACGCGTACGTTGCGACTGATGACCACTGTACCGGTCCGCGAATTCACCACGACGCGTGCCACTGGCTCGGGCGGTTTCACGTCCAGGTTCTCGATCATGCTGAGGAAGGTGACGCGCTGGCCGGGATTTTGTGGCGCATCCACGGCAATAGTCACACCGTCGACCGCCTGCGCTGTACCCTCGCCAAACTTTTCGTTGATCGCGTTGACAATCGCAGTGGCCGTTGAGAAATCATGATCGCGTACGTTCAGGACGACTTTCTCAGCGGTTTCAAAGGGAGTCTCTACCGACCGCTCAACCAGCGCACCGTTGGGCACACGAGCCGAAGTGGGTACGCCGATGGTGATACTGGACTGGGCACCCCCACCACCGCCACCCGCACCGGCCGTGAGCCCGCTTACGTTGAGGGGCCCCTGCGCCAGGGCATATACCTGGCCATCGACACCTCGCATCCGGGTGAGCACCAGATTCCCGCCACGCAGACTTTCCGCTTTGCCGATCGCCGACACGTTCACATCAATACGCTGACCGGGTTTGGCAAACGGCGGCAATTCGGCCGTAACCATGACGGCCGCCACATTCTTAAGGTTAAGCGCGTTACCACCACCGCGCGCGCCGTCGTAGTCTGACAGCGGAGCGTCAACGCTGACTCCTAAACGATCCAACAGCGCCCTTACGCTCTGGCCCGTGAAGCTGATGTCCTGCCCGTCGCCGGTACCCTGAAGGCCCACGACCAGGCCATAGCCGACCAGCTGATTGGGTCGCACACCACCTACAGTGACCAGATCCTTTACACGATCAGCACGTGCGGACTCAGGCGCCAGACCAATTGAT
>JBIKMC010000198.1:0-6533 GCA_044359405.1 Burkholderiaceae bacterium
TCATGTTCATCTCTCCTCAGGCCTTGTCCGAAAGCGCTGGACCCAGATACTTTTCCCAGGCGCGAAACTGATTGCGCATCACGACCTCAGACGTGCCGTTGTTGGAATACAGCACGCCGTCTTTCTCGGTGTCGCCGCCGTGATTGCGATGAAAACTCACCCACTCACCGCCCTTGGACTCCAGCCCACGCTGACCGCGCGTCCAGTTCTCGAGGTCGTCAGCATTGATCATGGTGGCTGGAGAATTCACCAGGTTGAAGTACCAGAGCGAGCGGCGATAGATGGCCTCGGGTGCACCCTTGAGCCGGAAGTGCCAGATTTCGGACAAGGTCTTGTCGGGGCCGATTGGCCGCAGACAACGCAACTGCTGTAAGGGTGACTGCACCGAGAGATAGGGATAAATCAAGACGTGGTGAATACTGCGCGACAAATATTCCTCAGCCTTCTGCTCGCCATAGGCCTTACGCAACAGTGCTTCATATTCGACCGTATCGGGGTCCGTCGGACGCAGACCCATATAAGCCTTGAGGATGCCATGGCCGTGCGGAAAGTTTACGGTCTGCACCTTGTCCCACTGATCGAAGCTCGAAGCGAACGCCGACAGGTAGTGAAAAAAGAGGGGGGCTGCCCCCCGCTCTGCCTTGAGGCGATTTTCGATTCGCCGTGCAGAAACACCTGTCGACTGATGCGTCACCGACGGGTGCAATGCATCGAGCTGGTTCTCCATGAAGAACTTCCAGTTCGACTGCTGAATCACGCGGTGACAGACCGGGACCGCCTCGACTTCGCCTACTGGCGATCGATCACACATATCGTCGAAGGCCACCTTGGCCTCGCCCAGGAAATCGGCCAGGCTGGGACCCTGCGCCGCCAGGCTGGCGAATACAAAGCCCCGATAGCTATCAACCCGCGGCGCGGCAACCATGCTGCAGTCAGGATCATCGGTATGCAGTCGCGTGCCCTCGTAGCCTTTCGTGAGCGGGATTGCGCGAACCTTTCCGTTCAGGTGAAAGCTCCAGGCATGGTATGAGCACACGAAAGCCGTTCCGGTGTTGCCGCTCTGATTGCCGCAGACCTGTACCCCACGATGGGGACAGCGGTTGTAGAGCACGCGGATTGAACCATCGCGGTCACGCACCATGATCATGGGCTGCCGGCCAATCTGTACGGTGTAGTAGTCGCCCACCTCACGAACCTGCGACTCGTGACCGCAGTAAACCCAGGCCTTCTCAAAGATGTGCTCCATCTCCAGATCGAAGATGGTCTGATCGGTGTAGACGCTGCGGTGCACCCGATCCGGCTGCACCAATTGCTTGAGATCGACGGCTGGCATGGAACGCTCCTGGCTCGGCAAAGCCAAGACCTTAGCAAAGCGTCTGCACAAGTCCTACAACCTCTTATGCTTTTTCCATTACCATGGGTTATGGATTATCGAAAGGTGCAACTGTTTCTGACGGCGGTGCGTTTTGGCAACCTGACGGAAGCCGCGGCCGCTCTGGGAATCTCTCAACCCGCGCTGTCAAAAAGCATCAAGGCACTCGAGCGCACCCTGGGTGTGCGGCTACTCGACCGCGGTCGCTTTGGCGTCGCGCCCACGCCCGCCGGCGAAACCCTCATGCAGCGCGGGCAACTGATTGAAGCGGAGATGCGCAGTGCGCTCGGCGAGATCGAAGCCCTAAAGGGTGCCCGCGGCGGCCATGTCATGGTCGGCTGCGGCCCCACTGAGGCCAACCGCCTTCTGCCGCAGGCCCTGCTTATGATCGCGAAAACGCACCCCGACCTGCGGGTCACCGCGCTGTACGGTCTGAACGAATCGCTGATGCCGTGGGTCAAGCTTGGCGAGGTCGACTTTGCCCTGTCTTCCGTGCCGGCCCGCGCTGCCGACGCCGCGCTCAGTCATGAAACCTTGTTCACCGAGACCGGAGTCGTGGTAGCTCGTACCGGCCACCCTTTGTCGAATCGACGCGCCATCGCACCGGCACAATTACAGAATTACCCGTGGATACTGCCGCGCCATCGCGAACTCGAACGCCTGGCCTTCGATGACTTTTTCACCCGCCACGGACTCGCCCCGCCGCAGGCTCGCGTCGAAACCACCTCAACCGTACTCATGAAGGCGATGGTGATGCAGAGTGACTGCCTCACCTTCATCCCGCGCGAATTGATTTACTGGGAAGTACAGTCCGGGCAGTTGCAACCGTTGCACGTCAGCGGTACCGACTGGACACGGATGGTGGGTATTACCCGCCGTCGACGGGGCGTACTGAGTGCGGCGTCAATCAAGCTGATCGAAGCATTGCACGAGGTGGCCCGTCGACAATTTGAAGGGCAGGCTGGCTAAGCGCTCAGCCGCCGAGCACCCGTGCCCCATCGGATGCGCTCAAACCCTAGAACACAGCCACCTCAAACACCCAGATAGCGATGCCAAAGCGAACGGTCGGCCTGCAATGCCTGCGACGTTCCATACCAGGCGACTTGCCCGCGCTCAAGGATGACGTGGTGATCCGCGATTTCAACCAGTCGATTGACATATTTGTCGACGACGAGAAGCGTCTGGCCGGCATCGCGCAGCTGGCGCAGGCAGCGCCAGATCTCTTCACGGATCAGTGGCGCAAGCCCCTCGGTGGCCTCATCGAGGATGAGCAGCTTGGGGTTGGTGACCAACGCTCGGCCAATGGCCAGCATTTGTTGCTCGCCTCCCGACAACTGATTTCCGAGATTGCGCTTGCGTTCAGCGAGGCGCGGAAAAAGCGCATACACACGCTGCGCGTCCCAGGGCTCGCGAGTGCCGTTGCGGTTGGCGGCAAAAGCGCGCAGATGCTCGTCAACGCTCAGATTCGGAAAAACCTGCCGTCCCTCGGGCACCAGAGCCATCCCGAGCCGACCGATTCGGTCGGCTGACCAGCCGGCAATCGACTGCCCATCAAACTGCACGGAACCCTGCTGCATCGCCTTCAGACCCACGATGCTGCGGATCAGGGTGGTCTTTCCCATGCCGTTGCGCCCGAGTAGCCCAACCACCTCGCCCGACCGAATCGCCAGCCCTACGCCAAACAGCGCCTGGCTGGCGCCATAAGCCGCCCGCACTTCGGCCGCCTCAAGAAGAACCGGACTCATCGCCGCGGCTCCGTCGCCGCAGCCGTGACATCCCCGTGGGCAAGTTCATCACCCAGATAAGCCGCAATCACCTGCGGATGATCTCGAATGATCGATGGAGCACCGCTGGCGATGACAGCGCCGTTGACCAGTACCGTGATACGGTCGGCCAGACGAAACACCGCATGCATGTCGTGCTCGACCAGCAAAATGGCGCACTCGCGCCGCAACCCATCGATGAGGCCCACCAAGCGGGAAGACTCTTCGGGACCAACACCGGCCATGGGCTCATCGAGCAGCAGTACGCGGGGTCTGGTGGCCAGTGCCAGGCCGATTTCAAGAACCCTCTGCTCGCCGTGCGACAGTTCGCTTGCCAGCGCATCGGCCTTGGCCGCCAGCCCCAGTCGTTCAACGATCGCGCGGGCCTCAAAAGCCAGCGTACGTTCTGCAAGCACCGGCTTCCAAAAACTCAGACTGCTGCCTGAACGCGCCTGGACTGACAGCGCGATGTTGTCGATCACCGTAAACGACTTGAATAACCGGGTAATCTGAAACGATCGAGCCAATCCAAGGCGAACTCGATCGTGGGTCGACACATCGATCATCGACTGCCCGTCAAACACCATGCTGCCGCCATCTGGGCGCAGATGCCCTGACAGCTGCGCGACAAAACTGGTCTTACCCGCACCGTTGGGGCCGATCAGGGCATGGATCTCACCGGGCCTGAGATCGAAGTCAACGTGGTCCGTGGCGCGCAAGGCACCAAAATGCTTGACCAGACCTTTCACCTGAAGCAGGCGGACATCATCCGTGCTCATGATGAGCGCCCTCCGGCGCGACCGCCCCTACGCAGACGAATACCCGCCAGACCACGAGGCGCTAGCAGCACCACGGCCAGCAGGATCCATCCCACATAAAACTGCCAGTGCACGGTGAACTCTGCGATGAGATCCTCGAGAATCAGCAACAGCAGCGCGCCCCACAAGCCCCCCGCAAGCGTACCCACACCACCCAGAATGACCATGATCATCAGCACGCCCGACTGCGTCCAGTGCAGCAGGTTAGGACTGACATAGTTCTGCTGATTGACCATGAGCGCGCCGGCAAGCCCCCCGATGGCTCCGCCCATCACGAAAAGAATGAGCTTGTATCGATAGACGGGATATCCGATCGATTCCGCGCGCACATCGTCATCACGAATTGCGAGAATGACCCGGCCAAAGCGCGAACGCATCAGACGATGGATGAACACCAGGGTAAGCGCGAGAAGCAAGATCACCAGCAGATAGAACGCCACCTCATCTTTTAGATTGATGCCGAGAAAGTCAGATCGACGGCGAATGTTCAATCCTTCATCACCGCCATAGGCTTTTACCGAGTTCACCAGGTAATAAATCATCTGCGCAAAGGCCAGCGTGATCATGATGAAGTACACACCGCGGGTGCGTAAGGAGATGGCACCGATCACCGCGGCAAACAGTGCAGAGACGAGCATGGCCGCGGCAAAGCCCACAAATCCGTTGACGATGCCCTCGGTGATCAGAATGCCAACGGTGTAGGCACCAATGCCCATAAAGGCGGCATGTCCGAAGGACACCAGCCCGCCATAACCAAGAATGAGGTTCAGGCTGACAGCGGCCAAGCCGTAAATCAGCATTCGGCTCAAAACGCTGGTGTAAAAATCAAGGCCCAGCGCCCGCATGACGAACGGAAACGCCAAAGCAAGAGCGAGCAGCGCCATCCACGCAAGGGTTTGTTTCGATCGCATGGTCAGCCTCAGGCCCGCGCCGCGAACAGGCCCTGCGGCCTGATGAACAGCACCGCAGCCATCAACACGTAGATCAGGATAGACGCCAGCGCCGGCGCGGCGGCGGCCGCCCACTGCGGCGGCAAAAACTCACGAAACAAAAAGGGCAGCAGCGTCCGGCCGAACGTATCAACAAACCCGACCAGCAGCGAGCCCACGAATGCGCCGCGAATCGACCCGATACCGCCGATCACGATCACCACGAACGCCAGGATCAGAATGCTTTCACCCATGCCGACCTGCACCGCCAACAGGGGGCCCAGCATGGCGCCAGCGACCGCACAAAGGGCCGCGCCGACACCAAATACGGCCGTAAACAAGGCACGAATATTGATGCCCATGGCCATGGCCATCTCGCGATTGGACGCCCCGGCCCGTACCAGGGCACCGACGCGGGTATGAGTGACCGCCAGATAGAGCAACACAGCCAGGACCAGTCCGACCGCAATGATCATCAAGCGATAGCTGGGGTAGTAAAGATCCGGCAGCAAACGCACCGGCCCAGACAGGACGGCTGGCGCTGAAAAAGCCAGGTCAGAACCCCAGATCATGCGAACCGATTCGTTCAGGATGAGGATGAGCGCGAACGTGGCCAATACCTGCGAGAGGTGGTCACGCGCGTAGAGCGTGCGCAGCAACGTCGTCTCAAGCACCATACCGACCAGTGCGGTCAGGGGTACGGCCAGCAGAACACCCCACACGAATGAACCGGTCAGCTGCGCCAGCCAAGCCGCAAAAAACGCGCCCACCATGTAGAGGGCACCATGGGCCAGATTGATCATGTCCATGATGCCAAAGACCAACGTGAGCCCCGACGCCAGCAAAAAGAGCATCAGGCCGAATTGAAGGCCATTCAGGCTTTGTTCAATCAACAGTATGAGTGACATGCTTGCCCAGCCGCAGGCGGGCCAACGAGGCGACCCGCACAACCCCAAGCCGACCGTCGGATGAAACGGGCAGCGATCTGATGCTTCAAGTCTAAAGCACTTTGCACTAAGATCGGCCAAATGGCCAACCCCGCACCCATAGACACCGCTCCCATAGACCCCGCTTCCGTGAACCTCGCGTCCTACATCAGCGAGCATGCCTGCGTCAGACCACGCGCCCTGGCCATCCAGGCGGGTGAATCATCGCTCAACTACCAGGCCCTTGAAGCTCGAGTGCAGTCTGTTGCAGCCGGCTTCAGATCCCTCGGATTGGGTCCGGGTGATGTGCTGGCCGTGCAGCTTCCCAATAGTCTTGAGTTCGTCGTAGCCCTGCTGGCGGCCAATCGAATCGGCGCGGTTACTCAAACGGTTCATATGCCCTATCGTCGCGCCGAGCTGTCGTCGCTGCTGGCGCATAGCCAAGCTCGCGCGTTCATCGGGGCCGCTCAATTCAAGGACTTTTCGCCGGCACAGACTGTACTGAGTCTGCGCACAGACGCTGCGATGCCCGCAGGCTCTGTGCAGCATGTCATTGCGGTGGGAGACGCGGTCCCTGGCTCGCTTGCATGGACATCACTCGCTCAATTTCCGCCCGATTCAACGCCCTGCCCAGTCAACATCGATGCGCCGTACGTGCTGCTGTACACATCGGGCACCACGACCAGCCCCAAAGGAATTCTTACACCGGCCCGCCGCTTCGTGCA
>JBIKMC010000200.1:0-6503 GCA_044359405.1 Burkholderiaceae bacterium
CGACGGCGGTTTGTTGTCCGCCCCAGCTGAACAGCTCGTAGCCGCTGGCGTCGTTGCTCTCGAAGGTGATGCGGGCATCGGCGGGCACGCTGTAGGCGGGTGCCTGATACACCCTTACATAGTCGACCTGCATGACGTAGGGCGACGAGGGTGTCAGGGTGGTTGTGTAGTCGTTGCCGCCCAACGTGCCGCCAACAGCAACATTCATCAGCAGGTAAAAGGGTTGGTCAAAGGGCCACTCATCGTTGCCCGCCTCCGGTGGCTTCTGGTAGCTGAAGTAGGCACCTTCTCGGTCGCTGTCGACACCGATGCGGATTTCGTCAGGCGACCACCACAGCTGATAGGTGTGCCACTCGTCGACTGAGGTATTCAGATCCTTTTCGAGCTTGGTGTCGGTATCACCGAAATCCTTCTCGTAGTGCAGGGCCGCCTGAATCCTGTTGTCATCAAACCAACGACCCGACCATTCAACGATATCGATCTCGCCGCTTCTCGGCCAATCATTGGCCTCGCCCAGCATCCAGATGGCCGGCCAAGCGCCCTCTTCGGACGGCAGTTTGGCGCGTACCTCGACATAACCATAGGGGGCCAGATCCCAGCCTTGGGTGGTGATGCGAGCCGAGGTGATGCCACGGGTGAAGGGCGTCGCACCGTCGTTGGTATTGGTGGCTGTGTCATCGGCTTTTGCAGCGATGTGCAGGGCCCCGTCGGCAACCCAGGCATTGTCGCTGTCCTTTGTGTAGTACTGGGCCTCACCATTCCCCCAGCCGGGGATCCCCCGTTTGGATCCGTCGCCCAAATCAAAAGTCCAACGGCTGGCATCAGGTGTCCCGGGCACCGAGAATTCATCAAAAAAGGTCAGCTGGTAGCCGGGCGGTACCGGATTCTCCAGTTCTCGCTCGACGAGTTTGATGTCATCGACGTAGTAGCGCCGCTCAGTGGTCGCCACCGTGCCGACGGGATTGTTGTTGTAGTCGAGGCCGTTGGTCCAATCGATGAACAGTGAAATCCGGTTGTAGTCCGCATCGCTGCTCAGTGATGTGACAGCCTCGCGATCCAGCGCTGCAACCCACCGTTTGACCGGATTGGAAAAATCGAAGGTGAGGGTGTTCCAGCCGGATTGGGTGATGACCGCCTCTGCCTCGACGTAACCGGTGTCGTTGGTTGCCTTCGAGTCTGCCACCTGCATGCGAACGGTACGGCCGACGCCGACTTCATCAGACCAGACGCGGGCGCTGATGGCGGTCTTGCCGGCGGCAACCTCAAAGGGAATACGGCCGACGACGAAATCGGTTCCCTCGCTGCCGAGCGTAACGCCCGCGTAGGTTCTCGCAGTTGGGACCTCAACATATTGCGCCACCTTGTTGCCCGCATCGGTGGGGTCGGCAACCACCGATGCGTAAGCACCGTCCCACTTTGGAAATTCGGTGCCCAGCGGCAAGGTTTCGAAGTCCAACTGGCTGAAAATCACTGAATCGTTGTCGTCGGGCCCTCCGTCTGACGGAACCGGGTCTATGGGTTTGGACGTTCGGTTCGTCCCCATGCTGAGTCCATCAAAATAGTAGACGGTACCGTCAGCGCGGTTGTCGAAATCAGGGAACAGATTGATCTGGTCGTAACGAACGCCAGGCTTGAGCGATACGAGTATCGGGGGATCGCCATAGACGCTGACGAAGCGCTTGGTCGGTTGGTTGAAGTCGAAGGCAAGCTCTTGCCATCCTGAAGTCGTGGTCAAGACCTCGGCCTCGACAAAGTTGCGGTCGTCCCGGATGAAATCTTCGGAATCAAGGAGGTAGCGACGAACCTGGCCCGCATCACTGTTGGCCAGTTGCATGCGGATGGGAACTCCGGCCTCGGGTGCGTAAACCCAGACCGAGAGGACAGCGCTTTGTTCGGTAACTGGAATCGCGCCCACCAGGCCGGCGTCATTCAATGCAACCGTCACCCCCCCATAGGGCTTGGCTCCGGTCGGTTTCGAGATGCGGAGCACCTCGTTTCCGTCCGAGAGACTGGCGATGCTGGCCAGAGCGCCTTCAAACGCTTTAACCTGGGCACTGGGTTCACTGAAATCGATACGATCAAAACCGCCCATCACGACGAACGAGACCATGTCTCCAGGTGTGTCTTCATTCAGCCAACCGTCTTTGAGTTGAGCCGAAAACTCGCCGACGGCGCCGGCCTCCGCCTTGATCTTGATAAGGTACTGGTGGTCTGTCTTGGGTGTGATGGAAACGAGGGACAGGCCCGCGCTGAGCTGGAAGTCGCCTGGAAGAAGTTCTTGCGGAGGGATGCTGAAGCTCGCGAGCAATTCCGTGATCTCGCCCGCAGCGACAACTGACTCTCCCAATTTGGTCAGTGATGCTTTCGCAGTGACCTGGCCGCCCGAAAGACCGGATCCAACGGGCGGTATGACGCTATCGGTAGGAAGAACGTCGATGGCTTTGCTGAACACCCCTGGGGAAATCTCGCGACTGGCCGACAACTCGCTGGCCTGCTGGGCCAACCGGTCTCCGGTGAATTCGTTGACGATCGCTTGGGCAGAGATCTCGCCAGAAATGACTTTTTGAATCTGCGCAGACGCCTCGCCCTGGGCCACTGCCTGTACTGCAGCAATGATGGCAAGGGCTTGATCGGGGTCTCCGGACGACGCGGCTTGCGCGGCGATGTCATTGACCGAGGCGGTGACCGTTGCCGCCGCATTCAGCGCGGCGTCGACCCGCCCCCGTGCCTCGTCCGCGAGATTGACCCCCTGCAGGGTCGTGCTTAGAACCGATTTGATATCGTCGGCTTTGGTCAGGTCGACTACCGTGCCGTCCTTGAGTTGCTTGGCCAAAGATGCGGCAACGGTCAGTGAAGCATCGCCGGTCACGCCTGCGCCGGCCAGGATGCTTTCACCGGCGTCCATCAGGTTCGCCACGCTGACGGCAGCCGCTTTCACCTTGAGCGCCAGCGACGCGGGCGCCGTGCCATTGAGGGCAGCCTCGATGGGATCCAAGGTCAGCAGATTGGCGCCCTCCAGTCCGAACGATTTGATGACACTGGCCAGCGCATCCTCCTTTGAGACCCCGGTGGACGTCATGGCCGACACGAGTGTGGTCAACGGCGAGATGACGGTTGCACCGGCTGGACTCATGAAGCTGTTGCTGACCTCGGAGCCTGTCGGTAGCGATAGGTCAATACCGCCTGAGGAGCGAAGCGGGCCGCCGTTGGGATCGACAAAGAGTTCGACCTTGCCCTGCGCATTGGTCGTACCCTGAGGCTCATCGGCGTCGATCACGCCATTTCGGTTGTTGTCCTGCCAGACTTTCGCGTTTCTGATGTATCCGTTGATCAACTCGATGGTCGTCGGGCGCGCGGCTACGCCGGCCGACTTGCTTCCACCAGTGCCTCCAGCGATGAGGCCTGCGACAGCGACACCGCCAAACAGCGTTGCGAGATTGAACTGCGCTCCCGGAAGCGTATCGACGGTACCCGCAGCCCCCGCCGATGCCTGGGCCAGCTGGATCGCATTCTCGCCGGTTGGATGGCCAGAGGGCGTCCAGGTCACGATGTCGTGCACAGCCGATGACTCACCGCCCG
This sequence comes from Burkholderiaceae bacterium, assembly GCA_044359405.1. Classification (GTDB taxonomy): domain Bacteria; phylum Pseudomonadota; class Gammaproteobacteria; order Burkholderiales; family Burkholderiaceae_E; genus SYIM01. The sequence goes on from JBIKMC010000200.1 coordinate 3,580, forward strand.
ACGCTGCCGACGTATCAGTCTCGTTGGTCTTGTCGACTTCTGCTGCTGGCCGCGCAAGGTCTTCCTCACGCTCCCAGAATTCGCGCTGTCGCCCGACGCTGGCCGACTTGGCCAGAGACGACGCCGGAGCTGCTTTGGGCGCTGTGTTGAACCGTGCACCCTTGACCGTGTCGGTCGATCCGGACCCTGCTGCAGAAGAGTCGCCTTTGAGGTCGGTACCAAGCTTGGTGGGCTGGGCGATTGGTTTCGAGTGGCGCATGTCAGTCTCCTTGAATTTCTGCGAGGCCCCGGTAACGGGCTGGCGCATCTAAATGGAAATAACGGTTCATGGCCGATGCTGCGCGCAGCAAACGCACAGTCGACGTAAAGTTTCAACAAATGAAAGCGGTTTCACAGGCGCGAGCCTCACGACGACTGCTCCCCTGCACCGATGGCAATTCGATTGCCCGATGCATCGAACCAGTGGCAATCAGACCACTGGACGCTCAGCCCTACCCCTGTGCGTGCCTCGGGCACCCGCGTGCCCGCAGGGTGACGCACACTGACCAGATCATGAAGGCCTTCGATCAGGCAGTGCAGAATGACCGAGTCTCCCAGGTGTTCAACTCTGTCGATACAGGCACGGAGCGTGGATTCACTGAGCTCGACAACCTGCCAACATTCGGGACGAACGCCAAGCCAGGCAGCCTGCCCGGGAATGCGTTCGTGGCCGAGCAAGGGCGCGAAGACTGCCACGTCGAATCCCTTCGCATTGTCGTCGGCAGCGCGCGCCTGCCCACGGAGGGGAAGGAGATTCATGCGCGGGGCACCAAGAAAGCCTGCCGCGTACAGATTGACCGGCGCGCGGTAGAGATCCAGGGGAGGCCCATCCTGTACGACTCTTCCAGCCTCGAACAGTGCGACCCTCTGACCCAGTGTCATCGCCTCGGTCTGGTCGTGTGTCACGTAAACCATGGTGGTTCCCAGGGCTTCGTGAAGGCGCGACAGTTCGAGCCGCATCTGGGTGCGCAGTCCGGCATCCAGGTTGGAAAGCGGCTCATCAAACAGAAATACCTTGGGCTGACGCACGATCGCCCGGCCGATGGCAACCCGCTGTCGCTCTCCACCCGACAGTTGCGCCGGCAGGCGGTCAAGCAGGTGGCTGATGTGAAGAATCTCGGCGGCGCGTCCCACGGCCTCGCGCATGCTTGACCGACTGGCTCCGGATACCTTGAGTGAAAAGCCCATGTTGTCCGCTGTGCTCATGTGGGGATACAGCGCGTAGTTCTGAAACACCATGGCTACACCGCGATCGGCTGGCGGCAAACCGTCGGCACGGATATCGTCAATCCAGATTTCACCAGCGCTCGGCGTCTCGAGTCCGGCAATCATGCGAAGTGTCGTGGTTTTTCCGCAGCCCGATGGTCCGACGAATACCCTGAATTCGCCGCTGGCGATATCCAGGTCAACACCGTGCAGCACATCGGCCTGCCCGAATGTCTTGCGCAACCCCTTGATCTGAACGCGTGCCACGGCCGTGCGCTCAGGCTGCGTTGTTCGAGGCGCGCACTGTGCCCCGCCGCTGGCGCGCCAGGAGGCTGGCGTACCAGTGCGCACTTGCCTTCGGGGTACGGACCAGCGTTTCGTAGTCGGTGTAGACGATGCCGAAGCGGCGAAGGTATCCTGAACTCCATTCGAAGTTGTCCATCAGGCTCCAGACAAAATAGCCTGCCATCGGAACCCCTTGCCTCGCCGCCTCATCGACAGCCGCAATGTGCGTTGCCAGGTACTCGACCCGGTCATGGTCCATCACCGCACCGTCGACCAACTTGTCGGGGAAGGCTGCGCCGTTCTCGGTAACAAAGATGGGCGGGCAGGTCCAATCGCGGTGCAGGCGCACCAAAAGCTCGGTAAGCCCTGCCGGATAAATTTCCCACCCCATATCGGTCACAGCGGCGCCGGACCTCTCGGCAGACCAGGGGTCGCCCGTGGAGGCAAAGTTGCGCGTGTAGTAATTCACCCCCATGAAGTCGAGGCGCTGCGAGATCAGGGCGAAGTCGTCGGACTGCACCTGCGGCGCGTCGCCGCCGAAATGCTGAAGAACGTCGACCGGATACTCGCCCTTGAAGAGGGCATCCATGTACCAGCGGTTGATTTGTCCGTCGTCCAGCCGGGCTTTGTCGACATCGGCGGGTGCGTCGGTGAGCGGATGTATGGGCGACATGTTCAGCACGATGCCGACCTTGGCTGGGCAATTGGCGCGGATCGCCTTTGCCGCCAGACCGTGTGCGACCAGGAGGTTGTGTGCAACCTGCAGCGCGAGCGCGCGCGACTTCAGGCCTGGTGCGAAAACACCGTGCTCATGGCCCAGCATGGCGATGACCCAGGGCTCGTTGATGGTGGTGATCGTTGGTGTGCGATCACCGAGATGACGCGCAATCAGGGCGGCATAATCGGCAAATCTTGCCACCGTCTCGCGTCCATACCAGCCCCCGTACCGGTGCTGCAGGTTTAAGGGCAAATCCCAGTGATACAGCGTGGGGTACGGTTCTATACCCCGTCGCAGCAGGCCATCGACGAGCCGTTGATAAAAGTCGAGTCCCGTGGCATTGATGGCGCCAGTACCATCGGGTTGTACGCGCGGCCATGCGATTGAGAAACGATAAGCCGACACGCCCAAAGACGCGATCAGATCAAGATCCTCTTCGAGTCGGTGAACATGCTCGCAGGCACGCAGACCGTCGCTCGAATCCAGGATGGCACCCGGCTTTCGGCAGAAGGCATCCCAAATCGACTGGCCGCGTTCGCTCGCGGACGAGGCACCCTCAATCTGGAACGAGCTGGTGGCAACGCCCCAGACGAAATCGGGGTCCAGGTGTCGCAGGTCGGGGAAGTCATGCTGAGTGAGTTCCACGGTATCTCCAAAATTTGATCAGCGGGTTATT
>JBIKMC010000444.1:0-6490 GCA_044359405.1 Burkholderiaceae bacterium
CTGAATCACCTTCTCGGCCTTGAACACAATGCCGACCGTGCTCGCCTGGCCTGCAGACCCCGACTGAACCTCTGTCACCACCGGCGCGGCCGATGACACCGGCGCATCGACACCCATCACCACCAGCCGCTGCACCTCGTCTTTGCCCGCCACCGCAGCGCGGTCTTCACGCACCACGCCGCCGTCCTGGAAGAACACGTCGTAGGTGCCCGCCTTGGCAGGTTCGGTAAAGACGATGGTGCTGATCTCGATGACACCGGCCTTGCCCTGCGTGATGTCCTCGGCATAAACCTGGGCTGGGTCGGGCTCGCCCCGCACCGCCTGCACCACCACACGCTTGATCTCGCTCTGACCCGCGACCGCAGCCTCATCGGTGGTGATATGAGTGGTGATGGCGGCCGGCTGCGCAACAACGGTCAGACCCGTGACATTGGTGCCTGTCAGTGTCCCGATAAACTCGACGGTAAAGCCTTCCTGCTTGCCGCCACTGACTTTGACATTGCCCGCACCCACCAGGGTTTCAAGAGCAGCAGTGACCTTGAGCACCAGCTGAGCATCGGTATCACGCGAGCCGAAGGTAGCCGACGCGGTCGTGCCATTACGCGTGAAGTCGACGCGACCGATGAGATCAGCAGGCACATCGAGCTTGAGCACCGTATTGATGCGGGTTGTCTTCTCGGCTTCGAAGGGGCGCTCTACCCCTCGATTGATGCTGATCTCAAGGTCGCTGGCCGCAACCGTCATGTTTTCGATGCCGACAAAGGCAGCGAGCGCAGCCGTAGCCTTCAGCGTGGTGAACTTGCGCGTTGCATCATCGGGATCTGCGATCAGCGCCAACGCGAAGTCGGCTTTATCAAGCGCTAGCCCGATGCGATCGGAGCGGCCCGCGTTGATACCCGCGAAGGCGTTGACGTCATCACCCCCGATGGTCAACACACGAGCCTTTTCAATCTCGGTGCCATCCGAGAGTTTGATGAGCTCATCGGTCTGCGACACCGCAAAGCCGCCGTCCAGTCGCACAAAGCCAAATAGATCGACCAGCAGGTTGCCACTGGCGCGCAGCAGCTTGCCCTTGGCCCCATCCATGGACAGTGCCAACTCGCTGGAGGCACTCGTACGAATCTTGAGCGCGCTGGTGGTGCCTGCGCTGGCCTTGTGATCGACCACGCGATCACCCGCCTTATCAGCCCGATTGATTTCCAGTGAAAGATTACTGCCCGCAACGGTCAGGCCATCGATTCCCTCAAACGAAACGCTGCCCGCACTGGCCTGAAGGCTGGTCCATTTGCGCGTCGCGTCGGCCTTGCTGCTCATGAGCGCCAGACCGAACTCGACCTCAGTCAGTTCAAGACCGATGCGATCATCGGTGCCACCACCCACGCCGACGAATGCGTTGATGCCCTTGCCACCGACGGTGAGAAGATCAATTTCGACGGTCTCGACCGTGGCGTTGGCAGCTGCAGCCAGCTTCACCATGCCGCTGGACTTCTGCACCGCGAATTCGCCACTGACCTGAGCAAAACCGAAGACGTCAATATCGAGTTCGCCGCTGGCCCGGGTGAGCTCACCCAGACTGCCATCGGTATCCAGAGTGATACTGGCCTCAGGCCCGGTGAGCACTTCAAACTGCCGGTAACCGTGGTCAAGCACCAGGTCGGGCTTGCCGCCGGTTCCCTTGACACCCCGATTGATCTCCACGCTGAGATTGGTCGCTTTGACCCCCAGGCCATCGATGCCCATGAAGGCCACTTCGCCAGCCTCAGCCTTGAGCGTGGTGAACTTGCGGGCCTGCGCGGTGCTGCCCTCAGCCAGACGCTCGGTGGCCAGGACAAGGCCCATGTTGACGCCCGATAAGGACAAGCCCATGGCCTCCTCGGTGCCGCCGTTGATACCGGCAAACGCATCGACGCCATCAAGACCGATCGCAATGAGATCGGTCTCGATCTCGGTCGGCGCTTTGGCGGTGGACGCGTCGTCGGTGTAAACACCGTCATTCAGGAAGAACGACTCGCGACGCCGTTCCAGCGCAAAACCGCCCGCCACCTGAACAAAACCGAACACATCCAGGTTGAGGTTGCCCCGTGCGCGCAGTAAATCGCCCTGCGTGCCATCAAGACTTAACTCAAGCTCGCTGGCCAGCCCTGTGGCCACCTTGAGCTGAGTTTTGCGAGCGCTGGTGTTATTGGTCGGATCAACGCGTCCGTAATCAACCACCGCATCGCCCTGCTGCTTGGCGCGATTAACCTCCAGCGTAATGGTGTCCGCGGAAGCGGTGAGACCTTCAATACCCACCAGAGCCGCGCTGCGCGCGCTCGCCTGCAGCGTAGTCCAGGCACGGGTCTGCTGAGTGGCGTGACTGAACAAGGCGAGCGCGAAGTCGACGCCTGCGAGCTCAAGGCCGATGGCCTCGCTGGTGCCGCCGTTGATGCCGGCAAACGCACGCACATTCGATGCACCCAGCTTGAGCACATTGGCCTGCACCGTCGTCGCATCCGACAACGTCACCGTCACCGGCGCGCTCGCCTTCTCCAGCGCAAACTCGCCACTCAACTGCACAAACCCGAATACATCAAGCTCCAGCTCGCCCCGCACCTCCAGCAACTGCCCCCGCGAACCCTCCAGCGTCAGCTCCAGACTGCCCGCAGGACCCGTCAACACACTCACCGCCGTGCGCCGCGCACTGGTCTCATCACTCGGATTGCTTCGAGCGTAATCAACCACCGTCTGATCGGCCGCCTGTCGGTTCACCGCAATCGCCAGATTGCGACCCGCCACCACCAGCCCCTCTATCCCTCCAAAGCCGGCCTCCTCCACCGTCGCCTGCGCCGTGCTCCACTTGCGCGCAACCTTGCTCGCCGCCACATCAGCCGCACTCAACCGCTCGGTGTACAACCCAAGACCAAACTCCACCCCAGACACCGCCAACCCAACCGCATTGGCCTTGCCCCCATTGACCCCGGCAAACCCCACCAGATCACTGCCACCCACCAGCAGCATGTCCACGCCCACCGGCGTGGCCGACTCATCCACATTGGCCGTCGAAGGCTTATCAGCAACCCTCACGCTGCCCGTCTTCTTCTCCAGACCAAACCGCCCCGCCAGCTGCACAAACCCGAACACATCAACTTCAAGCTCGCCCGTGGCCCGCAGCAACTGCCCCTCGCCCGCATCCAGACTCAGCGTCAGACTCGTCGGCTCTTCACCCGCTCCCGTCTGAACCTCCAGCCCGCGCGCCTTGTAATCCACCAACGTCCCGTCGGCCGCCTGCCGGTTCACCTGCACCGACAACTGCCGACCCGCCAGCGTCAATCCCTCAACACCCGTAAAGCTCGCCTCATCCGCGCTCGCCTGCAGCGCCGTCCACTTGCGCGCCTGCGTACCCGCAGGCTCCAAACCCGTCAGACGCTCGCTCACAATCGCAAGCCCAAACTCCACCCCACTCAAGCTCAGTCCCACCGCCCCGCTCTTGAGCGTGCCGTCCGCGTTGTACCCGCCACCGACCCCCGCAAACGCCTGCACATTGCTCGCACCCAACCGCAGCGCATCCACCGCCACCACGCTCGCCGGCTTGATCACCTCGCCCTGCGCATCCACCTCGCCATCGCCCAGCACCACCTCGTCGCTGCTCTTGTCGATCGCAAAGTCACCCTTCAAGGCCACAAACCCGAACACATCCACGTTCAGATTACCGCTGGCCTGCAACAACTCCCCCTTCGCCCCCGACATCGTCAGCTCAAACAGATCCTGCTCGCCCGCCCCGTTCCTCACCGATAGCGCCGTCGCCCTCTGCGTCGTGCTGCCCGCCTCATACCCGTAATCCACCACCACCGTGCGCGCGCCCTGCGCCGCCTTCACCGTCGTCGACCCCGCCTGCTCCACACCAAGCGTCGCCTCGTAGCTTTGCGCCTCAACCGCCGCCACCACCGACGCCACATTCACCCCGGCCAGACTGCCCCCAAACCGCAGCTGCACCGTCTTGCCGCTCCAGAACTGCACCGCAGCGCTCGCAGCCGCTCCGCCCAACTGCGTGCTCAGCGTCCCCATCGCCGTGTTCACCAGCGCCTGCACCTGCGCCTGGCTCATCGACGACTCAATCACCCCCGTCTGCACCGTCCGACCACCGTGCGTGATGCTCAGCCGGTACGACACCTCAGACCGCTCGCTTGCGATCTGCACCGTCTGCACCTCACCCGTCTTGGCCTGCCCCTGCTGCACATTGCTCGGCTTGACCACCCCAAGCTGCAGACTGGCAAAGTGACTCGTGATGTCATTGATGTCGGTATTGGCCAGCGCACCTCCAAAGCTCACCTTGTACGAGCCTCGACGCGCCGTGCTGTCGGCCGTATCGGCCGCAACCGTCACCGTGCCCGTACCGCCAAACAGCGCCTGCAGCGCCGTCTGCAGCCGTCCACTCATCACCGCCGCATCGCTGCTGAAACTGATCGATCCACTGCTCTGGCGCTGACCCTGTGCGTCCTCCACCGAGATCGTGAAGCTGCCGCTGGGCAGCTGCGCATCCACCGACTGGCCCGCAAGCTTGAGCAGACTCACCGTCTGCCCCGCCAACGCCCCTGCAAAGCTCACCTCGTACGCATCGGCCGACCCACCCACCGTGATCGTGCCCACCGCGCTCAACAAAGCGTTGTCGGCCGCCTTCGCTCCCCTCAACGCCGTCTGCACCGTCGCCGCATCCGCACCCAGCGCAATGTCCGCCGTCGTATACGTCTTGCCGCCCTGCGCAAGACTCAGCCGGAACGTACCCGTCGTCTCCAACGCCCGATCCACCACCACACGCTGCTGCGCCTCAACCGGCGCAACCCCATCGGCCAGCAGCTTGTACTGCACCCGGTTGCCCGCCACCGCAATGCCCTTGTCGGCAATGTCCTGGCCCGCCAGCGCACCAATGAAACTCACCACATACCGCTCGCCCTCGCCCCTCCAGCCCGTATCCCTCGCCACCCCAATGTTGCTCGTGGCCGTGTTCAACAGCGTCGCGTACGCCTGCCTCAGATTGGCCGCCGTCTGCGTCGCATTGCCCACCACATACACGCCCGCAACCGACCCACCACTGGCCGACCCATTGACCGCCTGCACATTGATCAGACCCAGCGTCTTGCCCAACAGCGAACCGCCCACCACAAACGTCAGCTCATGGCTGGCGCTTCTGGTCACGCTGATGTCCGCTCCCACCACCGACGACAGCGCCTCATTCAGCGCCCCTGCAATCTGCGCCCCCGTCGCACTCCCGCTCAGCAATCCCGTCTGGTACGTCTGTCCCTCATACACCACGCTCAGCCGGAATCCGTTCGCCCTCGCCTCCGTACCCAATACCCCGTACTGGCGTTGCGCAACACCCGACACCCCACCCGTCACCGTGCGGACAGCAACATCAGCATTGACCAGAGCCGACTTGTCAAAGGTGATCGCCGCAACATCCTGACCCGACAACGTGCCCGTAAACCGCACATCCAGCCCCAGCTGCCCACCGTTGGACTGCTGCGCGTTGTAACTCACCGCCACATTGCCCGACCCAACACTGCTCAGCCGCGCCAGCTCGCTTTGCACCGCCCGCGCCAGCGCCGCACCATCCGCCACCCAGCTGATCGAACGCGTCTGCTGACCACCGTACGTCAACTTGAAACTGCCCGAGGGCACTTGCACAGCGCTGGTGGTGCTCACCTGTAGCGCGGCAACGTTCTGTCCCGCGAGCGCTCCGCCAAAGGTCACCACGTAAGTACCCTTGGATGAGGCGCTCACCTGCACCGAACCAGCAGCACCCAGAGCCGCATTGAGCGCGTACTGCACCGTGGCGGCGTTGGCACCAAACTCGATGCCCGTCGACGTGTAGGTGCGACCGCTGTGCGTGAGGCTGAGCGTGAAGCTGCCTTTACCGGTGGTATCAATAACCACCTTCTGAATCTCGGACTGTGCGCCCTGGCCGTCCTGAAGTGACGTGAAGCTGAAGGTGCGCGCTTCACTGCGCATGCCGATGGCGGCGATATCCTGGCCCGCCAGTGCGCCGACGAACTCGATCACATAGCGGTGCCCTTTGCCCTTGTAGGCGTTGTCCAGCGACACCTGAATTGCCGACGGCGTGGCCACACCGCCGGTGTAGCTCTTCAGATGCTCGGCAAACGCGTTTCGCAGCTGGCTGATGGTATCGGTGGTGTTCTCGGCGTTGTTGCGATACGTCCATGTGGTGGGCAGTACCGGATTGTCGACTGAGAACAGCTTGAACCCCTGATAGCCGAACTCATTGGTGAAGGTGACCTGATAGCGCTCATTGCGCTGCCCGGTGCTGCCACCTTCCTGCACCGTGCTGACCGTGCTGTTCACAACAGGCGCGCGGGCCGCAGTGTCGCCGATGACCACCAGCCGCTGCACCTCGTCTTTGCCCGCCACCGCAGCGCGCGTCTCCAGCACCGCACCATCGGCCACCAGAAACACCGTGTAGTTCACCGGCGCACTGTACGGCGGCACAAAGATGATC
>JBIKMC010000201.1:0-6460 GCA_044359405.1 Burkholderiaceae bacterium
GGCCGCCGCCTGGGCGGCCGAGTTCGGGGCGCCCCGGCGAAGGGCCCGAGCGAAGGGAAGCCTGTCCGCAGGACAGGCCGCAGGCGTATGAGCGCACGGGCGCTTACCGCCTCGCGCCCAAGCCCCCCGACAAGCGGCTCAACGCACGGGCGCTTACCGCCTCGCGCCCAAGCCCCCCGACAAGCGGCTCAACGCACGGGCGCTTACCGCCGCGTGCCAGAACCTCGACACCGAAACCGCAGAACAGCAGCGCACGGGCGCTTACACCGCAGGGAGTTCCTGAACTGCGCGCACGATCGCAGCCGTGACTTCACTGCAGCGTGCCGTGCCACCCTGGTCGCGCGGCACGGAATGACCCAGCTCAAGCACATGATCGACCGCCCGCTCAATACGACCCGCTGCCTGGGTCAGATCGGCATCGGCATGCCGATCGCCCAACCAGCGCAGCATCATCGCTGCCGATAGCACCGTGGCAATCGGACTGGCTGCATCCTGCCCTGCGATGTCGGGGGCGGACCCGTGTGCCCCCTGGAACAAAGCATGCCGCTCGCCGAGCTCGCCCGAAGGCGCCATGCCCAGTCCGCCGACGGTACCCGCGCCAAGGTCGGAAATGATGTCGCCGAACATGTTTTCAGCCACGATGACATCGTAAAAATCGGGCTTCTTGAGCAGGTGAACCGTGATCGCGTCCGCGTAAGCGTAATCAATTTCTACTTCGGGAAATTGCGCTGCGACCTCGGTACAAACCGCCCGAAAGAATGCATAACTCTTGAGAATATTCGCTTTGTCGCAGACAGTGACCCGCGACTTGCCGTCACGCGGTGCGCCCTTGCGTTGCGCGGCAAGTTCGAAGGCAAAGCGTGCGACCCGCTCGACACCGCGTCGGGTCATCACCAGGGTATCGGTGACCAGTTCGTCGCGTAGCGCGACGCCTGCGCCGCGACTGGCGTAAAGCCCCTCGGTGTTTTCGCGCACGATGACGTAATCAATGCTGCCGGGTTTCCAGTCGGCCAATACGGATCGCACGCCGCGATGCAGGCGAATGGGACGCAGATTGGCATATAGGTCGAGCCGGAACCGGAGCCTGAGATGGAGGTCATTGCCGACCTCGGTTCCGTCGGCGTAGACAACACCAGGTAAACCCGCTGCGCCATGCAAGATGGCGTGTGCCTGGCGACAAGCCTCAAACGTTGCCTGTGGCAGGACTTCGCCCGTTTTCAGGTAATGATCCGCCCCTCCGGGCATGGGTATGAACTGCAGACGTGAGCCGCAGGCTTCACGCAGTACTGCAAGAGCTGCCTGACAGACCTCAGGGCCGATGCCGTCGCCGTCAATGGTGACGATATTGTAGTGCTGCGGGGCTTTGCCGCTCACGATTTTCGGGCCGCAATACGCGAGACGATGGTGGGTACGAATCCGTTCGGGTCACCTTCGCGAGTGGCTTCATCGAGACTGCTTCGAACCGCGGTCGCAATGCGGTGATCACAGCCGGCTTCAGAGGCCATGCTCGTGTAATAGCTCAAGTCCTTCAGCGCGTTGGCGATCGAAAATTTCAGCGCGGGGTCGCCACCCAGTAGCGAGGGTTTCAGCCTTTCCAGTGCAACTCCACCGCCACCGCCACGCGCCAGAATGTCGACGAAGGTCTCAGCCGCAATGCCGGCCTTTTGTGCGCACGCCGCCGCCTCTGAAATGAGGGTTACCGTACCCAGAGACACGTAGTTGTGCAGCAGTTTCATGCGATGCCCGGCGCCGACTGGGCCGGCATGCATGATGTTTTCCGCAAAGCACGCCAGTACCGGGCGAACCGCGTCGAGAAGGTCAGCATCGCCGCCGACGAGCAGATTGAGCCGTCCTTCGGCCGCTTCTTTGGGCGTGCGCGTCATCGGCGCGTCGATAAAGCGCCCGCCTGCGGCGCGCACCTGTGCTGCCATGCGTTCGGTCGAGGTTGGAATGGCCGTGGAGCAGTCAACCACGATGGCGCCCTGACGCAGTGTTTTCAGGGCACCCTGGTCTCCGGTGAGCACAGCCTCGACCTGCGGGCTGCCGGTGACGCACAAGATGATTACATCGGCATGGGTCGCAAGCTGTGCGGCAGTGGCGGCGGTGCGGGCGCCAGCAGCCAACAAGCCATCCAGTGACTGATTTCCTGCATGCTCGAGTACGGTCAGGGCGTATCCGTGTTTGAGCAGATTACTGGCGATTCCGTGGCCCATAAGGCCGACGCCGATCAGGCCGATGGCGGGTTTCATGTAAAAACCTCCTCGTGTTTACTTAAGTCCGAAACCCAGATTTTTCAGCGCTTCAACCAGACGGTGCCTTCCCATGAGTGCCTCGGGCGTACCAACGCGCTTGATGGTCTGGCGAGTCCAGTCTATGGCTTTCATACCCTGCTGAACCTGAAACTCGCCCATGGCACGGTCGTAATCGGTAATCGCTGCTGCTTCGGCTGTGCCGTCGTACTGCTCGCGATGCAGAATGGTCGACTGGGCCAGCCGCGGGCGAATACCCGAAAGCCGGGCCGGATCAGGATGTCCAACACACAAACCGAAGACGGCGAACGAATCCGGTGGCAAAGCGAGCTCGGCTGCGACCTCTTCGGGACGGTTGCGCATCGCGCCGATGTACACCGTACCCAAGCCCATGGACTCAGCCGCGACCACGATGTTTTGCGCTGCCAGCGCGGCATCGATGGCGGCCATCAGAAACATTTCCAGGTAGCGATTGCCCTCGGTGACCTCCGAGCGGGCCTGGGCGATTCGGTCGAGCCGCGATAGGTCGGCGATAAACACCAAGAAGCTCGGACACTCACGAATGTGGGCCTGATCACCTGCCAGCACGGATAGGCGGGCCTTACGCTCGGCGCCTTCAACCGCGATAGCGGTCCAGGTCTGAAGATTGGACGAGGTGGGCGCGGACTGACCCGCCGCGATTAGCGTCTCAAGCGTACCCGGCGAAAGCTTGTCGGGCAGATAGCCTCGTACGCTGCGATGGTCAAGAATACTTTCGATGACCGCATTGACGGGGAGGGAGGCAATTTGCGGCGATTGACCACCGTAGCGCTGGGTGAGTGAGCTCGCCAGGGGCAGGGGCTTACGAGGGGTTTTATTCATGTTGAGTGTTGATCTCAGGAGGTTTGGTAAAGCCGCCAGTTTATCTGGATCGCTGGCTGCGATTGACCCCATGAGGCGCTGGCCGTTTCACGCACCGTTACCATGCAAGTATGAAATCGACCGATACGCGCAGTTTTCGTGGGAACAAGTCCTACCTCGACTCCAAGCCCTGTGCCGCCTGTGGTCGGCTCATGACCTGGCGCAAGGCCTGGGCGCGCAATTGGGACGAGGTGCGGTATTGCAGCGAAGCCTGCCGCCTGCAGTCACGTCGCCAGCGCCGTGCCTCGGCCTGAGCCGGCCAGTGCAGGTACGCGATTGCAATGCTGCAATTTGTCTGATCTGAACCATCCAAGTCCGGAGTCTTGCCCGCATGGCCATTCGTCATCTTGTGATCGTGTTGGGCGATCAACTCGACAGCACCGCCTCCGCGCTCGAGGGGTTTGATCCCGCGCAGGACTGCGTTTGGATGTGCGAGTCGGCTGATGAGTCTTCGCGTACCTGGAGCAGTAAGCAGCGGATTGCCGTGTTCCTCGCCGCCATGCGTCATTTCGCGCAGGCGCTGCGGGGGCGTGCCTGGCCAGTCGAGTACCTTGAGCTGTCCGAACAGTCGCTCGATCAGGCTTTAGCCCAGTCCATCGCGCGTTTGAAACCGGCCGGGCTTGTGGTGACCGAGCCCGGCGAGTGGGGTGTGCGAGATCGTCTTACTCAGGTCAGCCGTCAAACGGATACTCCCCTCGACATTCGAATCGACCAGCATTTTTTGTGCACGCTGGATGAATTTGTCCGTCATGCCAAAGGACGCAAGCAGCTGCGCATGGAATATTTCTATCGCGAGATGCGGCGACGCCATCGGGTGCTGATGGAGTCCGACCCGCAGGCGGCCGATGGCTACTCACCCGTGGGCGGTCAATGGAACTTTGACGCGGACAATCGCGAATCGTTCGGCAGGGACGGACCCGCGCGGGTACCCGCGCGCAGCCGCTTCGAACCCGATGCGATCACGCAGTCAGTGCTTGCGCTGGTGCAACAGCGGTTCGCCGACCATCCGGGCAGCCTGGACGAGTTCGCATGGCCTCTGACGCGCGAGCAGGCGCTGCAGACCCTGGACGATTTCATTGAACAACGTCTACCCGAATTCGGTCGTTGGCAGGACGCGATGTGGGCTGGCGAGGCGTGGCTGTATCACTCGCATCTGTCGCTCGCGCTCAACCTTAAGCTCTTGTCCCCGCGCGAGGTGATTGCCGCCGCCGAAAAAGCCTGGCGTGCCGGGCACGCGCCGCTGCCCGCTGTGGAAGGATTCATTCGGCAAATCCTGGGCTGGCGCGAGTACGTGCGTGGCATCTATTGGCTGAACATGCCTGACTACCTCGAGGCCAATGCACTGCAGGCGGATCAGGCCTTGCCGGGGTGGTTCTGGACAGGTGACACCGACATGGTCTGTCTACGAGATGCCATCACGCAGACGCTCCGCCTGGGCTATGCGCACCATATTCAGCGGCTGATGGTCACCGGCTTGTTTGCCTTGCTGTACGGGGTCCGCCCGCGTGAGGTACATGCCTGGTACCTGTCCGTCTATGTGGACGCGGTCGAGTGGGTGGAGCTGCCCAACACGCTGGGGATGAGCCAGTACGCTGACGGTGGCCTGATGGCGAGTAAGCCCTATGCGGCGACGGGGAAGTACATCGAACGGATGTCGAATTACTGCAATCAATGCCCGTATGCGCCGGCGAAGCGGATTGGCGAAAAAGCCTGTCCCTTCACCACTTTGTACTGGGACTTTCTTCTGAGGCATGAGTCGCGTCTGGCGTCCAATCCGCGGATGGCTTTGCAGGTGAAGAATCTGGCGCGAATTGCCGACGGCGAGCGCGATCAGATCAGGGCTCAGTCACAGGCCTTGCGGACAGCGTGGTCTGACAAACGGTGAGCCCACAGCTTGCGCACTCAATTTGATCAGATGTCAGACCCTGTCGCTGAATCCGCCTCGGCATCCAAGTCGGGCCTGCTTCACACTGAAGACGAGGGCATCGTCCGTTTTGATTTTCCGCCAACCCTGGCGGCGGCCCGGGAGCGGCTGGCGCAGGTTCGGATCGCCGAGTATGCGCGTACCCGCAACTACCTGAATGGCGCTGTGACAGGACTGTCGCCCTGGGTTACGCACGGATTTCTCTCGCTGCCTCAGTTGGTGTCAGCCCTGAGCCTGCGCGGGTCTCTACCGCCCGATCACAAGCTGATTCAGGAACTGGCCTGGCGCGAGTATTTTCATCAGGTCTGGCACCACCGCAGGCATCAGATCTTTACGAGCCTGCATGAGGGTCCGCTGCCAGACGGCGCTTACAGTCGCATGCTGCCGATCGATATTCGGGTCGCTGCGACTGGAGTCCCCGCGATTGACCGAGCGGTTCATGAGCTGTACTCGACGGGGTATCTGCATAACCACGCGCGCATGTGGTTGGCCTCTTACCTGGTGCATATTCGCAAGGTGCACTGGCGGGTGGGCGCTGACTGGATGTATGCCCATCTGCTCGATGGCGATCTGGCCTCCAATCACCTGTCCTGGCAATGGGTTGCCGGCACAGCGAGCCACAAGCCCTACCTGTTCAATGCGGCTAATTTGGCCCGTTACGCGCCGCAGGCCTGGCACAGCCCGGGTACGGTTATCGATACCAGCTACGAAGCGCTCGACGTGATCGCTCGCAGCGGCAAAGCGCCGCAGGTACGCGGCGATGCCAGAAGGAGGCGCGACGGTGGTGACGGTATGGCCCGCTTGGGTGACGCCGCAGGGGCCGACGCCATAGGGATCGACGCGATCGAGCCCAGGTGCTGGCGTCTTGCGGATGGGCGATCCCAGCCTGCGTCGGCTACTCGTCAGGGAGATTGGCAATGTTTGCCGCCTGACGCGCTGGCTGAGGCGCTCGGATTCAGGGTTGAGCGAGTGACGCCCGATTCACTGGAAAATGCCTGGCTGGTGCATCCATGGTGTCTGGCGGACCCGCCCGCGGGCCGGCGAAGCGTCGGCGTGTTGCTGTGCGCCTTTCATCGACGCTGGGCCTGGAGTGAGCGCCGCTGGCGCTGGGTGTACGAGCGTATGCGGGCTATCACCGAACGTATCGTCTGGCTGGATGGTTCGGTTCCCGATAGCACCATGACCCAGGCAAACCCGCATCTGGGTGATGCGCTTGTGCATGCGCAGATGCAGGCGCCCGGGCGGCTCTGGGTCTGGCCCAGCCAGCCGGCACATTCATGGTCTCAGTTCTGGCGCGCAGTCAACGCGTCGCCCCACAAGCGCGCCAAGGATGGGGCTTAAGAGCACAGCGCTGTGCTAGATTGATCCGGAATCCGGCGTTTGATCC
>JBIKMC010000202.1:0-6450 GCA_044359405.1 Burkholderiaceae bacterium
CCAGCCCAGACAAAGACCAGCGAGAACAGCAGGATGGCTATACCCGACACCAGTTCGAGCGCGGCGTGGGCACGGGCGGACAGACTGGGCCAGACGTCGACCGTGAAATGCGCTCGTTCTTTCATACCCACCATGGCGCCGATCATGATGGTCCATATGAACATCAAACGGGCCAGTTCTTCTGTCCAGATATAGGTGGGCAGCAGCTCGGTGTGTCGGGATACGATCTGCAGCGTGACGGGCACCAGCAGAGTCGTCAGTGCCAAAACCAACAGGGCGCATAGGACTTGATACCAGGCGTCGCTGAGGCGACGCCAGGCACCGCGCGGTGCGCGGGCCTGGTTTGTCATGACTGAGATCCGGCGTCAGGCAGCGAGAATCTTCTCGTGAACGGTCGATGCTTCGATCTCTTTGGCGTAGGCCGCCATGACCGGATCCACCAGCTTTTTCATCCCATCGCGGTCGTTGAAAGCCACCCGCTTGAGACGTCCAGCCTTTTCGAGGGCATCGATTCGCTGAGAATCACCACCCGACTCGATTTCGCCGCCATACAGACCCGCTTCTTTGCCGGCGCGGATGACCGCATCCTGCAGCGCCTTGGGCAGGTTGTTGAAGGTCTTGACCGAGAAGCACAGGGGCCGGATGGTGATGGCGTGTTGAGTCATGTTGAGGTTGGGTGCAACCTCATAAAACTTCATCTGCTCGACACCGGCCGCCTCGTTTTCGCCCGCCTGAATGACGCCATTCTGGATGGCGTTGTAGACCTCGTTGTAGGCGATGACCGAAGGCGCCATGCCGGCGGCAGCGAAGGTTTTGCTCCAGATGGGCGCGCCTTGCACCCGGACCTTGAGGCCCTTCATTTCGGCCAGATTGCTAACGGCCTTGGTGGCGAAGATGTTGCGCACACCGCCGCCGCCGTAGCCAATCAGCATGACACCTGCCCGTTTGGCGATGTCGTCAGCGATGGGCTTGAAGAGGTCCTGGTCGATCACTTTCTTCCAGTGGGCCAGGTCGCGGAACAGGAAGGGGGCGTCGATGAAGGGCGCCGCCTTTGAGAAAGTGGACATGTGCGCCGGTGATGCCACCGCGAAGTCGACCGCTCGGCCAGCCGCCATGTATTCGACATACTGCTTTTCGAGGCCCAGCGAGCTGTTTTTGTGGATGACGAAATTGACCGGTTGGTTGTAGTACTTTTTGATCAGGTCGGCAAAACGCTGCATCGCCATGGTGTAAGGGTGCTCGTCGTTGAACTGAGAGGCACCGTTCAGCGTGATGGCCTGCGCCTGAGCGCGACCGATGATGCCAAAGGTTGAAACGGCGGCGCCAGCGGCAGCGGCACTTACAAAAGCTCTGCGTTGCATGTGTGTCTCCTCACGGTGGTCGGGCTTGATTCGGCCTTTGCCGCTACCCGTTGTCGAAGTGTAGCCCGAGATGCGACGAATCCAAAGCCTGCTCAGGCGGTGTCAACGGGGCCGATCAGGCTTGTCCCCTGGCCGGCCGATCGCGCAGGTCTTAAGGGCGCGCGGGCCGCTCCCACGAGCAGAAGATGCCGCCCTGCAGTTCGCGGGCCACCAGATCCAGATCATTGGGTGTCGCGGTCAGGCGGCCTGCCCAGGTTTCAGCGTTGTCTTTGGGGACGAAGCCGATACGGCGCGCGGCGTCATCGGCCCACCAGCCCCGGTCATTATTGGACGCACCGAAGACGATTTCGAAGTGCACGGGTGCCTCGATGGAGCACACGACCAGTTCGGTGAAATCAGACCAGCTGAGCCAGGTGGACAGATGGCGCAATTCGGCCGGTTCATCGGGCGAGCGAGCCGTGCCGATGCGCAGACAGACCGCAGTCACGCCGAATTTGTCGGCGTAGTAGCTTAGAAGCGCTTCGCCGAAGGCTTTGGAGACGCCATAGCGGGTGTCTGGACGCACGGGTTCGCTGCCGTCTAGCCGGCGTGATCGTGGATAAAAACCGATGGCGTGGTTGGACGACGCGAACACAATCCGACGAACGCCTGCCCGCCGTGCGGCATCGGCGGTCTGGTAACACCCCTCAATGTTGGCATCACGAATTGCCTCCCAGGGGCCCTCGGTGGGGACGCCAGCCAGATGAACCACGGCATCCACACCCTGCATGGCTTGTTCCATGCGCGTGCCGTCGGCGATGTCGCATTGAACGACGGTCTCGCCGCCGCTGGCTGGCGGCATGGCCGCGCGGTCAACCAGCACGAGTTCATAGCGGCCGCGAAGACGATCGCGCAGAACACCGCCCAGCAATCCGGCCGCGCCGGTGATCATCACTTTCTTCATGGAGCGTTTCCTTTCAGAGGGCCGACCAGCCCGGCGATTCACGGTCAAGCGTGCGTTGGATGGCTGCAAAAAACAGGTCGGACTGCTGCCGCTCGCCCGCGATCTGCGCGCCCACCTTCTTTGCAAGATCGTCCGGAACGCGACGCAGCTGCCGACCGCCGGACATTTGCAGGGCCAGCGCCTGATGCATGCAGGCGCGCTCAAGGTAGTAGAGGTCATCAAAGGCCCAGGCTACCGACGCCCCGACCACCGTGACGCCGTGGCTTGCCATGAACAGCACGTCTTTGCCCTTGAGCTGCGAAGCGATGCGCTCGCCCTCGGCCGCATCCAGGGCCAGGCCGTTGTAATGATCGTCGTAGCCCACGCGATCCCAGAAGCGCAGGGTGTTCTGGTTACACCATTCCAGGCGTCCGCCATCGATCAGGGTGATCGCCGTGGCGTAAGGCATGTGGGTGTGCAGAACCGCGCGGGCCTGCGGGTTCAGCCGGTGTATCCAGCTGTGAATGAAAAAGGCTGTGGGCTCCAGCGTGTGGCGGCCGTCCAGAACGGTACCCGAGCCGTCAATCAACAGGATGTCGCCCGCCGTGACCTCGGCCCAGTGCAGACCCTGCGGGTTGATGAGATAACGGTCGGAAGCCAGCTCAAGGCTGAAGTGGTTGCATACCCCTTCATTCATATTCAGCCGCGCGGCCCAACGCAGTGCCGCAGCCAGATCGATTCGCCCCTGCCGCAGGGTTTTGGGGTCAATATCGCCGATGGCTTTGGCGCCAACAGCCTGGGTTGTACTGTTCATGCGTACTCCGATAATTCGTCAACGTGCTGCCGTCGGGGCGAAAGTATGCCCGCATCGGCGCGGCTTGTCCCGGTGGCACAGGGGTGCTGTGAAACCGCATTCGGGTGCGCTGGGATGCGACAATTGTGCCCATGGCACGCATCGACGATCTGCGCAATCTCATCCTCAAGGCCAAGCACGCTTACTACTACAGTGCCGCGCCCATCATGAGTGATGCCGAGTACGACTCTCTGGAGGATGAGCTGCGCCTGCTTGCGCCCGACGATCCGGTGCTGGCCCTGGTGGGCTCGCCGGTTCCAGCCGATACCATGCTGACCAAGGCGCGGCATGCCATTCCAATGGGTAGCCAGAACAAAGTGAACTCACAGGCCGAGTTTCGCGCCTGGCTTGAGAAATCTGGCGGCGGCGCGGTTCAGGCAAGTCTCAAAGGCGATGGTGCCAGCGCGGCCGCGTATTACCGTGACGGTCGGCTTGTCCAGGCAATCTCGCGCGGTGATGGCGTCATGGGCGAAGACATCACTGCCAATGCGCTGCGTTTTAAGGGACTGCCTGCCTGGGCGGCCGATACCGAGGGGCGCCCATTTACCGGTGCGGTACGCTTCGAAGTCATCCTGACCGTCGCCGATTGGGCCGTGGTCGACCCCCTGCGCAGCAAGAATCCGCGCAATGCCGGCAGCGGCATCATGGGTCGCAAGAATGGCCATCAGGCTGACTGCCTGACCGCGTATGCCTTTGACATCGATGAAATGCGTGATGGTCAATCGGTGATGTGGTTGCGCGAGGAAGACAAAACGCAACGCCTGGCGCAGCTGGGTTTTAACCGCATCCCGGGGCAGCACTGTGACGGCGCCGATCAGGCCGTGGCCTGGTTTGAAGACATTGTGGCGCGGCGCGAGGGCCTTCCGTTCTGGGTCGACGGTGTGGTGATGAAGCTGGACGATATCCCGCGCCAGCAGGCACTGGGTGTCACGGCGGGTCGGCCCAAAGGGCAGGTGGCCTGGAAGTTCGATTCGACCGGTGCGCAGACCGTACTTGAAGACGTGGTGGTAAGCGGCGGCCACACCGGTGCTCTGGTGCCCGTGGGCAAGCTCCGGCCAGTGGATATCGGCGGCACCACGGTCAGCAGCGTGTCGCTGGCCAACTACGACGAAATTGCGCGGCTCGACGTGGCCATCGGGGACTCAGTCTGGCTGATCAAGGCCAATGACATCATTCCCAAAATCGTCCGAGTCACTGAGCGCCCCTTGGGGCGGCGCCCCATAGCGGTTCCCTCAGCCTGCCCCTTCTGTGGCCGAGGGGTTGCTCGTCGCCTGAACACCAGCGGAGAAAGCGGTGTGGTGCTCGAATGTCGCAATTCGGCATGCCCCAAGAAGTCCACTGGCAAGATCAGTCGATGGATCAGCGGGCTCGACATTCAGGGTATTGGCGACTCGGTGCTTGACGCCATGCTGGATCGATTCGGCATTGAAGATGCGGCGGATCTGTACCGGCTTTCTGATCGAGCGGCCGAACTCGGCGAACTCATCATCAATCGTGAAAAGGATATTCGTCTGGGCGATAAACGCGCGCAGTCGATTCTGTCGGCTATCGATGCCACTCGCGTGCTCAGTCTGCCGCAGTTTCTGGGCTCCCTGGGTATCGATCATCTGGGGCAGCGGCGCGTCGAGCTGATGATGGCGGCGGCCGGTGGCGAACTCGATACGCTGGAAGACTGGCGCAGCGGTCGTCTGCGTGAAGCCGAATTCGCTGAGCGTGTTGGCGCCCCTAATTTGGGTAGATCCATCCAGGAGGGCATTGATGCGATGGCCCAGGTCATCGACAAAATGCTGGCCAATGGCGTCACCATCCCCGCTGTCTTGCGCGACGTGCCAGGCGAGCCCTCTCAACAGGTGTCCAGGCCCACGATCTGTATCAGCGGCAAGCTGCCCAGCGGACTCAAGAAATCCGACTATGAAGCGCCCCTGGCCGCGGCGGGGCTTGAGCTGGTGGATGCCGTGCATGCACAGCTGCGCTATCTGGTATTGGCTGAGGCTGACTCAAGCAGCGGCAAAGCGCAAAAGGCGCGAAAATTGAATATCGCTATTTTGGATGAGCCCGGATTACGGGCGCTGATTGAGGCTGCGGGGGTCGTGCCGCCGGCGGTCGATCTGGCCGCGCGATAGTCGCCCGCAGAACGCAACGCATTTGCGCTTGGCGCTCGCGGTTAATCGCGCTTCGCGCTCAGGGCCTGCGCCAACGTCTTGCCCAGCTCAACGCCCCACTGGTCGAAGGCGTGCAGATTCCAGATCGCCGCCTGATAGAACACTTTGTGCTCGTAGAGCGCGATCAGGGCGCCTAGGCTGGCAGGGTCTAGACGCGGCAGGCGAATCAGCGTCGAAGGACGATTGCCGGGATAGGTACGGTGAGGTGTCAGGCGCGCCGCATTCTCCGGGCTAAGGCCCTCGGCAGCCAGCGCCCTCGCGGTCTGTTCTTCATCGCGGCCCAGCGCCAGTGCCTGGCGCTGGGCCTGCAGATTCACGCGGACCAGATCGCGGTGAACCGCCGCCCGCGACAGCGGCGGATCATCGTCCAGCACTTCGACGAAGTCGACCGGAATGATGTCCGTTCCCTGATGCAGCAGTTGATAGAAGGCATGCTGGCCATCGATACCCAGCCCGCCCCACACGACCGGCCCCGAGGCGCGCTCGAGTGGTTGGCCATGGATATCAACCCGCTTACCCAGTGACTCCATTTCGAGCTGTTGCAAAAAGCGCGGCCACAGTTCGAGGCGGCTGTCGTACGGCAGACAGGCAAGGCTTGAACGCCCCAGAAGATTACGGTTCCAGATGCCGGTCAGCGCCATCATGAGGGGCGCATTGCGCGGGGGCGGTGCGGACATCAGGTGGGCATCCATATGAGCTGCGCCCGCCAGAAATGCCTCGAAGGATTTGCTGCCGATTGCGATGGCCAGGGGCAGACCGATGGCTGACCAGACCGAGTAACGACCGCCGACCCAGTCCCAGAAGCTGAAGCACTGCTCGGCGGCGAAGCCGCGCGCAAGCGCCCGATCCGCATTGGCCGTGACCGCGACCATGGACTGCAATGGCTGATTCAGACCCTGTTCGCGCAGCCACTGCGTGATGCTGTCGAGAATGGTGAGTGTTTCCTGAGTGCTGAAGGTTTTCGACTGAACGATGAAAAGGGTTCGGTCGGGTACGATCTGCTCAAGCAGCGCAGCCAGGGCCCAAGGGTCGGGGTTGGAGAGGTAATGCAGGCGCAGCCGGGAAGCGCGGCCGGGCGCGAGCGCTGCGGTCGCCATGCGCGGCCCAAGATCCGAGCCGCCTATGCCGATGTTGACGACGGACTCGACCGGG
>JBIKMC010000450.1:0-6416 GCA_044359405.1 Burkholderiaceae bacterium
CTGTCCAGTTGGAGCCCAAAGTGGCGTTGACGGTGGCAGATGCGAGCACCAACACTACGTCCGATTGCAGACCGGTACCACCCAGATCGGTGATGGCATCGGTACCAGCAGCGATATTGAAGGTATCGGCGCCGTCGCCACCGGTGAAGCTGTCGTTGCCGCTGCTGCCGGTAATGATGTCGTCGTGGGCAGAGCCCCTGACCCACTCGATACTGGTCAGGCTATCGACGCCCGCGCCGCCCTGCGTGGTGCCATTGCCCAGATGTACTTCAACCGCTGCGCTGGCCGACTGGTAGTCAGCCATATCGACGCCAGCGCCGCCATCCAGGGTATCGTTGCCCTCACTGCCGGCGAGCGTATCGTCGCCACTACCCCCGGTCAGGGTGTCGTTCAGGGCTGATCCCGTGATGGCGGCCCCCGTGCTGCGATTGTTCAGCACGACCCAGCCGCTGCCCGCGCTCACCGCGGCCAGATTGAGTGTGACGCCCGGCGTGGTCAGCGAAGCCGTGCCCTCGTTTTTGGTGCCAGCGGTGGCCGTCCAGGCGCCCGCCAGTGTCGCCGTGATGGTGGCTCCGACGGAGACCACCAGAACGTCAACACCCACACCCAGATCGGTGATGCTATCGGTGCCCGCGTCGACCAGGAAGGTATCGTCGCCCAGGCCCCCGGTGAACCGATCATTGCCCGCGTCACCGCGCAGGGTGTCATTGCCACTGCCGCCCACGAGCGTGTCGATCAACTGTGAGCCCCACAGACTGGCCGCACCACCTTCGCTGCTCAACTGCCAGCCGGCGCTTCCCGTTGAAATGCTGGCCAGCTTGATGGCTGCACCCTGTGTGACCAAATTGGCACTGCCATTGTTGAAACTGGCGGCGCTGGCTGTCCAGTCAGCGGTGACTCGGCCGGTGACGCTTTGACCGCTCTGAACTTTGACGATGTCGACTCCGTTGCCCAGATCGGTGATCGTGTCGGAACCGTTATCGATATCAAAGGTATCGTCGCCGCCGCCACCGGTGAGTTCATCATTGCCAGCGCGTCCCACTAGCGTGTCGCTTTCGCCGCCGCCGATCAGCGAATCAGCCTGCGCGGACGAAGATCCCGTCAACGTCGTGGCGGTGTCGGTGTTGGTGATCTGCCAGCCAGCACCCGAGGTGATGGCACGTAGATCGACCGCGTACCCTGCAGTGCTTAAGCGCGCGGTACCCTGATTGGTGCTGGCAGCGGGTGCTGTCCAGGCCGCCACGATACTGGCATTAACCGTCGCCGCATTGGCCACCGTGACGATGTCAGCGCCGGTGCCTAAATCGGTGATGGTGTCAGTGCCGGCGTCAATGTTGAAGGTGTCGGCGGCACCGCTGCCCGTCAGCACGTCGTTACCGCTGAAGCCGGTCAGGGTGTCGGCCCCCGTCCCGCCGATGAGGGTATCGTTGGCGTTCGAGCCGATGAGGGTGGTGGCGAAGTCGGTATTGGTGATTCGCCAGCCATTGCCGCCTGTAGCGACGCCACGAAGATCCATGGCTGCGCCAGGCGTATACAGGTTTGCGTTGCCAGTATTGCTGCTGGCGCTGGTGGCAATCCAACTACTGAATGCGTACAGATGGGCGGTTGCGCCCGCCAGGACCTGCACACTGTCATTTTGAGTTGCAAAGTCGTCGACGGTATCCACGCCGGCCGCAATGATGAATCGGTCATTACCCAGTCCACCCGTCAAGGTGTCATCGCCCGCGCTGCCTGTCAGCGTATCGTTGTGATTGGAGCCGCGAACTCGTTCAAAGCCTGCCAGGGTATCGTTACCGTCGGCACCACTGGTGGTGCCCGCCGCGAGATTGACGGTGACTGGGCCAATCGCCGTGCTGTAGTCAGCGGTGTCTAGTCCGTCGCCGCCAATGAGTGAATCATCGCCGCGTCCGCCCCTGAGAAGATCGGCGCCACTGCCGCCGATGAGTGAATCATCCAGTGCAGAGCCGACCAGTGTTGTGTCGCCCCCTGTGCTTTCCGCGTACCAACCTCGACTGCCCGTCGTGACGGCTGACAGATCAATCAGCAGGCCGGGTGTCTCGAGTCGTATGTTGCCGCTATTCGAGCTGGCGGAGGTCGCGATCCAGGCACTGGTGAGTTCGGCCGTTGCGCTGGCACCGTTTGAAACCTGAATGACATCGGCCGTGCTGAGATCGGAAATTCGATCGTTGCCCGCGGTGATTGCAAAGGTATCGCCACCCAGACCTCCGGTGAGGGTGTCATCACCCGTACCGCCTGTGAGTGTGTCGCCAAGGCCCGAGCCTGTCAGGGCAGCGGCCAGACCCGTATTGAAAATCTGCCAGCCCAGCCCTGCGGTAATGGCTGTCAGGTTCACATTGAAGCCGGGTGTATGCAGGCGTGCGACACCCCGATTGACGCTGTTACCGCCATCGGTCCAGGCGGCGCTGAGCGTTGCGTCAACAGTGGCGCCTGCGGCGACGTCAATGATGTCGCGACCATTTCCAAGGTCGGTTACGGTGGCGGTGCCGCCTGCGATATTGAAGCGATCAATGCCAGCGCCGCCGGTGAGGGTTTCACTGTTGGCGCCACCCGTGATCGTGTCATCAAACCCTGAGCCGCGAACCTGCTCAATGCCAATCAGCGAATCGATCTCGGTGCCACGGGTCGCCGTGCCGGCGTTAAGGTTGATGGCGACGGCGGAAGGTGCGGCCTGATAGTCAGCCAGATCGATGCCACCGGCACCGTTGAGAGTGTCGTCGCCCAGCGAGCCCGCCAACGTGTCGTTGTCGGCGCCGCCAAGCACCAGGTCGTTCAGTGCCGAGCCGATGAGCGTGGTGGCCAGACCGACGTTACGAAGCTCCCAGCCGCTACCCGAGGCGATGGCGCTTAGATCAAGGGCAAAGCCCGAGGTTCGGATGCTGGCCGAGCCGAAATTGCGACTATCGCTGCTGGCCACCCAGTCGTCCGCTGCATCGGCCACCAGAATGCCGCTGGACAGCACGCGAACGATGTCGTTGTCGATACCCAAATCGGTGATGGTATCGGTGCCGGCCGTGATCCAGAAGGTATCGCCACCGAGGCCACCGGTGAAGCTGTCGTTACCGCTTCCGCCCGACAGTTCATCGTCGTAATTAGAACCGCGCACCTGCTCAAAACCCGAGACGGTGTCGTCGCCGTCTGCGCCTGAAACCAGACTGCGTGCCAAATCAACGTTGACCGCGCCCGTTGCTTGCAAATAGTCCAGCAGATCGATGCCGGTTGAGCCCTCAAGCAGGTCATTGCCGCCGTGGCCGACGATGGTGTCCGTACCCGTGCCGCCGGTAATGGTGTCGTCCCTGCCAGATCCGGCCAGGCGAGTGCCCGTGCCGTTGTTGGTGATGCTCCAGCCCAGGCCGGAGTTGATTTCAAACAGATCGACGGCGCGATTGGTGGTGACCAGATTCGCATTGCCGCTGTTGTAGCTGGTGTTGGTCGCCGTCCAGGCGGCGGCCAGCGTGGCGTTGACGGTACCGCCACTGGCCACCTGCACGATATCGATGCCATTGCCCAGATCTGACAGGGTATGGGTGCCGCCCGTGATGATGAAGGTGTCAGCGCCACTATTGCCAACCAGCAGATCGGTACCCGTTCCAGCGGACAGGGTGTCATCCAGGGCCGACCCGCGCAGCGTGGTGTTTGCGCCGGTGTTGCTCAGCTCCCAGCCCAGACCATTGCTGATGGCGGACAGATCGATGGCCTTGGCCGAGGTGAGCAGGCGTGCTATGCCGTCGTTAAGGCTGGCCGTGCTGGCCGTCCAGGCCGTGGCGATGGTGGCGGCTACGGTGGCGCCACCGGAGACCTGAAGAACATCGACGCCGCCCAAACCCAGATCAAGCACGACATCATTGCCGCCCGTAATGCGCAAAGTGTCGGCGCCCTGACCACCCGTGAGAGTTTCGTCGGCTGCGCTGCCCGTTAGGGTATCGGCATGAGCTGAGCCGCGAACCTGCTCGAAGCCGCCTACGGTATCGGCATCGTCGCCGCCGGTGACGGTTCCAGTAGTCAGGTTGACGGTGACCGCACCGCCTGCGTTCTGGTAGTCGAGCAGGTCAATGCCGTCCGCCCCGTCGAGCACATCATTGCCAGGTCCGCCCGCGATGGTATCGGCGCTGGCACCGCCCGTGATAGTGTCTGCTTTTGCTGAACCGATCAGGCTGGTACCCGTGCCGGTATTGGTCAGCGTGTAGCCATTGCCCAGGGTGATCGCGGACAGATTGATGGCGAAGCCCGCCGTGGCGATGCTGGCGATGCCGTCATTGCGGGTTGCGTTGGTTGCAGTCCAGGCATCGCCCGCAAATGCTTCAGCGCGCGCACCGTTATCGACGAGAAGAATGTCGACGCCGACGCCGATATCGATGATGCGGTCGACGCCCTGGGTGATCAGAAAGCGATCAGCCCCGCCATTGCCAGCCAGCGTGTCGTCGCCGGCGCCGCCCTCGATCGTATCGCCCAGGCCCGACCCATACAGCGTCGTGGCCGTACCGGCGTTGACGATGTTCCAGCCAGAACCCAGCAGTGCGGCGCCCAGATTGACCGCAATACCGCTGGTGTTGATATTGGCCGTGCCGTCGTTACGACTGAGGGCCGTGGCTGTCCAGGCGCTGGTGACGGTGGCGTTGGCTGTGGACGTGCCTAACACCTGAAGATCATCGCCGCCCTCACCAAGATCCAGAATCACGTCGGTGCCCACATTGGCTCTGAACAGATCAGAGCCTGCAGCCCCGGTCAGTGTCTCATTGCCGCTACCCCCGGTGAGGGTATCGCCGTGGGCAGAGCCGAGCAGTTGCTCAAAGTTGGCCAGCGTGTCGCTACCGTCGGCGCCTGTCGCGGTACCGTCCAGCAGATTGACGTGTACGCCGGCGGAGGCCGCGCTGTAATCAAGCAGATCAATACCCGCATTGCCATTGAGCGAGTCATTGCCCGCGCGCCCGGCGATGGTGTCGTTGCCGGTTCCACCGAGCAGCGTGTCATCGAGTGCCGAGCCGGTGAGGGTGGTGGCGACGCCGGTGTTGGTGACCTGCCAACCCAGGCCGTTGGCGATTTCGCTGAGGTTGACCGCGAGCCCGTCGGTGGTGAGCAGGGCGCTACCGTCATTGCGGCTGGCGGCGCTGGCGGTCCAGGCCTGCACCACGGTGGCATTGGCTGTGGCGCCCGTCAACACCTGCACCACGTCTCGATCGAGACCCAGATCGGTGATCGTGTCGCTGCCGGCGTCAACCATAAAGGTATCGGCCCCGGATTTGCCGGTCAGACGGTCATTGCCGCCACTGCCGGTGAGCGTGTCGTTGCCGGAGCCGCCATCGATGGTGTCAACCAGACCGGAGCCGGTGAGGCTGGTGGCGGTCCCTTCATTGAGCAGGTACCAGCCGCGGCCATTGGTGACGGCGGCCAGGTTGATGGCGATACCACGGGTGGTCAGGTTGGCGATGCTGTTGTTGACGCTGGTGGCGGTGGCGGTCCAGGCCTGGGTGACGGTGGCGTTGACGGTGGCACCGGTGTTGACGATGAGCACATCGGGGCTCGCGCCGTTGCCCAGATCGTTGAGGGTGTCGGTGCCAAAGTCAATGACAAAGGTATCGGCACCGGTGCTGCCGGCGACTGTGTCATTACCGGGGCCTGCGGTGATGGTGTCGTTGCCCACGCCGCCGGTGATGGTGTCCGCCAGTGCAGAGCCCACCAGCGTGGTGGCGTTACCGATATTGCTCAGGTTCCAGCCATTACCATTTGCAATGACCGACAGATCAACGGCCAGGCCCTGAGTATTGATGTTGGCGGTGCCAAAGTTGTATGAGGCGACGCCGGCCGTCCAGGCGCCCGTAGTCGTCGCATCAACGCGGGCGTTTGCCGCGATCTTGAGGATGTCCGCGCCAGAGCCCAGATCGGTGATCAGGTCGTTACCGACGTCCACCTCAAAGGTATCCGCCCCGGCACCGCCGCTGAGTTGATCATTGCCCGCTCGGCCAATCAGCGTGTCGTTACCCACACCACCTTCAAGTGTGTCGTGCAGTTGTGATCCGGTGAATTGCGCCGCCGTGCTGGTGTTGGTCACGCGCCAGCCCAGACCGTTGATGATGGCCTCAAGGTTGACATCAAGCCCGGCACTACTCAGGTTGGCATGGCCTTCATTCTGACTGACAGCAGTGGCTGTCCAGGCACTGACAACCCGCGCGTTGGCCGTGGCGTCTGTCTGTACCCGAACGATATCGGTGCTGCCGAAGACACGACTGTCGTTGCCCAGGTCAACGATCAGATCGGTTCCCGCGTCGATATCGAACCAGTCATCTCCGCCGCCACCGGTCAGCGAGTCATTGCCCGCGCTGCCGGCGATGGTGTCGTTGCCGGTTCCACCGAGCAGCGTGTCATCGAGTGCCGAGCCGGTGAGGGTGGTGGCGACGCCG
>JBIKMC010000203.1:0-6357 GCA_044359405.1 Burkholderiaceae bacterium
TTTGAGGGACTTGGTGTCCGCCCGCAGACCATCGACGGCTAGCAGTTCGTCGCCCGCCGACAGGCCCGCAGCATGGGCTGCGCCACCGTTGAGTACGTGCGAGATGCGGGTGCGGCCATCGCTTTCGCTCAGACGTACTCCCAGAGCGGCTGCTCCGTTGTCACTGGCGTTGAGCTTGAGTTGAACGCCGACCCACTTGAGTACGCGCGCCAGCGGTAATTCGTTGGTGCCTTCGACCCAGTCCTTTAACCAGGAATCGACCGCGATGCCGGTGGCCTCGCGCACCAGCTCTGCGAAGCCGCGCTCGTCGAGTCCGCCCGCTTGTGAGGAGATCCGTCCGTCGGGGCCGTAAAAGCCGCGGCCATAGCGGGTCCACAGCAGTCGCATCACATCATCCAGCGAGCGCCGTCCTTGGCTGCGAGCACGCAGGCTGAGGTCCAGCGCCAGCGCGACCAATGCCCCCTTGGTGTAGTAGCTGACGATGGTATTGGGTGCGTTCTCGTCCTGGCGGTAGTACTTGATCCAGGCATCAAAGCTGGAGTCGGCCACGCTTTGCACACGTCGCCCTGGTGTACGCAACACCTGGCTGATGGTAGCGGCCAGACTGCTCAGATAATCGGTGACTTCGATGACGCCTGCGCGCACCAGCATGAGGTCGTCGTAATAAGAGGTAAAGCCCTCGAAAATCCACAATAGCCGTGTGTAACTTTCATGGCCGAACTCGTGGTGGGTGAACACCTGCGGCTTGATGCGCTTGACATGCCAGGCATGAAAATACTCGTGGCTGCACAAGCCCAGAAAGCGTCGATAGCCCTCGGGTGTTCCTTTCATACCGGCCCAGGGCAGGTCGTCGCGGCGCGCGATGAGCGCAGTGCTTGCGCGGTGCTCAAGTCCGCCATAGCCTTCACCCACGGCCATCACCTGAAACAGGTAACGATCAAAGGGCGCACGGCCTCCGCGTGGCTCGAACAGTCGGGCCTGCAGGGCGCAGACCTTGCGAAGATCTCGGACAAGACGCTCAGTGTCGGCATCATGCCGACCGGTAATGGCGATTTCGTGCCGCGCGCCGGCCGCCTCAAAATGGGTGAGCGTAAAAGTGCCCATCTCAACGGGGTGATCAACGAGTTCGTCGTAGTCGGCGGCGCGATAGCGACCAAAGCCGTGGGGTTTTGCGTCCGCTCGTGGCAGCGTGGTGGCCACTCGCCATCCCTCGCCCAGGGGCGCCGGGGGAGGTTCAAGAATGACGTCACAGGCCTCATTTTCGCGGCCCACGACCGCCAAAAACACGCTGGTTCCATTAAAAAAAGCGTGACTCGCATCGAGATGCGCACCGCGCACGGATAAGTCCCATGCGTAGACTTGGTAACGCACCTCAAGTGGCCCCTCGCATGGCGCGGCCTCCCAGGTGTGCTTGTCGATCTTGTGCAGGCGCACCGCTCGGCCTCGTCCATCGTGCGCCTCAATCCGGACCACATGCCGGGCAAATTCGCGCACGAGATAGCTGCCAGGAATCCAGACAGGTAATGTCAGTCGCTGTGCGCTGGCAGGTCGCGGAATGGCGAGTGTCAGGGCGAACAGATGCGCATGCGGATCGATCGGACAGACGCGATAGACGATACGGTCGTCTAGGGTCTGGCGGCGTGGCGCGCGTGTTCCGGACGTGGGCGCATTCATGATGGTCTCTCTGGGAGGTTCGTGGTTTGATCCACAAAAGCTCAGGGCTTGTGCCAGGACGGTGTCTGTTGGCGCCGGTCTAGCCCGCCACCCGCGACGGTGAGGTCCTCACGGGTATCAATGTCACGGATGGTGCCCGCGTCGTCAACAGCTATCGTCTCGATTGGCAGGCTGCGCAGCAGACTTGCTGCGCCCTGGTCACCCCGAAGACTGCACAGTGCGGGTAGATGTGCCGCACCAAAGATGACGGGGTGACCGCGCTGTCCCTGGTAGCGGGGTGCAATGATGCGCAGGGGCTCGGGTAGGGTGCCAGCAGCCTGGCTTTTGAAGCATTCGATCAATCGGCGGACGGTATTACGCTGCAGATCGGGCATATCGCCCAGCATGATCAACACTGCGGCGACATCAGGCATGCGAGCGACGTGCCGTGCGCCCGCAGCGATCGAGTGGCCCATACCCAGGCCTGCATCGGCTGCAGTGATCCGCTCGCAGCGGGTCTGCGATAGCGCTTGGAGCAGTTGCGGCTTGTCGGGAGCGATCACGGCCACGCAATGGTCGCAGTCGCTGACGCTTGCGGCCGCCCGCACTACGACGGGGATCGAGTCGACCAGAGCAAGCAGTTTGTCTTGTTCGCCACTGGGGTCAAAGCGACTGCCACGTCCGGCCGCCATCAGCAGCGCGATAATGCGGCCGCTCGTCAAGGAATGAATCCATTCGGCAAAGAAAAGGCAACGCCGCTCATGGCGAGTCTGCTCGTCGGGAAGGTGAACCCGCTATCGACGAGTGTGCTCCTTGGAAAGGAGGACCCGCTATCGACGAGTGTGCTCACCGGCCAACCAGGCCCCGG
This sequence comes from Burkholderiaceae bacterium, assembly GCA_044359405.1. GTDB lineage: Bacteria > Pseudomonadota > Gammaproteobacteria > Burkholderiales > Burkholderiaceae_E > SYIM01. Next base: position 2,522 of record JBIKMC010000203.1, read on the forward strand.
CGGGCTGTTCGTTGACGCTTTTCACTTGGGCCTCTTGTCGACCACGCGCTTGGCTTTGCCGACCGAGCGCTCGATGCTGCCGACGGGCTCAACACGAATGGCCGCACTGACACCGATGAAGGTCTTGATGGCATGTTGCAGATCGTGAGCTGCCTGCTGTGCTGCGGGGCTGTCCTGTCCTTCGCCCGGCTTGGGCTCCACCCGAACCGTCAGCGTATCAAGTGGACCTTCTTTGCCGAGTTCGCAGAGGTAGTGCGGGGCCAGCGTGGCTCTTTGCAGGATGAGTTCTTCAATCTGCGAAGGGAAAACATTCACACCGCGAATAATCATCATGTCATCGGAGCGACCCGTGATTTTCTGCATACGCCGCATGGTGCGCGCTGAGCCCGGCAGCAGACGGGTCAGGTCGCGGGTGCGATAGCGGATGATGGGCAGAGCTTCCTTGGTAAGCGAGGTAAACACGAGTTCACCGAACTCGCCATCGGCCACCGGTTCGCCGGTGTCGGGGTTGATGATTTCTGGATAAAAATGGTCTTCCCAAATGGTGGGGCCGTCTTTGGTCTCAAGGCATTCATTGGCCACGCCGGGGCCCATCACCTCTGACAGGCCATAAATATCCACGGCGTCTATGCCCATGCGGGCCTCGATCTCGGTGCGCATTTCATTGGTCCACGGCTCGGCTCCGAAGATGCCAATGCGCAGGCTGCAGTCGCGAGGATGGACGCCCTGTCGCTCGAATTCATCGGCGATGGCCAGCATGTAGCTGGGCGTGACCATGATGATGTGGGGACCAAAGTCGCGAATGAGTTGAACCTGGCGCTCAGTCTGACCGCCGCCAAATGGCACGACAGTAAGGCCCAGTTTTTCGGCGCCATAGTGGGCGCCCAGGCCGCCGGTGAACAGACCGTAACCGTAGCTGACATGGACCATGTCCCCGGCGCGAGCCCCACTGGCGCGAATTGAGCGGGCGACCAGCAGGGCCCAGTTGTCGATGTCGCGGGCGGTGTACCCGACGACGGTCGGCTTACCGGTGGTGCCGCTGGAAGCGTGGATTCGCGCCACCTGTTCGCGCGGTACCGCAAACATGCCGAAAGGGTAGGTGTCGCGCAGATCAGCCTTGCCGGTGAACGGAAAGCGGGCCAGGTCGGCGAGCGTCTTGAGGTCGTCCGGATGCACGCCGGCCGCGGTGAATTTGGCTCGGTAATGGGGCACCTTATCCCAGGCCAGCTGTACGCTGGCTTTCAAACGTTGCAGTTGCAGGGCTCTGAGCTCATCGATGCTGGCGCGCTCGATGGGGTCAAGCGGCATACCGCCGGCTGAGTATTCGATTCGCGAGGTGCTGCTCATTTAGGTTCTCCGATGAACTGACCTTTGATAGCGGCCGAGCGGCCACGAAACAGTGCAATCAGCCTGCCCCCCTGATTACAGACGCGTACGTCATACACGCCGGTACGGCCGCCCCGATGCTGTTCAATGCCTTCGGCGATGAGGGTCTCGCCCTGTTTGGCGGATGACACAAAGCTGATGTCGGCACCTGCTGCCACGGTGTGCTGATTGCGACTATTGCAGGCATAAGCGAACGCCGTATCGGCCAGCAGAAAGATAAATCCGCCGTGACAGATGCCATGCCCGTTGGTGAACTCGGGTCTGATCAGCATGCTCAGTCGTGCGCGACCGGGCGCGATGTCCTCGATGACGATGCCCACGCCGTGACCGGCACGATCGCTGGCCCACATCAGTCGCCCCGAAAGGTCCGCAATCTGCTGTTCGCTCAACCCGTCGGTGCTGGCGGGTACCGGTGAGCTGTCGGCATTCCAGCGGGTGCTGCTTGCGATCGCGCTCATGCTAGCGTCCCTCGAAACGGGCGGGACGCTTTTGCAGAAAGGCATTGACCCCCTCGGTGTAATCGTGGGATCGGCCCAGGGCCGACTGTAGATCGCGTTCGAGGTCGAGACTGGTGCTGAGGGTGCTGGTCTGCGCGGCGAGTATGGCTTTCTTGATCGCGGCCAGGGCCAGCGTGGGCATGCCCGCGAGTCGGGTGGCCAGCTTGGACACCTCGGTGTCGAGCTCGCTATCGTCGACACATTTCCAGATCAGACCCCACGCCTGCGCCTGCTCGGCCGATAGTTTCTCGCCCAGCATGGCCAAACCCATGGCGCGCGCCACGCCGATGCGGTGTGGCAGAAAGTGCGTGCCACCGCAGTCGGGCAAAAGTCCGATATTGACAAAGGCCTGCAGAAAATTGGCTGACTTTGCTGCGACCACCAGATCACAGGCCAGAGCGAGGTTGGCACCGGCGCCCGCGGCGATGCCCTGCACGCGGGCAATCACCGGCTTGGGCAGGGCCTGCAGGCGGCGGACCAGGGGGTTAAACTGCTCCTCGATCAGCGTGTACAGATCGGTCTGTTTGCCCGGTTCAAAGGATAGGTCAGCCAAATCTTGTCCGGCGCAGAACCCTCGGCCCGAGCCCGTCAGAACAACGGCGCGGATGGCGCGATCTGACTCGATACGATCCATGGCGTCGCTCATCGCGGCACTCATGATCCGGTTGAAGCTATTGAGTTTGTCGGGCCGGTTCATGGTCAGGCGTGCGACGCCGTCCTGAACGTCGAGCAGAATGCTGGCATCACTCATTGTGTCTCCCTGGAGTTGGTTCTTTCTGGGCCCGCCAATGTTACCGGCATGCCGGGTGGACGTGGCCGCTGGCAGAATGAGCGCTTCGAAACCAGCCGAAGGAGGCTCCCATGTCCTACGAATTCATCATCGCTGAAACCCGCGATCGGGTTGGCCTTGTCACGCTTAATCGCCCCAAGGCACTCAACGCCCTCAACGACGGCCTGATGGACGAACTGGGAGCGGCTCTCAAGGCCTTCGACGCCGATGAAAACATTGGCGCCATCGTCATTACGGGCAGCGAGAAGGCATTTGCGGCGGGCGCCGACATTGGCGCCATGTCGCGTTGGTCGTACATGGACGTCTACAAGAGCGACTACATCACTCGCAACTGGGAAACGCTTCGCTCCATTCGCAAACCCGTCATTGCCGCAGTAGCGGGGTTCGCGCTCGGGGGCGGGTGCGAACTGGCCATGATGTGCGACTTCGTCATCGCAGCCGATAACGCCCGTTTCGGCCAACCCGAGATCAAGCTGGGCATCATCCCCGGGGCGGGTGGCACGCAGCGTATGCCGCGAGCCGTTTCCAAGGCGAAGGCGATGGATCTGTGCCTGACCGGCCGCATGATGGATGCCGCGGAGGCTGAGCGCGCAGGTCTTGTGTCCCGGGTGGTTCCGGCTGATCGACTGTTGGCCGAGGCCCTGGAGGCGGCAGTGGTGATCGCATCGTTTTCACTGCCCTCTGTGATGATGGCGAAGGAAGCGATCAATCGTGCCTACGAATCGCCTCTGACCGAGGGGCTCGTCTTCGAGCGCCGCTTGTTCCATTCGCTATTCGCGACCGAAGACCAGAAAGAAGGTATGGCGGCGTTCGTTGAAAAACGAAAGCCTGCTTTTCGAAATCGATAGCAGCGGTCGATTTGCACAGAAATTTTCCGGCTGCTATAGTCTTTGGCTCGGTCGCTTTCGGCAAAGGCCAGCGACAGATCAGAGCGAGGCCAAGTATTAAAACACTGCGATTTGACAAGGTCTCTAAAGCGTGTCAAAGTCTCGCTTCTGTGCTGATCGCAGCCAACCGCAAAAGCGGAAAGCAGTAAGAGCGATCCCTGATCTTTAACAACCAACAGCCGATAAGTGTGGGCGTTTGAATGAAGCGCCGAGCACAACGCAAAACAGGAAACTGTTTTGCCGAGTGGCTCAGAAAACTCAAACGCTCACACGGAA
>JBIKMC010000204.1:0-6345 GCA_044359405.1 Burkholderiaceae bacterium
CACGCGATTGACCGCGATGGCTGCCGTCTCGGTCACGGTCAGCTCAGTGGGATCTGACAGGAAAGCGCCCGCCGAACCCGCTACTGCGCTGAGGTCTACTGCTTCAATTTCAAGATGATTGGCTGCCTGACCGATTCCCTTGGCCGTACCAGCGGCCGCCAGACGTAGATGGCGCGCCTGGACATCAGTGTTGGTGTCGTCAGGATCGTTCGCGTTGGCCAGCGCCGTATCGAGCAACGAACCACCGGTACTGATGATCGAGACCGCGCCCCAGCTGGCCTGATCTGCGACCGTGTTCGCCGTGCGGCCAGCTGCCGTCCGCGCGTCGACGAGACCCAGCGTTACATCTCCGGCAGCGGCGAGCCGAATACCGCTTCCCAGCGTTTGGGCGATCGCACCATCAGCCATCGTAATCGCACCCGTCATCGACTGCACGTCGATGGTATTGCCCGCTGTGCCCACCGACAATGCGCCCGCCAAGCCCATGGCAACGGCGCCCTGAGCGACCACGCTGATGGAGCCATCCGCGGTGGTAACGGCAGCGTTGATCGTAATGCCACCGGCTGGCGTACCGGAGAATCCATTGCTGAGCAGCACGTTGCCTACACCCGTGGCACTGACCGCCTGATCAATGGTCAACGTACCGGCCACCGATGCACCAGCCTCAATCACGACTGTTCCACCGGTTGCCGTCGAGAGAGCGCCTGCACCCGTTTGAGCAACGACACCGCTCAGCGCAGTCGCTCCGTCGGTATGTACGGCCGTCGTGGCATCGGCGGCCACACGGTTCACGCTGACCACGCTCACCGAACCCACGGTCAGGCCATTCGCCTCCTTCAGGTAAATACCGGCCGTGCCCACACCGCTGGCCAAGGCCGCGACGGTGCCAACGCTCAACTCAATTGCGTTGCGTTCAAGCGTCGCCGCATCCGCATCCGTATCGGCCGCACCAATCGACGCGCCGGCAACCATATGAAGGGTATTGGCCTTGACATTGACCAGATCGGTACCCGCATGCGCGTCGATGATGTGCGTACCCGCCTTCAGGCTGACCGAGCGCTTGTCGGTGGTCACACCCTGACCCAGAACCCCGGTGTCGATACCGCCCAGCTTGATCTGTCCGGTCGCACCTGACTCGATGCGCACCGAGCCGTTGTTGGTCACGATGCTGGATCCGGAACTCATGTTGACCGATCCGCCCGTCGCTTCGATATCGACGGTCTTGTTCTCGGTCAGTGTCTGGACACGAACGCTGGCCAGATCACGATCAGCAAGGGACTGGGAGTTGCTGCCTCCCAACATCGTCACATTGCCGGAGGCGATCACGCTGACGTTGCCCGATGAAGACGACACGTTGGCGCCGATGTTGATGTTGCCGGACACAGTGTTCAGCAAGATGTTGCCGCTGTTCTCGCCTGTTGCTGCTGACGACACGATGCCTTCGATGCTGAGGTCGCCGGTCGCCAGAATCAGCGACACACCGCCGGTATTGGCCAGGTTCGCCACGCCCCGAACATCGGCTCCCATGATGTTGCCGGGGAGGTCATTGAAAGGCAGCGGGGCCGGCGGGGCGGGCAAGCTGGCCGAAATCGTGAGCGAGTCAGCCTCACGGATAAACACACCGCCCGAGTCGGTGTTCTTCGCAGCAACCGAGGTCAGCTGGGTGCGGATCGCTCCACTGGTATCGGTTGTCGCGCCCGAGCCCACGCCCGTCGCAGCGCTCAGAATGGCGCCGGTTGCGACCAGGTTGGGGTCGGCCGCGCCCGAACCCGTCAAGCCGTCAATGATGGCACCCGCGGTGGACGTGACCGAGACAGTTGTTGTCACATTGACTTTGCTCAGCGTAATGTTGCCCGTCGCCGTCAGCGCACTGCGGCCGGCGGCGCCCAGCGCCGTGATGGTTCGGCCATCATCCATGGTGAGCGTGCCGCCTGCGGTCACCGATACCAAGCCACCGTCAATCGTGCCGGTGACACCTGACTGGATGTCGCCATTCAGCGTGACCGCACCCGAGGTGGTCGTGAGCGTAATGTCGTTGCTGACCGTTGACGTAGTGCCCGTGCCAGCCACACCACTGGCCGTAAGGTTGATGCCGGTTGCGAGCGTGAGCGCATCAGCTGCCTTGAGGGTGATGGCACCCTTGGCGGTGATGGCACTGTTGATGAGCAGATCTTCACCGGTACCCTGCGCTTCGAGCGCAATGGCCCCCGTGCCCTGGCTGACCACCCCCGAAGGCGCGAGCGAGCGCGTGCTGAGCACCGAAGTGAAATCGGTCAGCGTCTTGCTCGGACCAACCGGCAAGACGTTGATGGTGCCGCCGCGCGCCAGCACGCTGATGGTTCCAGTCGATGAGCCGGAGGTCTGACTAACCCGTGCAAGCTCGACATCGCCCGTGATCTGCGTCGTGGAAAAACGCCCGATCGTGCCGGTACGAACGCCATTGATACCCAGCTCGATATTGCCCGTGGTGCCGGTATTCACGACATCGATGATGGGTGTCTCGATCGAGTCGAGTTGAACCCCGGTAACCGCGGTCGCACTGAGCTCAAGGGCGCGAATCGCCTCATCACTGCGGGTATCGCGCGTATCGTCGGTCTGGCGGATGCTGCCCGTCGCAGAGCGAAGCACCAGAGCATCGACTTCGATTTCATTCTGAATCTCGATGTTGTGAACCGCATCGAGCTTGAGCTTTTCGCCCACCGGCATGCGCAGAATCCAGCTGCTCTCGCCAAAGTCGCTGACGAGAATTTGACCGCCGTACACCGTGAGGTCATCAAGCAACAGCGACCCAGAGCCGCGATCGTTGGCGCCAATCGTGACAACGCTGGCAGCCGCCGTCGAGGAGGCGGTTCCCGGCGTCGCGGTCGACTCCTGACCAATCACGAACTGGGTAAACCCGTTCTGGAATGCGCGCAATTCCTGCATGTCGAGGTTGAGCACGTTTTGCGTATCGACCCCCTCGGGAGAGCCAATCGCGATTGCCTGCGCTGCATTCGCCGCACGCAATGTGACTACGCCGGCACCGACAATACGGCTCTCGCTCATGCGAAGGTCGATCTCATTACCCTCGAGAACGATATTGCCGATCGCACCGGCCGCCGAGTTCACCAGGGTGAGGCTGCTTGCGGAATCGAAGAAGATGTTGCTCGCTCCCCGAATGGTGAGACTTCCACCTTCGGTCAGCCTGACCCCGCTGCGGAAGGTAACCTGCCCCGATGCCCAGATGGTGAGGTTACCGGCGACTTCGACGGACTGATCGAACACGACATCACGCACCAGCGCGCTGCTGGATCCGATGGTAAGACCATTGAGCACATCGCTAGGACTTTCAGTACCCAGCGTCTGCCCGCCCCCCACAATTCCCTTGAATGTGACGTCGGCTCCAGCCAGGATGGTCAGGGTATCGGTCGTCGCCGCGCTTTCCCCCCCGGTGTAATGCACGTTGGTCTGGCCAAAAATCACACTGCCGGCAGCCTGTACGGTTCGGGCCCCACGGATCTTGGCCGAGTCATTGAGCACGTAATTGCCGGAAGTGGCGTTCACGTCAGCCGCGAGCGTGGTGGTATTGCCCGAGCCATTGAAGATGAAGCTTGGCGCGCTGACATCTGTTGCGACCAGAATTTCGCCGCCGACACCGTTGGCATAAAGCTGCACGGGATCGTTGAAGCCGATCGGCGCCATGACCCCGTTGACGGCCTGACTGGTGAGGTAGATGGGGTTGGAGGCGCCCTCCTGACCGATCGTGATCGTCGTGAATCCATCCTGAATGTTGCTGGTATCAGCGCGGTCCAAGTGCAATGCCTGAGTCGGCGCAAGCGTGGTGTTCACCGCAATCTTCTGCTGCCCGTTGACCGATGTGGTCACCATATCGCCGACCACGATGGCCACCGACGGGTCGAGCGGCGCCATGCTCAGGGTCGCGCTGGCACTGCGGACCGTGCCCGAGAAGTCGATGTCGTTCGAGGCGATGACAATATCCTGACCGCCTGCATCTACGTCGCCCGTAAACGACTGCTTTCCGCTCAGGCTGACGATATCCGTCGAGCCGCCGCGCGACCCACTGGTATTCGGTACCGATCCGATGGTGATGGTATCGGTGGCAATCACCGACACATTGCCGCGCTCAGTGCTGGCGGCCGTCACCTTCAAGGCCTCGACAAAAATCGCCTCCGGGCTGTAGCGGAAGCCATCGACCTTGCGCCCGACATCGCCGCTGGCGGTCATGGTGAGATTGCCGCCAGTGGTCTGAACATAGGCGAGGTCAGGCGCACGCAGGACGGTATACGTGGCAATGCCGTGCATCTGCGCTTCCGATGCCGAGATGTTCGCCGCCGTGACCGCCCCCGTATCCTGATCAACCACGTAGCGCCCGCGGGTCAGTGCCCAGTCGAGCTCCTCGTCGTAGGTGCCGGCAACTTCGCGCCATCCCGTCGAGTCATCGCGAACCAGAATGGACCCTTTGGCGGCCTTGAGCGAAATGTCACCGGTGACGGTCGCGGGTGTCGCCCCCAGCACTCGAATACCTCGCGCGATAACCAGATCGCCCGTCTCGGCCGTGACCGATACACCGCCGCCCGTCGTGCGAATGGACTCTTTGCGCGGATTGAGGGTGGCGTCGTCAGCACCCGACAACAGGACCGAGCCGCCGCCCGCGTACAAATTGACGTCGCCCGAGGTCGCGCCGATTCCATTCTGCACCGTGATGGCGCCACTCTTGGTGGAGACCGAGACAACACCTGATGCGCTCTGGTCGATGCGCTCGATGATGATGTCGTCGACCTCTTCCAGCGCGATGTCTCCACTGCCGCTGTTGGCCAGCAGCAATCGCGCCACCTGAATCTCGATCGGATTGCTGGCCTGACCAATACCGCCGGTCGACGTGATGTTCAGTCGCGCACCGGTGGCAACAATATCGGTATTGCCATCGGCCGCGTCGATCACGCCGCCGCTGGTGATGGCGAGATCTGACGTCGTGTTCAGTGTGCGCAGCTTGCCCAGCGTGATCTGGCCACCCGCCGTGACGGTGATCGCCCCCGCGCCGGCATCGACCACGGTATCGCCGGTCATGACCAGGGTGGCGCCCGAACCGGCGCCGGCGTTCAACGAAACGTTGCCCCCAACGCTGGTGATGTCACCCAGTTCACCCAGCGTGAGCCCCCCGCCAGCCGTGATGGTGATGGCCCCCGTTTCGGTGCTGACGCCCTCATTGAACGTCAGTCGACCCGCCGTGGTGGTGATGCTGGCGATTGCCGAACCGTCGACGTCGATGGGGCCATTGATCGTCGTGGCACCACCCGCACGAACGAGAACCTCAGCGTTGGTTCGGCTGTCGATCTGATCGATCACCACACCGTCTTTTTCGACGACCTGGATACGACCGCCGGCCAGAATGCTCAGCGACTCGGCTTCGATGTTGTAGGCGGTCGGATCGGTTGTGCGGCCGAGTATCACGTCGCCTGCAGCCTGCAGGGTCACCGCGCCCGCATCGGCCATTTTCTCGATGGTGACAGTACCGGTTTTCGAGGTGATGGAAACAGTACCAGCCGTACCGGTAATCTGTCCGACAAACACGTCGCCATAGGCTTCGATGCTGATGTCGCCACCATCAAGTGCCAGTGCGCTGATAGTGAGAGCACCGTCAGGATAGTCAGCACTGGCGTTTTGAATCAGCTTGAAGTCGCTCTTGTCAGCGCCGCCACCGGCTGTTGTCAAATTGACCGACAGGTTCTGTACGGACGTGGTCAAGGTGAGATTGGCACCCGCAGTCACGTTGAGCGTCTGGGCGGTAACCTGGCCACCCAAGGTAAGGCCCTTGCCGGCCGTCAAGGTCACCGTGCCCCCGGATGGCACACCGCCCGGCCCAGGCCCGACGTCAAGATCGGATACAAGAACCAGAGATTGCGCAGCAGTCAGGCTGATGTTTTCGCCCGGGTTGACGGGCAGGTTGACGATGTTGAGGCTTCCCGTGCCAGGCTGGCCCGCAGCTGCGTTGGCAACCATGGAGAAGTCGCCTGCCGGGCGAGTCGGCATGATGAGCACGAAATCGCCCTGAATGGTACGGGTCGTCACGGCACCAGCGGCCGAGGCGCTCACGCGGAAAGCAGAGTTGACCGTCTTGGCCGTCAATCGAAGATCGTTGGCAGCGATGGCGGCCAGACCGCCGGCCGCCGCGTCGCCGAATCGTGTGGCCGTTACCGCACCAGAGCCGTCCGCATTGATCTTGAACTTGAGCGCCTCGAGCACGCTCGCGGTCGTCGCCTGTACAAGGGTACTGTTGACCGTATCGCCGGGCTTGACCGAGTAGGTCGTCGCATTGACGGTTACGCTGTAGGTGGTCGCGCTGTT
>JBIKMC010000205.1:0-6265 GCA_044359405.1 Burkholderiaceae bacterium
GTCCAATAAGATGGTGCGCAAGGTGAAGAACCGGTGGGGCGATGAAATCTGGCCGTGGGATCGGGAGGGATACCGGCGGCCTTCGGCCAGGTTCCCACAACTAATGTCGCGCCCCCCGGTGACGTAAGTGGGTCTTCATGGCTGCACAGGCTCAGCCGGGGGCTTAGCAGCGCGGTTGAGGATTTCGATCGCAAGTTCCGGCTCGGCATCAGCATCAAATCAAACGATCGCGAGCGTCAGATGACCGATCGGCTCTGCGGCAGGCCGCACCTTGATCTCGATGTCGTACCCGAGACGATTCAGGCACTCCATTAACTTGCGCTCGGAGAGGTTGGCGAAGTCACCGCGCATCATCCCCGACACTTTTGGTTGCGCGATACCCATGCGCCGGCCAGCCTCTTCTTGGGTCAAGCCAAGACGACGCACGGCACGGGTGATCTCGATCACCAGGCCGGACTTGATCTTGAGCTTCTCGGCGTCGGCCAGGCCAAGGTCGGCGAACACGTTGCCAGAGCTGGTTTCGATCTCGATGCCTTCAATAATGCGCCTTGCCATGTCGTAGCTCCTTCGCCAGCGCCTCGGCTACCTTGAGCCTGGCGCGAATGATGTCCATGTCCTCTTTCGGCGTGGCGATCCCGCTCTTGCTCTTCTTCTGAAAGCAGTGCAGGACAAACACCGCTTCCGCGAACTTCACCGTGTATACGGCGCGGTAGGTACCGCCGGAATCGTCCTCGACGATCTCAAGGACACCGGCACCGCCGAAGCCCTTGAGAGGCTTTGCCGCGTCATGCTTATCCCCTCGCTGAGCGAAATCCAGGGCATGACCGAAGAACTTCCGCACATCGAGCGGAAGCGCCATTAGGTCGCGCTTACTCCCGCCAACCCAGATCAACAGCCTATCTGTTTCAGCCACCCGGAAAGCCTATACCAGTTCAGATATGAACTCAACCCTGCGTCACCACTACGCCGCCAGCGCAATCAGCGTCGTCTGACGCTGGAGAACCTGTCTGCCGAGGTGGGCATGTCGCCGCAGCATTTGTCGGAGGATGTGCTGATCGACCAACTCGAAGCTGGACGCGTCACCCACAAACAAGCCCTGATGCAGGCGCGCAAGCTGGAAACCACTTCCCCGGACAACCTGGAAATCCATAACTTCATTGCCAACCGGCTGTGGGCGCTGGGTTTGCAGGACGAAGCCTCCGAGGTGTATGGACGGGCCTTTCGCCAGGCGCAGGCGCACATCCCCAAGGGCTACGCCGGCCAGATCACCTGGAGTGAGGTGGACAACCGCTCCTTCCTGCGCCTGGCTTACGGCACTTTGTTGGGCTTGATGCACAAACGAGACGGGAAAGCCGCCACGGCGCTGGCCCAGCAGATGCTGGCCTGGTGCCCCAGGGACAGCATTGGCGTGCAGTTTTTGTTGGGGGATATTGCCCTGCTCAGGGGCGACCACCACGCCGCCCTGCAGGAGTACCTGAAAGGCGCCCTCAATTCACCGGCGCACTGGTATCAAGCGGCGCTGATTGCGTTTCGGCAGGGGGACTATGTGGCGGCTTGCACCTACCTGCGGCGTGGCATTGCCGCCAACCCCTACATGGCAGAGGGGTTGACCGGGCGCACGATGCTGGCGGAACACCTGTACTGGCACGCGAGCAACGTACACGGCCCGGAATGGGCGGTCGACTACCTGGAATCTGCCGCCTGCGACTGGACAGCAGAGGAAATCGACTTTGTGGACTGGGTGTTTAACGCTGCGCCCGTGCTCAAGGAGCGAGCCGCATGGATGGCGCTGAACGAGGGGCTGACCTATGCGTGGAAGGCCGAGCAGCGGTCCCCATATGCTCAAAAGTCGATGGCGCTCATCAACCGAATCACCGACACCCTGTCCAATAAGATGGTGCGCAAGGTGAAGAACCGGTGGGGCGATGAAATCTGGCCGTGGGATCGGGAGGGGTTAAAGGGTTGCGTATGAACCAACCGCGGGGCCGTAGGCTGGCGGTGGCCCGAAGCCTATCGATTTCCAAGGGTGTGGTCGCCAAGTACGTGTCATTGGCCAACGCCAGCGGGCTGGATGCCAGTTGCTGGTCGCCGATCAAGGCAGTCAGATCAAGGAGTTTTCAAAAAGTCAGCGCTGACGGGACGGAGATAATCATGCTCTGGCAACGAAGTGCGGTATGGCGCGCTTCATGAACTCATTGAAGAGTGGGACAGTAAATGCAATGTCGCCATACGCCGGACTGTAGATCATTCCTTTCTTGATGAGTTTGGCTCTTACCGGACCTATGCTGTTGACCTTGACGCCGAGACAGGCGGCAATGTCGCCTGATCGACCTGCACCCGGACCGAGTTCGGCAATGGCGCGCAAAAAATTTTTTTCCGCCGGGGTAAGCCGATCGAAGCGAACTCGAAAAAAATTCTGATCGAGGCGCTGGCGCGCGGTTCCAGCAGCTGACTGCACTACGCTCAAGCCGATAGGGCTTGTTTCAGCCAGGTTCCACATCTGGTAGCCCCACTCCTGAATGAAATAGGGATATCCCTTTGTCAGTCGGTAGATTTCCGCAAGCGCCTCGCTGGTAACGATTACACCCTCTGCCAGAGCGGGTTCGCTGATTGCCAAATGTGCGTCCTCTGCGGACAATGCACCGACGTCGGGAAACGCGAACAGGCGCTCAGCATAGGATTTGGATTCCCCTGCCAAACCCGGCAAGACTGGCAGTCCAGCGCCTAACAATACCACTGGCAGTTGGCGTTGTTGCATGCGATGCATCGCCATGATGATGGCACCCAGTTCTTTGTGGTTCAGATACTGGATTTCATCAATCAGGATCGCAACGGCGCTAGCTTTTTCTCGTGCGGCTTCCCCAAGCGCTTCGAATACATTCGGTAGATCGATCTCGATGTCCCCGCTGTCGGCAGAGCCCGTCTCGGGTTCAATATCCAGCCCGATGTCTACTTCGCCCAACTTGACCCTCAAGCTGCCGAGGAAGCTTCGCAGAACCCGCAAGCCCCTTTTGGCACGATCCCCCGCCTTAGACAGTCGGTCAAGCTCAAAAAAAACCGATTTCAACGGACCGGCCATAAGGCTACCCAGTGATTTGTCCTCATGGGCTTCGATCAATACCGTGCGGTAGCCACTATCCTGCGCCATCCGCCAGACCTCGTTGAGCAAAACCGTTTTGCCGACCCCACGCAAGCCTGTCAGCATCAGACTTTTTTCGGCTTTTCCAAGCAGGATGCGTCCGAGAAGAATACGCGCCTGTTCCAACAACGGCCCACGGCCGGCCAATTCGGGCGGTGGCGATCCGGCGCCGGGGGAAAACGGATTCTTGATCGGGTCCATGTTCTATCAAGTTATATATACTTATATCGCTTTCGAACTATAACATAGTAGAAGTTTGCAGCACCTGATCTGGCTATCGGAGAGGTCCGACGGGCGGGCGTACCGGTCCCGAATCGATCCTGCGGAGGGTGTCGCCACCTTCCTCGCCAAGCACCCCGCGTCCGTGTGGGTGTCCTTCCGCAGTTGTTGCCAGGCCTCTATGAACGCGCTGTTTGCGCGGGAAGCCAAGCGATTCGGCGAGATCCGTCTTGATGATTGATCGTGTTCGGGAGGTTGCCCCCCCGCCGCTGAATGCCAGAGACAAGGAGATGGTCAGGGTGGCTCAGCGCTGCATCATGGCTTCGCTCGACCATTCCCGTGCCGCAGCCATCACGCTGACCACGGACACAGGAGAGCATCCAACCGTCGAAGTGCCGCCCGCCGTCAGCAAGCCAGTGCGTTGGATCGGATGGCAGACAATGCCAGAGAGTTGGGATTGGATTACCGGGGAATGTACGCGCTCTGATGACCAGTCGCTTCGATGCGTGATCGCGATACTCGTCTTCATACCGAACTCGTAGGGGCCTCGAATGCCAGCAGGACAGGATTGCGCAGGGCGCCAGTCAGCATATTTTCCTCGGCGCTGATGTGCAGCAGCGTCGAACGGTAAAGACGGTTCTGTTCTTCCTGCACCAATAGCCTCTGCGTGGCCGAGACTTTCAAGGCAGTGCCATCGCTCATTTCCAGATGGACGTTCGGCTTGGTCTTGCCGCCCCAATCCAGGACCTTGCCATGGATGTATTTCTCCACAGTCACCCAGACTTCCTCGACCCTGCGGAAATCCGTCGAGGCATCGACCGACAGGCCGATACGTGCTGCTGTCGTATCGGCAACTCGGTATTTGCGGTAAGGATTCTGACGAGCGGATGCCTGCCAGCGCTCCACCACGGCCGCGCGCTTGGGATCAATCAGGTTCAGGGAGTCAGGGTACTTCAAGCGCTCAAGGTCGGCCCAGAGCGACGTGGCCGCCATCAGGCCAGAGGCCACCAGTGCCAGCGATCCATCCTCAACTGAAACCAGCACCTCCGCAGGATCGACATCCCGAGCAGAGCCGCGCAGGAACTCGCTGACATCCTTCTGGAAGTCTCCCAGTAGGCTCAGCGGGACGTGCTTCGGCCCGACCTCTGCATCGTTGATGCGGTCGCTGACGGCAAAGGGCCACCGAATTTTCCCCACCCAGTGGATTCGGGTGACCTGAGGTACCACCTGCGGTCAACTTGACTGGTTCCGGACTGCCATATACACTTGCCGTATAGGTCCTCACAAGGAGCACAACATGTCAATCGGCACCGTCTTTGTCAACAACCGTACTCAAGCCGTCCGGCTGCCATTGGACGTCCGTTTGCCCGAGGGTGTGCACAAGGTGGCGATACGCGTCAAAGGTCAAGAACGCATCATCGCCCCCATCGATCAAACTTGGGACAGCTTCTTTTTGGACGGGCCGCCTGTGAGTGACGACTTCCTGTCCGAGCGTGCCTCCCAGCAGCAAACAGAGCGGGAAGCACTTTGATGCTGCGTTACCTGCTCGACACCAACATCGTCATCTACGTGCTCAAGCGTCGACCGGTCGAGGTACTTGCCACGTTTAACGCCAATGCCAGTCGCATGGCCATCTCGTCGATCACCCTTGCCGAACTGATGCACGGCGCTGAGAAAAGTCAACGTGTCAATGAGAACTTGGCGGCCATCGAGGACTTTTGTAGCCGCTTGGAAGTGCTGCCTTATGGGGCAAAGGCCGCCCAGCACTATGGTGCCATCCGCGCGGCGCTTGAAAAGATCGGTCAACCCATCGGGGTAAATGGCCTCCACATTGCAGCTCACGCCAGGAGCGAAGGCTTGGTACTGGTCACCAACAACGTTGCGGAATTTGAGCGGGTACCAGCGCTCGAACTGGAGAACTGGGTCGCTGACTGCCAGTAAGTTACCGATTCCATCCCATGAAGTGACCCATGCAACGTTACAAATTTTCGAAGCTCACCCGTGACGTTGGTAACCAGAGGATTGGTTTCGGCCATGGAGGGCAATCCGGAACCACAAACGGCACACCATGCGCGACCAGCTGCTTTCGCTCACTTGGGGCGATCTGCGGCAGGGCGATGATGACGGGCGCGTGCAGCAGCTCGCGCAGGCGCTTGGCATGCTGGTCCACCTGCTGGGCTGCCAGTGGCTGACGCCCACCGCATCCAGATCACCAAGCTCCGTCTTCAGACCATTGCAGCAATCTTCGCCTTAAACGGTTGAACCTCGGCCTTGCTAGCATTTGCGGCAGCTGCCTCGGCAATATTTACCTTCAAGAAATACTCTGACAATAAAAAATCACCATCAGCGTCAGAATCACGATAATCTAGACGCACATGTATAAATTCTTCATATCGACGCGGATCGAGTGACTTTGGCAACGAGGCCTTCAGAATCCAATGAAAACCTTGGCCGCCATACAACGGATTCGCCATGGTCTCATCCTTGCAGATCTCCATCGAATCCGGGTTTTGAATTGAACACCTGAAAACCCTTATTCTTAGCTCCGCTGCTGGGTTACTACCTGTATTTAGAAACTGAAACTCTATCTCAATACTGGCATCAGTAGGGACAGGCGAAACAGTTTTTTGCATGGGGGCCCCGACAATCTGCACTTTTGCAAGAGACCGCTGTCTTTCACGATCAAGCTGTTGTTGATGCTGCCATAAAGTGAACCCCATTGTGAACACTGCACCGACCGCAACAACAAGATTCGAAATATCACCAAGCGCCTTTGCTTCCGTAAAAAACGGCGAGACGACACTAAGCGACATTCCAGTGATGCCTAAAATCACCCCGATGAACAGGCCAAACAGAATCAGAGCGACTTTTGCAGCCATGAAAAATCAATGCAAAGCCGCCAGAGCA
>JBIKMC010000206.1:0-6249 GCA_044359405.1 Burkholderiaceae bacterium
AACGTTTCACAGATCGGGTCCTGGAATTGACAGGCATGAGGAAACCTCAAACGAATAATGACTGGCTCTGAAGGGGCATTCTCCGGTGTACTAAGCTTTTGTCAACGAAGACTCGGCTTGATACTGATGTACATCATCGCAATCGCGTGGCTTTACGTGACCGTGCTGATGGCGGCGGCGGAAACCTCGATAACCGCCGCAATCGCCACCTTCGTGCTGTACGGGCTATTCCCGCTGGGGCTGCTGCTCTATCTGATGGGAACACCACAGCGTCGCCGTAACCGGCAGGCTGCCGAGCGATCAGCGGAAGATCACTTGGGCGACGTCTCCCTCGATCAGGCTCAATCCAGCACCGCGGGCGAAGAAGCACTGGCCGGCAAACGAGCCGACACGCACCTTACCGCTCAAGCCAGAGCAGGCAAGCCTGTCGACCGGTGACGCGGTCGCGCCGATGCGAGAAAAACCTGTCGGCATCGCTGAAAGTGCATAGACCACTGGTAGCGACGCGTTCCACGCCGCACGAGCTCAGCTGATCGACTGCAAGCCCAGGCAGGTCCGCAAACCACTTGCCTGGCACGCGACCAGCCCTGAATCGGCGCGTGGCCCCCGCCGTGACTGCCTCGAACGCGGTCAATACATCCTCACCGACTTCAAAGGCTGACGGTCCGATGGCCGGACCCAGCCAGGCCAAGATGTCGCCCCCCGCGGGCAGGCGTTCACGCATGGCCGCCACCGTGGCATCAAGCACACCGGCTGCCAGCCCGCGCCAGCCTGCATGCGCGACGCCAATTACCTGGCTCTTGTCATCACACAACAGCACCGGCAAACAATCGGCGCTGAGTACAGCCAGCACCACACCACGGCGATCGGTCACCGCTGCATCGGCCTCAGGCTCGGTACCCAGGCCGGTCAGGTGGCCGTCCCCCTCGGGCCCAGTGCCCAGGGCAGTCAGGTGCCCGTCCGCCCCGTCCTGGTCATTCCGCTGGGGCAATTCTTCGACCGTAGGCGCCTGCCAGATCTTATGCACCCGCGTGCCGTGCACCTGCCGCAGCCAGATCGGCGGCGCGGGGAGCAACGATGCCACGCGCTGACGATTCACGACGACCGCCGAGGCGGCATCGCCACAGTAGGCGCCCAGGTTCAGTCCCTCGGCTCCTGCAGCCATTCCGAAAGGCCCGACGCTGACGCCGCCCGATCGGGTCGTCGCGATTGCCCTGACGCCAGCGGGTTTCGGCCAGTCTGGAATCAGCCAATCATCATTGGGGCGGGCATCACGTTTGTTCACGACGATTTGACCGGGGTCGGAAAAGGCCGCTCGCGAGCCGCCTCGATCTGTGCCGGCTTGATGCCGAGCTGATCCAGGAGCCGTTGAAAATCATCCGGCAAACCGACTCGCCAGCTTCGCTCAAGGCCATCCAGAGGGTGCCTGAGCCCGAGCTGCCAGGCGTGCAGTGCCTGGCGGCCGAAAGCCAGACCCGAACGACGACCATAAACCGGATCCCCGACCAAGGGAAAACCAAGGTGCTGCAGATGCACCCTAATCTGATGCGTACGGCCTGTGTGAAGGCGACACTCCAGCAGACTGACCATGCCAAAGGGGCTCTTCACGCTGGCCAGGCTTCGGAAGTCAGTCCGGGCGGGCTTTCCGTGGCGCGCATCAACCACGGCCATTCGAGTCCGCATGCCCGGATCTCGACCGATCGCCGTCTCGACGCGGCCGCTTACCGGCGCTGCACCGAAAACAAGGGCGAGATAGCGCCGCCCCATACTGCGGTCAGCCAGTTGCTGACCCAGCCTGAGCATGGACGCCTCAGTGCGAGCAATGACCATCAGGCCAGAGGTGTCCTTATCGAGCCGATGCACGATACCCGCACGTGGCAGGCTGGTCAGTTGGGGATCATGGTGCAGCAATGCGTTCAGAAGGGTTCCATGCCAGTTGCCCGCCGCCGGGTGCACCACCAGCCCTGCAGGCTTGTCCAGCACGATAATTGCCTCGTCCTGGTGAACAATCGTCAGCGGCAGGGCTTCCGGGCCAAACGCATGATCGGCCTCAAGAGGCTGCGGTTCAACCTGCAACAGCTCGGCACCCGTCAGTCGGTAACTACAGGCCAGAACCTGCTCGTCCCAGCGCACCGCTCCCTGGTCAATCCAACGCTGCAGCCGTGTCCTCGAATAGCGTGGCAACCGACTGGCAAGGAAGCGGTCGACGCGCTCTCCGGCGCCCCCCGCCGCATCGATCTCGATCGTCTCGGCGGGTATATCGGGCGCATCATCGGCATTCGCGCCACCTTGCGAGGATATGGCCTTCGCTATAATCGACGACATGACTGCATCCGTGTGCGAAACCTTTCTGAGTGTTGGGCTCAGCCTGCGCGCCTTGAGTGCACGCGCTGCCGTGCCGGTCTCGGCCTGCGCAGACAGCCTGCGCCGGCTGTGGCTGGGCGTCTTTCTGGCAATCGTCATCAGCGGCTGCACTACGACCGAGCCTCCCGATCACACCATCGGCTGGACCCCTGAAAAATTATATGCCGAAGCCAAGGACGAGCTGTCGGTATCGAATTTTGCTCAGGCCGTCAAGCTGCTTGAAAAACTCGAGGCCAGACACCCGTTCAGCCGTTGGTCCGAGCAGGCGCAGCTCGACATCGCTTATGCGCACTACCGCGATGGCGAGCGGGTGCTGGCACTGGCCAGTCTTGACCGTTTCCAGAAGCTGTATCCGAACCATCCCGCTCTTGACTACGTGCTTTACCTGCGTGGGCTGATCAATTTCAATGAACGCGTGGGTATCCTATCGGTGATGGGCGGACAGGACATCGCCGAGCGCGACCTCAAAGCCGTGCGCGATGCATTCGATGCCTTTCGCACCCTGACGACTCGCTTCCCTGAGAGTAAATACGCCGCGGATGCTCACGCCCGCACGGTGTTTCTGGTCAACGCGATGGCCGCGGGCGAGGTCAGTGTCGCGCGTTATTACCTGCGTCGCGGGGCTTATGTTGCGGCGGCCAACCGTGCGCAAGGGGTCATCAGACAGTACCAGCAGGCCCCCGCTGTTGAAGAGGCGCTCCAGATCCTCATCGATTCCTATGATCGGCTGGGCATGGCCGAGCTTCGCGACGACGCAAAGCGGGTTCTCGACAAGAATTTTGCGCGGGCGGGCGCGCAGGCCTCTGCCCAGGCCGAGAAGCGCTGGTGGCAGGTCTGGCGATAGACCAACTGGGCTCACGAGTTAGAATCTCCCGCCTCCAGCCAGGCGAGTGCCTCGTCCTGATTTTGTAAGGGTGTGAAAGGTGGCAGGCTGCGCAGCAGCTTGCGACCGTAGCCGCGCGTGCGTAGACGCGCATCGCAGATCACCAGCAGACCGCGATCGGTCTCTGACCGAATCAGCCGCCCCGCCCCCTGTTTGAGCGCCATCGCCGCAGCGGGTAATTGAATCAGGCTGAAGGCGTCCTCACCCGCACGACGGCTTGCCTCGATTCGTGCCTTCAGCAGCGGGTCGTCCGGAGGTGCAAACGGCAGCTTGTCGATGATCACCAGCGACAGCTGGTCGCCGACGACGTCAACACCTTCCCAGAAACTGGCGCTTCCGATCAGGATAGGGGCCTGCGCGGTTCGGAATCGATCGAGCAGTTCAGAGCGACTGCCCTGACCCTGAACCAGCACTTCCAGCCCCAAGGGGAGATCACGCTGAGCCCGCTCTGCCAGAAGCGAGGCAAGCTCCGTCACCATTCGCAGGCTCGTACACAGCAGAAAGGCGCGCCCGCGATTACGCCTGAGTAGCGGCCAGGTCACCTCCGCGATGCGATGAGAGAAACCTGGCGCAGCCGGATCGCCGCAATCAGTAGCGATCCAGAATGCAGCCTGTCGCGCGTAGTCGAAAGGACTTTCCCAGTGCTCAGCGACAGCCTTGTCCAGCCCCAGACTGCGCTGGAAGTGTTCAAAGCTGCCGTCGACCGACAAGGTTGCCGACAGGAAAATCCAACTGGTTGCATGGCTCTGCTGATGCCGCTGAAACGGCTCGGCCACCGAAAGCGGACTGGCGTGCAGGGCAACGCCCGTGGCATGGTGTTCGGCCCACAGAATCTCTTGAGGCCCCTGGCTGCTCGATGCGGCACGAGTGTCCGCCGGCGAGACGAGCCCCACCAGCCACCGCTCCAGAAAATCGTCGAGCACCTCAACACGCTGGGCCAGGCGGGCCAAGTCGCGACTGCGCTCAGCAGCACCGCATAGGGCAGCTTTTGTGTCTGATAGCCCGCTGTGCAGCTGCCTCAGGACACGGCCGAGCGTTGGGTGCCTGGCCAGCGCTTGCGCCTCATGCCGCCCTGGGCGATCTGCAGCCGCGCGCCAGTCTCGCACGGCCAGCTCGAGCAGGCGTGAGTGCTCCATCCAGTCGGCGCTATCGCGGGCATCGGCGTGCCCGATCCGCAGCACGTCACGGGCCAGTTCGCTCAGCTGACGACTGCTCAAGACAGCTCCGAAGAACTGGGTGGCGACATCGGGCAACTGATGAGCTTCATCGAACACGACCGCGCGCGCACTGGGCAGCAGGTCGGCGACGCCCTCGTCGCGAAGCGCCAGATCAGCGCAAAACAGGTGGTGATTGACCACCAGCACATCAGCCTGCTGCGCGGCCTGTCGAGCCTTGAACACGAAGCAGTCGCCAAAATCGGCACAATCCTGGCCCAGGCAGTTGTCTCGGGTGGACACCGCTTTAGTCCACACCGGAGAATCCTCCGCTATTCCTGGGGCCTCGCTGCGATCACCTGACATCGAGACTGATGCGAAGCGGTCAATGCGGTGCAGCACGGCGATATCCTCGCGCCGGTCAAAACGACCCTCTTGCAGATTACGGCGCAAGTGGTGTCGACACACGTAGTTGGCGCGTCCCTTGAGCAGTGCCACCCGCAGGTTGACACCCAAAGCGGCGCGCACGCGCGGAAGATCGCGATGAAAAAGCTGATCCTGCAGATTTCGGGTTCCGGTGCTGATGACAACCGGACCGCCCGAAAGCAGCAGGGGTACGAGGTACGCAAAGGTCTTGCCCGTGCCGGTGCCAGCCTCAGCGATCAGCGCCTCGCCATCCACCACGACCTGACCGATTCGCTGGGCCAGCGCACGCTGGCCCTCGCGAATCGTGAAGCCTGGGATTTCCCGCGCAAGCTCGCCGTCCGTTTCGAACGCGTGGGCCAATCGCTCGAAGTAGTCCGCTGATGGATTGAACAAGGGATGCGCGGATCGAGGGGGATAGCCGAAGCGGCGAGATTGCGTCAGGCGGGAACGTCTGGAACCGTCTGCATCTGGAGCAGCACGATCGCGTCCTTGATCTGCAGCTTGCGTTTCTTGAGGCGCCGAAGTTGCAGTTCATCAGCACGCGGCTGCCCCGCCATGCCTTCGATCATGAGGTCAAGACTGCGATGCTCCTGCTGCAGCTCGGCAATCCGCTGCGCCAGCGATTCGGTAAGTATTTGGTCATCCACGGTTGTTCTCAGCGTGCTGGGATGATACGCCCGGCTGAGCTGGGGCTCAACGATGCCCCGTCGGCTGTTCAGGTCAGCCATTGAGATCAGGCGCCCGCCCCAAGCCGGTGAGTTCGACCGAGCGCCTCAGCTCGGAGGCCGCATGGACGCACTGGGAAAGTACAGCTTAGTCAAGGACTTATCGTGTACCGGCGAATCGGTCTGACCGTGTTCGCCCCCGTAGCGACGCCAGTCTCGAACCCAGAACACGTGATTACACACCTCGCGCAGACCGATGGTCTCGCGGTCACCGATCAGTACGCCCTGTACTCTAAGGCCCAGTTCTGTCTTTGCTCGGGTCAACCGCTGATGCGTTGCCGGAGTGACGCCAAACTCACCATCGGAGGCAATCAGCAGATCGGCCTGACGCCATTCGGCCTGACAGATCCGGTTAAGGGCAGCCTCGATGGGCTCAACAATGTCGGTACCGCCGTGAAAGCCCTGCGCGACAAACTCAGCCAGACGCAGCAAGCCTTCCTCATTCATGGGTATGGTCGTGTCGCGCAGCTCACCGGGGCCGCCGAACGCAAGCAGATGGCAAGCCCTACCCTCGCGCGCGGCGGTACGCATGACTTCCAGCGCGATTGCCTTGGTCACCCGCTCGGGGCCTCCCGCCATGGAGGCCGACGTGTCCAGGCAGATGATGATAGGCCCGGCCTTAAGCTCGGGCTGTGGCTCGGGTGGTGCCTGATCGGGCATTTGCAGCTCTTCTACGCGTATCCACTCACGAACACGC
>JBIKMC010000207.1:0-6243 GCA_044359405.1 Burkholderiaceae bacterium
CTTTCCTGCCAGGTCTGGCGAGGTGAAGACATGATCACCACGAGCCGCAATCATCCGCAGATCGGCCACGATGTTGGCGCCGACCGGCGAACTGTCCGACGACAGCTTGCCGATGGCTACGTTGACGATCGAGACAGCCTCGGCATGGGTGATCTTGCCGCCCGTGCCTAGCGCCGAGTCGAGTGCCGACTTGATCGCACCGGTCTTGATGTCGTTCGTCCAGCCTTGAGCAACCGGCACATCGTTGTCGCGGTTCAGATCGGTGCCGCCAGCGTTTGATTCGAGCGTGCTCTCGCCAACGGCCTCGGGCTGCGGATCAAGGTCGGCAAGACCCGTACCGTCGAGTTCTTCAACGGCTTCGTCACCCTCACCAATGATGATGTCCCCGTCAGCCTCCACGCTGAATTGCGCAAGCGAGCCGTCGGCCAGCTGCACTGTGATGACGAAACCAGAGGGCTGGCCTGCGTGGATACCGGTGAACATCTCGCCGTCTTCCAGCACACTGCTCTCGACAAAGTCGCCGTCGAAGCGGAGGTGGATCGGACTGCTCGGAATGCCTTGGGCGAGGGTCTGGATATAAAGCTCATTCTCTCCGTCGACCATGAGGCTGATGGTGCCGTCTGCCGACTCGGCCAGCAGAGCGTGTTCGGAGCCAATGGCGCCGCTGTCGTCGAGATCATCGCCGTGCTCGTGTTCGGCGGCAACGATCTCGGCGTCATCCATGAGATCAGAGCCCAGCACGTAGCCGTTCAAGTCGGTAAACAGCGTGAAGAGCAAGCTGTCTTCGTGGTTGTCGGCCAGAATGATCTCGAAACCGGTGACGCTGGCGTTTGAAAGCACCACCGAGGCGCCGAGGGCAGTCGCCTCGAAGGTGTCGTCATTGACGCGTATCCACTGACCGCCATCATTGAACGTGACCGGATGCATGTCCCTGGCTGAAGGTATGCCTTGCGCTGTGCCGATATTCCAGAAGCCCTCTTCGTCGATGTACAGCACGGTGCTGTGCATCTTGTTCATCTGGTCGAGTCTGGAGACCCAACTGCGGATGTAGCCCGTTGTAGTTTCAGGCGTGTGCACCTCGTTTGCCACCCCGGCAGAGACCAGCGATGGGGCGCTCGCAAAGCGGCCCAGGCTGACGGGGCCAACACCCGCGTCACGCTCAAACTCAACGCCCAGGCGATGTACCAGGGGCGGGTTCTGGCTGTGCAGCGCATCGGCCGGGTTGGCAGCTGCGGTGCCCACCACGTACTTGAGGACGTAGGCCGAGTCGCCACGGTTGGCCTCAAGCTTGAGGCCATTAAGCTCAACACCTTCGGTAACGAAAGCCCAGCCCTTGTTGAAGGCGATTGGCGAGTTCGCAGACGACAACAGGCGTCCGTCGAAGGGCTGCTCGATCCAGATCCCGTCGTCGCCACTTGTGGTCTGCTGGAGGGCCGTGGACTCAACCTGCACGAGCTTCGCCCCAATTTCCGCCCCAA
Source organism: Burkholderiaceae bacterium (assembly GCA_044359405.1). Classification (GTDB taxonomy): domain Bacteria; phylum Pseudomonadota; class Gammaproteobacteria; order Burkholderiales; family Burkholderiaceae_E; genus SYIM01. Next base: position 1,479 of record JBIKMC010000207.1, read on the forward strand.
TTTCAGCGATCGGTCTGCCTGCCACCAGCGAGGGCGTGTCAAACCACGCTGGATCCGTATTCGAATTGATGACGGGATCGGCGAACGGATCACGAGCCACCTGCGGATTGAAGATCGGCACAGTGATATCGATGGTGTCGATACCGGATCCGAAGGCATGGACGCCCATCGCGTCGGGCAGTTCCAACAGACCAGCCATTTCACCGTGACCGTCTGCAATCAGACCGGCGGCGAAGTTGATCAGAACGTCTGGGTCAACCAGGCCGCTTCGCAGATTCTGGACAATAGAGAGAATCGGCGAGTTGGTCATGTCGGCCAACAGCGTGTGATTCATGGACTCGAGCACGCTCGCGAGAGTGACGGGATTGATTCGCCCATCGGGGAGCGTGACCACATCGCGAATGAGATCTGCGAGTGCATCAGCCGTGAACACCGAGACCGGATTGCTGAAGCCCGACAACAGCGGCTCGCCACCCAGGGCCATTGCGATCTGACCGAGGTCGATGAGACCCGCCAGAGTTGTGCTGGTCGTCGTCATACCGCCGTCGGGATCGGTCGGTAGCATCAGAGGATCTGAGCCAGTATTTGTCGTCGTCGTTCCCTCTTTGAAGTCGGTCGTCGGGTTGTAACCGTCGTAACCGGACTCAGTCGGGTACGGGTAATCGGTCTTTTCGTCGCCTTCGTTGCCGTCGTGCGGCGGCGCGACCGTCGTGTATCCCGGGTAGGCGTCACCCTGCTCACCGTCGTCCTGCGCGAGCTGGAAATGCATGTCGGACGAGGTTTCCTCAGGATTCGACGCCGTCGTCATCGTTACGTCAACGACATCCGACTCAGCGAAGTCTTCGTAGCTCTGCTTAGGCGCAGGCTCAGAATCGGACGGGTCTACTTGCGGCTGCAGCAAATCCTTCAACGGGACCGAACCGTACACGTGCCGGATGACCCCGGCGACCGCGTTGACCACCTCCGTCATGGTCTGGCCTGCGAAGACCGTATCGACGTCGTCCAGCAAGGACATGAGCGGTGCCTTGGACAGCTGGGAGCTGGCAAGCATGTCCAGCAGCTGAGGAATGGTCTTGTCGCCCAGCGGCTCGGTTGGCAGATTGGCGACCTGGCGAACCAGATCTTCCAGATCTTGCAGCACGCTGGCGTCGACCACGTTGCCGCTGACGGTCTGACGGATCTGGCTGAGCGTGCCGGTGAAATTCGCCGGCAAGTCGACCGCGTCGCGCAGCGCCGCAAGCAAGGAACCCACAGTATCGAACTGCGGCTTAAGATTGGTCAGGTCTTGTGCGATAGCCAGGGCATCCGACAGTTTGAGGTTGCGCGCATCGGCCGGCACCTCGGCAAGAGCCTGCAGCTTGGTCAGGAAGCTGCCGGTAGACAGGGTGCTGAACTGGGGCACATTGCTGCTGAGGTCTTCGGCGAACGCAGCCAGATCGGCAAACGACCGGTCGGACAGCGCCTGCTGAACGAGAGTAACCGTGAGATCCGTAACACCCTCGGCCTGCAAGGATGACAGCGGTACAGGTTCGCTGGCGAACTGGTCGATCAGCGGGTTGAGAGCCAGCACGAGACTGGCTTTTCCTGCGTTGTGGGTGATGTCCACCAGATCATTGGGCAGATCGCCGGTGATCTCTCGCGAGGCAATGGGCGTCTCGCCAACATACAGCGTCAGCGTCGCAGGGCTGGCCTTCGTCACAGCCATTGATGCATCGAGCGGATCGGGAGTCTTGCTGTCGCCGTCCGAGACCCGTTTGAGTTCAAGCTTACCGCTGAGCTGTGCCCAAAGCCCCACGTCGTTACCCAAGCTTTCGCCGAAGATGCCAGCGCTGAGCTTGACGCTGAATACGCCCTCGGCAACTGCCGCGGTGTCTTTGAGTGCCAGTGACACTTTCGGCGCAGATCCGGTTTTGGCGTCGCCATCAAAGAGCGGCAGCACATTGGCGAGCTGGACGGCTGCCATGGTCGAACGGCCATCAGCAATCAGCGAGCGAATGTCATCGCTGAAGTCGACGAAGCCATTGAGCAACAAGACCGAGGAGGAAGGTTTTTCGGGATCAATCGGCTCCGGGGAAGAAGGTGCTTCCTCGGGAGCAATCAAACGGACCAGACTGCTGGAGTCGACCTCGAGCGTATCCGGCTGGTTGCCAACCTGAAGCACGAACGGGTGCGACGCGTCAGGCATGCCGCCAAGGCCGATGCTCGGGTTGTCGACGTTCACCTGAACGACCAGACGGCTGCGCTGCTCGAAGTTCAGCGGGGTGCCCGGGGTCAGATCGGTAGCGCCATTCATCAGAAACAACTCGTTGCCTCTGATGCTGAACAGGCCGGCATCTATGCCCGTCAACATGAACGAGGCATTGGGGTCTGACTTTTCGAGATCGGCCACCTTGATGCCGCCGGCGGGAATGGGCGCATTCTCGGGGACCATGCCGCCATTGATGGGCATGACGCCGAGCATCCCCGGCTCGGGATTGCCGACGGGCCGGTCGCTCTGGAAATCAATGCGCTGGAAACTGACCTTGCCGCTGGCCTCGATGACCTGAAGGACCACGTCGTCCAGTGCGGGAAGACCGACGCCTGCCTTGGGACGGTAACTGATGACATCTGACGCGGCAACGACGTCACCAACCTTGAGCGCAACTTCGGCTGACTCAGTTTTTCGGAGTAGATCGACATTCGCGGGCAACGCGATGATCTTGCCTGAACCCTGGGCGCCCAGAAACGCGAGCTTGCCGGCTTCGAGTTGCGTCGCCGTCGCCACAGTCTGCTTGTACTGAACCGGTGCGGTTGGCGCTACATGATTGAGATTGAGGCTGTAAACGTTCGACAACGCGCCATGGTTGTCGGCGATGAGCATTTGCAGGGGGGACTCGATACCGTCTTGCGCCAACCCGGAAGCACGGTACTGCAGGTTGGACAGCTGGTTGTAGGGAACGCGCAGAAGCACCAGATTGCCGAAGCTCTCGAAGTTGCCACCCAGGTTGCCTGCCGACATCGGGAATTCGACCGAGACACCATTGAGGAGCAGTTCTCCCCGTGAAGGTTTGGTGATGAGAACCGTTGTCGTGTCCCAGTCAGCGGGCGCTGGTTGGGTCAGGTCTGGCGGGGTTTTGCCGACGTTGTTGGGATCAGCCACCCGGATGAGCGGAATCCCGTTGTTGCCCGTAACGCCATTGGCGTTTTGCAGAAGGCCGCCCAGCGGAATGCTCGAGCCCGCGACGACATCGATGTCGAACACTGTAGAAGCCGGGCCCACGGACCTGTTGAGCACAGGGGCACGGTTGGCGTCGGATTCGAGTGCAATCGAAGCGTCGATGCCCTGCAGTGGCTGAACACTGCCCGAGGCTGTCTGGAAGACCGGCATGCCATTGAAACTGATGGCAAACCCAACTTGCTCCTGGCCATCGAGCAGTGCACCGACCAGACTCTGGCCGGTAGCAACATTGCCCAGCAGCTTGGGAATGTTCAGGTCAAGCAGGGCACGGCCGTTGACCGCGCGGGTGGCACCAAGCACCTCGCCGTCAGCAAAGTTCATCGAAACGCCGAACGCCGACTTGGATTGCGCTCCGTCTACGCGCAATTCAATGCCCGTAAAGGCGTCTTTTGAGTCGTAGACGTCGACCATCTCGACGTTGAGCGTGATGTCGACCCGGACGCCAGCGATATCGGCGCCCAGGTTAACGGACCCTGGAACCGCCACATTCTTGCCCAGCGGCTTCATGAAGACCGGTACCGACAGTACGGGAACATTGCCCGTCTTGGAGTCGCCGTCCAGCAAGAGGGCCAGATTGTCGCGGTCGAGCGTGGCCCCCGAGATCTCGCCCTCGTTGGCCTGACTGATGGCCGCGCGCAAGCGACCGCCCTCCATGCGGGCCGGTGTCAGACTGACATAGGGACCAGCCGGAACGTTCTGGGCAATGGGCGCGTTGAAGTCGTTCAAGACGACCAGCGTGTCGGACAGGTAGAGACCGCCCTGCGCATCGGGGCCAAGTGCTACCAAGCCGGCCGACACCGCCGGCGCCTCGCGATAACCATTGCCGTCGATGAAGTCCGCGCGGATCGATAGCGTACGACCAGCAAGCGGCGCGCTCACAGCAATGAATGGCGTGTTCGCGCCGGGAATGTCGACTCCGTCGGCCTGCCATTGCAGGTGCACATCGGACATGGGCAAGCCGTCGGCGTCGTTCACGTAGGCGCGAAGCACATCATCCACGCTGACGGTTCCGTCAAAGTTAGTTTCCGTCTCGCCAACGATTTGCTTGAGTGCGATCTCGGCTGGGTCATTGTCCGACGTGACCATGACCTTGCGATCCATGGTGCTGAGCTCAGCCTGTTTGGCGTCGAACGCCTTGAGCGTGAAGGTGCGAGACCCCTCGAAATGACCCCAAGCCTCGGTGCGCTGAATCGGGCCATCGGTCGGGTCACCGTCAATCACCAGCGCGATGGCGTTGATCAGTCGGTTGATCACCATACCCGGCATAAGTCCCTGGACCTGGAGTGCCTGCCAGTTGATCAGCGGAAACTCGAGGTCGGCGGGGAACAACGTCGTGTTGGCGTTGACCGGAATGATGGTGAGCGCGGGCTGGTATGGGCTCTGACCGACCAACGAAGTGTCACCGGTCTTGCCGCCTTCGGTGGGCAAACCGATATTGCTGATCGGGTCCGTGTTGGTCATCGAACCGGTGTTGGTCATCGAACCCGTGTTGGTCATCGAACCCGTGTTGGTCATCGAACCCGTGTTGGTCATCGAACCCGTGTTGGT
>JBIKMC010000208.1:0-6212 GCA_044359405.1 Burkholderiaceae bacterium
CCGCCGTCCAGGTGCGTGAGCAGAGTTGAGCCAGCCTTGTCGGCCAGATCACCCTGTTTGAGCAGGGCCGAGAGTTTGCCGCCGCAGGCGCGATCGATGGCCCGAGCGGCGTCTCCGCAGAGTTCGCCACGGATCACGGGAACAATGGCGCAACCCGTTTTGGTCTTCTCGGGGGCGCTGGTCTTTGTGCTAAATTGCATTGCCATTTCCTTGGCCACTTAACCGATCGATTATAGCGAGGGGCGGGCGCTGCATGCTTTTTCGGAGGGCCTTGCTGCGCGATCTTGCTAATCTCGCCGGCGTCGTGTTCGCGACGCTGTTCACCATCATGTTCACCACGTCGCTGATTCGCTGGCTTGGCCGGGCGGCAAGCGGCCGGGTGGATACCGCCAGCGTTTTGCCTCTGATTGCATTCGGTGCCATCAACACCCTGTCGGTTCTGCTGGTGCTTACGCTGTTCGTGGCGGTCCTGATGGCGCTCACCCGCTCCTATCGCGATTCCGAGATGGTCATCTGGTTTTCCAGTGGACGAAGCCTGCTCGACTGGGTGGGGCCGGTACTGAGCTTTGTCACGCCGGTAGCCCTGCTGATCGCGCTGGTATCGTTCGTGGCGGCGCCCTGGGCCACCCGCCAGGCTATCGAGTATGAACAGCGCTTTGCGCAGCGCGAAGACGTCGCACGCGTGAGCCCGGGACAGTTTCGCGAGTCGGCAGGGGGCTCGCGGGTCTTTTACGTCGAAGCGCTGACTGAAGACCTGGCCGAGGTGCGCAACGTGTTCGTCACCCAGACCGATGTCACCCGCCAGATGGTGGTGGTGGCTCAGCGTGGGCATATTGAGACCCAGGCCGATGGCCAGCGTTTTCTGGTGCTCGAAAAAGGCCGTCGCTACGACGGCGAGCGCGATTCGGCGGCGCTACGGGTGATGGAGTTTGAGCGCTATGGCATTTTGCTCGAGACGAAGGATTCCGCCGTGACCAGCGAATCGGTCCGCACCCGATCGCTGACTGATCTGCTGACAGACCGCTCCCCGGTCAATTTGGCCGAGTTGCATTGGCGCCTGAGCCTGCCGGTGTCGGCATTCATCGTGGCCCTGCTTGCGCTTCCCCTGTCGGCGGTCAATCCCAGGCTGGGTCGCTCGATCAACCTGATCGTCGCCCTGCTGCTATACGTCATCTACAACAACCTCTTGTCGCTCACCCGCGCCTGGATCGGACAGGGGCGCTTGCCGTTTTACCTGGGGGTGTGGGTGGTACATGCCGGCATGTTGCTGCTGATTGCAGGCTTATTCTGGCGCCGGCTGTCCCTGCCGGGCTGGCCTTGGCGCCGCTGGCTGAAAAGGCGCGCCACATGAGAGTGCTGGGCCGCTATCTGCGCGGGCAGGTGACCACAGCCGTAGGGTTCGTGCTGTTGGGCTTTCTGGCCCTTTTTGCATTTTTTGACTTCATCAACGAACTCGACGACGTCGGGCGTGGCGCTTACGGAATCACCGGGGCGGCTGCCTTTGTTGCGCTGGGGCTGGCCTCGCGTGCTTACGAAATCATGCCCATCGCGGCGCTGATCGGTACGGTCTATGCGCTGGCACAGTTCGCAGCTCAGTCGGAGTTCACCGCGATGCGGGCAGCGGGAATGAGCAGGCGGCTTGCGCTCGCGGCCTTGCTCAAGGTCGGGCTGGGCTTTGTGCTGTTCACGGCGCTGGTGGGGGAGGGCTTGGCCCCTCCTGCGGAACGTCTGGCCCAGGAGCTGCGCCTTTCCGCCCTGGGCAGTGCGGTGGGTGGGCAGCTACGCTCGGGGCTTTGGATCAAGGACTCGGTGCGCGGGAGCGACGGAGCCATCGTGCGACAGCGTTTCGTCAATATCGGTGAACTCATGCCTGACACGACGTTGCGCCGGGTGAAGATCATGGAGTTCGATCAAGACATGCGGCTGGCCGAAATCGTGGCGGCCGAGCGGGGCGAGTTTCGCGGGCCCGACAGCTGGCAGCTATCCGGCGTAGTGCGGACCCGATATCGGCACGGCGACCTTGCGCCGCGCGTGTCCGTGCCGACGGCGCAGCCCACTCAGGCGGGTAGTCCCCCGCCTCTGCCAGTTCTGCTGACCCGTGGCCCCACGCCCCTGCTGAGCGCCGAGCGCGACGCGCCTGGTGAACTGGTCTGGCGGTCGGAACTGAACCCGGGATTACTGGGTGTACTCATGATTTCGCCTGATCGAATGTCGGCATTTGGCCTGTTCAATTACATCCGTCATCTGCGCGAGAATCAGCAGACCACCGAGCGCTACGAAATCGCTTTCTGGAAAAAAATGGTGTACCCGCTTGCGGTGTTGGTGATGATGGCGCTGGCCTTGCCGTTCGGTTATCTGCAGGCGCGCGCGGGAGGGGTGGGGTACAAGTTGTTTGCCGGCATCATGCTCGGCGTGAGTTTTCATTTCCTCAATGGCTTGTTCTCGCATCTGGGCATGCTCAATACCTGGCCACCGCTGCTCGCGGTGGCGGCTCCCAGCCTGACGGCCTTTGTGATCGCCATGGGCATGCTTGCCTGGGTGGATCGCACGCGCTGAAACATCTGTTCGTGCGCTCTTTTCGGGGCCGACCCTCGAGCAAAATCAGGAAAACCCTGATTCCGACTGGGTTGCCAGGCATTTATGGAAAATAAATGCTTGCAAATCAAGCACTTCTGACATTAGCTGACGAGTTTTTCTCGCGGATCTCTCAATTCAGATCGCTTGTCATGTCTCGAGTTTTCCGGGAGTATCCGCTCCCATCAGTTGGCTGGCGCGATAACCGACATGAAGTTGTCCGAGATCAAGCGCGGGTCAGCGACTCGGTGTATCGAGGAGGAGGAGAGGCAGCACTGCTGCCATTGCGGGCGCACAGCAATGTGCGCCTCTTTTTTTGGCCCCGGGTTTGCCGCAGCCGGCTCGTCCAGGCCGTGCCCGTCGGCAGCCAAGTTCAGCGTTTATACTGTCCGGCGGAGAAAAGACTCCGGGGCTGGTGCAGCCGCTAACCGGGCCCATCCAATTGTTCCGCCCTGAATTTGTTGAGGAGAAGTTCATGACGATTCGTCATCTCATTGCGCTTGGAGCGTTCGCCGCGGCCTCGGGCACGGTCAGTGCGCAGTCGATTACCCTGGCAACCTCTACCTGGGTGCCGCCCAATCATGCGTTGACGGTCTCGCAGGCCGAGTGGTGCGATGATGTGACCAAGGCCACGCAGGGTCGTGTCAAGTGCAACGCGCTGGCCAAGCCAGTGTCGGCGCCGCCGGCTACCTTTGACGCCATTCGCGATGGCTTGGCCGACGTATCGTTTTCGGTCCATGGGTATACGCCGGGCCGTTACGTGCTGACCCAGTTTGTCGAGCTGCCTTTCATGGGTGACTCCGCCGAGGTCACGTCGGTGGCTTACCACCGTATCCATGAACGTCACCTGGCCAAACACAATGAGCATCGGGGTTTCAAGGTGCTGGCCGTCTTCACCCACGGTCCGGGCATGATCATCAATACCAAAAAGCCGGTCAATTCCATGGCCGATATGGATGGCCTGAAGTTCCGCGTGGGGGGTGGCATGGTCAACGAGATCGGCAAGGTCATGGGCGTCAACGTCACGCTCAAGCCGGCGCCTCAGTCGTATGAACTGCTGTCCAGTGGCGTCATGGATGGTGTGTTCTTCCCGGCCGAATCGGTCGAGTCCTTCAAGCTTGAAAAACTGGTCAAGCATCGCACCACGTTCCCGGGCGGTCTGTACAACACCAGCTTTGCATTTGCCATGAATGAGGCAGCCTGGAAGAAAATTTCAAAGGCGGATCAGGACGCGATCGAAAAGCTGTCGGGCGAAGCGCTGGCGCGTCGTGCCGGGCGCGCGTGGGACCGCGTAGACCGCGTGGGTGCAGCCTTCATGCAGGCGAACAACGTGGTACATACGCAGGCCAACAAGGCGTTCATTGATCAGGTCAAGGCCAAAACTGATGCCCTCGAGAAGAAGTGGATCGCCGACGCGAAGGCCAAGGGTCTTGCCAATGCCGAGCAAGTGCTTAAGGAGTATCGCGCCGAGATCGCCAAGCTGCAGTAATCGTGCGCACGGTTCGCCGGGCGGCACGGTGTTTGTCGCCTGCCCGGTGCCGTATTCGGGCCGGCCGACCCCCTTGGGCGGCCGTTGCCTTTTGAGGGAAGATCATGAGGCTGCTTGAAAAAGCACTGGGCATAGGCGCTGCCCTATCTTTGTTCGCGATGATGGTGCTCACGTTTTTGGACGTCATCGGACGAAAGTTTGTCGGCGAATCCATTGTGGGCAGCCTTGAACTGACTGAGCTCCTCATGCTGGGGGCAATCTTCTTCGCGCTGCCGCTGGCGTCCCTCAAGGGTGAACACGTGGTGTTCGATCTGCTCGACGTCTTTCTTCCCCCGCCGGTTCGAAAGCTGCAGGGCATCATCTCGAATGTGTTTTGTGCGCTTTTGATGGCCGGCGCCGCCTGGCTGGTTTGGCTGCGCGCGTTGCGCATCATGGAGGACGGCGATCAGACGGCGCAGTTGTCCATCGAGCTTGCGCCCTTTGTGGTGCTGACCGCTTTGCTGCTGCTGGCAACTGCGATCATGCACTTGGTGTTGGCGGTGACCGATCACCGCGTGCCGCATTCGCATTTGCCGGGGGTGGATGAGCAGGAGGCTGCGCAATGACCGAAGCCATGCTGGGTTTTGCGGCCATGTTTGTGCTCATGTCGCTGCGGATTCCCATCGCATTCGCCATGGCCGCGGTGGGTCTGGTGGGCATGGCTTTGATGCGCTCCTGGCCGGCTGCCTTCTCGTCGACAGCCACTGAAATTCTTGACGTGGCGAAGTACACCTTGTCGGTGGTGCCGCTGTTCGTGCTGATGGGTAATCTGGTGACGCGCGCTGGCATGTCGCGTGAGCTGTATCAGTCGGCGTATGCCTTTATCGGCCACAAGCGCGGCGGCCTGGCTATGTCCACCATTCTTGCCTGTGCAGGATTCGGTGCGATCTGCGGCTCGTCGATCGCTACGGCGGCCACCATGGCCCGGGTGTCCATGCCCGAGATGCGACGTTTTGGTTATGCCGACTCGTTTGCCGCGGGATCAATAGCGGCGGGCGGTACCCTGGGCATTCTGATCCCGCCCTCAGTCATCATGGTCATCTACGGCATCATGACTGAACAAAGCATTGGCGCGCTCTTCGCGGCGGGTGTTATTCCCGGGGCGCTGGCCACGGGCTTTTATATCGCGGCAGCCTGGTGGGTTACCCGGCGCAACCCAGAGCTCGGACCGCCCGGCGAACGAACCAGTTGGGCCGGCCGGCTGGCAGCGCTGCGCAGCATCTGGGGCGTGGGCGTGCTGTTTGCCATTGTCATGGGTGGTATGTACGGCGGGATTTTTACGCCCACTGAGGCAGCTGGCGTGGGTGCCATGGGCGGGTTTGTGTTTGCGTGGGCGCGCGGCAAGCTAAGCCTGGGCATCCTGACCGAAACTCTGGTGGAGTCGGCCCGCATGACAGCCATGCTGTTCACTATCGTGATCGGTGCCTCGCTGTTCGCCAACTTCATCAACTTCACCTCCATGCCGAATGATCTGCAGGCCTTCGTGCAGCAGTTCAACATTTCGCCGATGGCGGTGGTCATCGTCATTTGCCTGATATACGTGGTGCTGGGCACGGCGATGGAGTCGCTTTCCATGCTGCTGCTGACAGTGCCGATTTTCTTTCCGCTGATCATGCATCTGGGGCTTGACCCCATCTGGTTTGGCATTCTGATTGTGTGCGTCGTTGAAATCAGCCTGATCACGCCACCGGTTGGTATGAACATCTTCGTGCTCAGCAGCATGCTGCCTGATGTGCCCACCACGGCCATTTGGAGAGGGGTCATGCCCTTCATCGTCGCAGATCTGTTCCGATTGGCGGCCCTGATCGCTTTTCCGATCATTACGCTCTGGCTGCCGCAGGCGCTGGGACTGTAATGTTTCCGCCGCGCCTGACGCCGGGCGCTGCTTGCCAACACATAGTGCTGTCACTGTCTTTCGCCGGAGCTCATTGATGAATGGTCCCGAGTCGGCCCCCGGATCGCGGGCCTTGCCCACCGTGGGTTTTGTGGGTGTTGGCGCGATGGGTGCGCCCATGATCGGCCACTTGCTTGCGGCTGGGTACCCGGTTCAGGTGTATGCCCGACGCGGATCAGCTGCGCAGGCTGTGGTGGCCAAGGGCGCGCGGTATTG
>JBIKMC010000445.1:0-6178 GCA_044359405.1 Burkholderiaceae bacterium
TCATGCTCAAATTTATTCCGAAGAATTGAGCATAGCGCCGGGTTTGCTTCAATCAGCACAATTTTCTCGAAACCGATCTGTTTGTACACGGAGACCTCTGAGCCCGCGTGCGCCCCGACGTGGATTACCCCTTTTCTCGGGAGATCGTATTTCGAAAACTCCTCAATTAAGTTAATCATAGCGAATTCTCTTCTCATTGCCTCTTAATTAGTCGTCCCTGAAATGTTAATTTTCACGCCACGACAGGTTGAAATCCGCCCCCTCGGGCATTGGCCGTCCGTGACCGACACGAACCGATTGCCGATATGAGCGAAACGACGAGCGAGAAAATGAGGCAAAAAAAGGGCCAATGCCCTTTTTCAAGATCATCCGCAGCAACCACCGGATGTTGTAACCGGCTGCACACAACACCGCATGGATTTGGACCGTCTTGCCTTTAGGGTCCAGTTCGCGAGCCATAGCCAAAAAATACATATTTATCAATATAAATCAATAATTTAATGGAATTTTAGGGGCGACTACACCGATCTGCGACCATCAGTCGTTAGGACTGCGGTGAAGTAAGCTTAACTGCCCTATTCACTGCTACGTAATTTGCGTATAGAAAGTTTTCGCAGTTTTCAGTATATCGATCTATGCGTATTGGGCCGCCTTCCGACATTCGAAAAATATCAAAACCGGAAGAAGAGAAAAATTTCCAGAAGTCTTTGAAGAACGTGCGAGTATCAATACAAGTTCCTCCGAACTCGAATTGAAGTACGCTAATGTGTCCGATTGCTTCGCCAAAACCGCGCAGCGCGCTAATTTCGTGCCCTTCAATGTCTAGCTTAATTAAGTCAATATGTTTGCGTTGCAGTTCATTCCGCCAGTAGTTTTCAAACCGGCTTGTTTTCACAGCCTCTTTCGTATCAAATTTGATGCCAAGATAGCTTAGATCTCTTTGAGTTAGGCTGCCCGCTCCTGAGCCAGAAAAATCAGAAAATAAAGTCGCTTCACCCTCTGAATCAGATAGCGCGAGTGATTGTATATGGATATTTTGGTCAGCCTTAAAGCGTTGCAAGAGTTCGGTATGATTTGTTTTAGATGGCTCGAAAACATGTATTTCAAGTTCTGAATTTAACAGGCGGAGCGCCGCTGTATAGTCTCCGCGATTACCTCCGACATCTACAGCAAGACGAGGGGGATAACCGAGAAAACTTAGCAAAGTATTTACCTCAAATTCGAGAGTGGATGACCATCCTTTTCCCTGAATTTTTTGACATATAGTTTCGACGCTTGGGGCTAACACGGGATGATGGGCTATGATGTGATTAACGATAGTTAATATCGTATTCAACGGGCTTTTTTCGTTCTGCATAATTCGGCTCTCGGTGTCTGGGCGTGTGTAACTTGTCGTTGCTGTTTTCGGTGTGACGCTAAGCTCAGCGATTTTAACAGCGCCTATCATAGCGGCATAGACTTACGACCGCGCGCACAGCATTACTGAGTCGGCCCTGCAATATTCATCTCGCCGCATCCAACCGTAAGCCCCCCCTTGTGGTGGACAACATGAAGATGGAGACTCCCCTTTCAGGTAGGAGAGGTGATGAGGAAGTTGAAGTTCACGGAGAGCCTAATCATGGCGATCTTGGCCGAAGGCGGTGCGACAACTCCGCACCCAGCGGTCGCTCGATAAGTGCCTTTTTGAAGGCCATCGAGATATCGTGAACCGCCTCCGCGCTCATCGGCCCGCTCACGAACTGGTCGATCACTTATTTGGGTATCGTCGGGATGCGCGCCGCCGCGGCCGCCGCCGCCTTTGTCGTCTATCTGCTTGGCATACATGCTCCTTTCCGTCATGTTATGTCTCGCACACAAAATTCCGGATACCCTATTGAGTCTCTCATAAATCTCAATTCGCGGTTACAGTTTTCAATCGCTTACAGCCTAAATCCGGCATCCAGGGCATCGTTGTAGAACATCTTCACGGTATCCAGCGAATAGGTGTCAAGGTCATAGCCCACCAATGATAGTTTCCTCAGAATGTCATTCGTCACAGTGATCACATGGCAGCCCACATCATCAGCGTGGAAGATGTTCAGTAGTTCGCGCGGACTGGCCCAGATCAACTCCGCTGCGGGAGCAATTTTCAACATTTCAACCGCCGCGGCCATGATCGGCAGAGGGTCGCGGCCTGTGTCGGCAATTCTTCCTGCAAATACTGAGACATAGCTGGGTACATCCGGATTTAGAGCGCTGACAACATCCCGAACTTGTGTCAGCGTCATTATCGCCGTTACATTCACTTTGACTTTTTTTGCGCTCAGAGTCTTAACCAAGGTGTAGCAAGTCTGCTGCTCCGTATTAGTCACCGGAATTTTAACGTACACGTTATCGGCCCAGCTGGCAATCTCCATAGCTTGACGCTCCATCTCGGCGAGGTCATCGGAGAACACCTCGAAGGACAGTGGCTTGTCTTTTATCTGAGTAAGAATATCTCTGCAGAAAGCACGGTAGTCGGCGACTCCCGCCTTCCTCATAAGCGTTGGATTAGTTGTCAAGCCTTGAATATAAGGCTTTCCATACATCTCCAGCATGCCGGCTTTATCCGCGCCATCTGCAAAAATTTGCACTTTGAGGTCTTCAATTTTTTTCATATTTGCTTCCCAGAATTATCTCTGCGGCCTCCCTCAGATTCCGCACACGGTGACTGAACTTTTCTGGCCGCTTTTCCGCATAGTCGTAATCTATAAAGATAGTCTTACAGCCTGCACGCTCGCCTGCTTCAGTATCACGCCACCGGTCGCCTACCATGTAGCTAGCAGAGAGATCAATTCCATGCTCTGCCGCCGCAGCGAATAGGGCGCCTGGCAAAGGTTTTCGGCAATTGCACCCGTCACGGCTGTCGTGATAACAGGAACGGAATTCATCAATAGGAAGGCACTCCCGTAAATACTCATTGATAGCCTCCACATCAGCTCGCGCTGTGGTTCCCCTCGCGACATCGGGCTGGTTGGTAATCACAATCAATAACCAACCGGCTTCGTGTAAAGCTTGCATGGCCTCAGGTACGCCGGGTAGGACCTCCAAGGACACCAATTGAGTTGGCGGATAGGGCTTACCATCGCGCACAACGGCTCGGTTTATGACCCCGTCTCTATCCAAAAAGACCGCCTTCTGCAAAGATCTCATTGTGTAATGCGGCCTTGTTGCCCCGCAGACTCCCATTTAGTCTGATTGACCTTGAGCTTAGGGTGTGACACCAGCAAATGCCAAACTACAGCCTGAAACGCCTCCGAGTGAGGGGTAATGGTCTCCGGGTTGACGGTAGGCACAATCACACATGCGTCAGCAGCTTGAGCAGTGTAGCCACCATCGCGACCCACCACTCCTGTAACCCTGGCACCGATTGATTTTGCCAGCTTGATGGCTTCGACAAGATTGGGACTGATATTTTTTTCTAGGTTACCGCCGCCGACGGAGAAAATGAACAATGCATCTTTTGCCTGCAGTTTGCTGACCCTGAGCCATTCCACAAAGACGCTGGCCCAACCTTCGTCGTTGGTGCGTGCGGTGAGCTCAGAGACGTTGTCAGTGGGTGTATATGACTCGATGCCCACAATTTTGCGGAAGTCATTTACAGCGTGCGAGCAATTGCCGGCACTGCCGCCAACTCCCAGAAAGAAAATCCTACCCTCGTCCGCCTTTACTGTCGCAAGCAAGTCAACCATTTCTTCGATTGCAGCCACATCCAGTTTCTGTATGATCTCGATCGCCTCTTTGAGATGCTGCGCTGCATAACTCATACCTTTTCCTTGTTTAAAAAATATTCTTGAGCCTCTTTTAAGCCGTTGTGGGATCCAATTTCGTAGAAACGCTGATGCACTTCCCAGCCTGTGAGGTGTCCTCTAACCGATAAGTCTTGGTAGACAGATGCCAAGTCAAATGCACCCTCAGCGGGGTAGGGGGCGAACACGCTGGCTGATACAAGCCCTAGCCCGTAGTCAATGTACCTCATCTCCGGTCGTGGTGTGCTCTTGTTGTATTCAATGAGTTGGTCATTAATAAACAGTACATTACTTTTATCCCAACGGTCTCCGTTCTTAAAAACAGTCATCATCGCGCGTTGACCACTACGGAGATACGCTTCCTGCACTTCTAAAAAATCTACCGGCAGGTAAGAGTCTCCATACAGCACAAAAAAATGATCACCCAAAACGGGTAACGCTTTCTTTAGCGCACCACCGGTTCCAAGAGGCGCGGAACCATCAAACGAATAGCGTACCTGCAAACCAAAAAACTCTCCGGCACCAACAACATCCTGAATCATCGCGCCAAGGTAGCCCACACATAGCACCACGTCGCGCACACCTTGCGCACGCAAATACTCCAATTGTCTCGCAATAAACGGTTTCCCAGCGATCTCGACCAAGGCTTTTGGTATGCGTTCTGTGACAGGGCGCAGCCGCGTCGCTAAGCCACCAGCCAAAATCGCAACCGGAAACAGACAATTAATCCCGCTCAAGATGACAAAACTACCTTGGTGCCTTCAAAGTCGAACTTGAAGCGCACTTCTGCCAGGCCTGCGCGTGCCATGGCGTGACGGAGTGAATTGCGGTCATGTGCCATAAACATAAGAAAGCCACCACCACCGGCACCCACCAGTTTTCCGCCCACCGCACCGCTTTTCATGCCCAACGCGTACCACTCATCAATCTTGGGATTACTTATGCCCCCCGAGCGGCGCTTTTTGTGCTCCCAGTGCTCGTGCATCAACTCGCCAAACAATTGTGTGTCGCCACTGACCAAAGCATCCCGGCTGCGGTAGCCCAAGTCTTTCACATAGTGCAGGTTGTTCAGCATGTCGGTATCGTTTTGCTGGGACTTTATCTTCTGGTCACTCAAGATTCCACTCGCACTTCGAGAAAAACCGGTAAAGAAAAGAAGCAGGTTGTCTTCGAGATCAAACATCGTGTCCATGCTGATGCCCAGTGGCTGGGCTGTCACTCTGTCGTCTTTGTGAAACGAAAAGCAAGTAACCCCACCGACAGCAGCAATATACTGATCCTGCTTGCCAATTGGCTCGCCCAGTCTTTCAATCTCGATTTCACAAGCGAGCTCGGCCAATTCTTCTTGGTGCAGATGGCGCTTCCGGTGCGTATACAAGGCCTTGATCAGCGCAGTGGTAAAACTGCCCGAGGAGCCAAGTCCTGTGCCGGCAGGAATATCTGCTAAGGCAGTAATCTCAATCTGTGGGGTTTTAAATCCTAGCAATTGCAACGCTTCGCGGATTATGGGATGCTTGACGTGAGCAATTTGCTCCACATGTTCAAGCTGTGAGTACTTGAGGTAGATGCCTTCGGTGAACGGCCGTATAACTGTAACGTACACGTACTTATCAATCGCTGCGGATACTAGAAACCCTTCATGGTCCCGGTAGTAAGAAGGTAGATCGGTCCCCCCTCCGCCTAAAGTGATGCGCAGTGGACTACGCGCGATAATCATAACCAGACCCCCTATAAATGGTCTTAACGGCGCTCAATGCGGATTGGGCATACCCCCACGCTCTCGCTTGGAAGCCATCGTCTTATGCTTCAGCTGCCACTAAAATCCGGAACAGTTCAATTTGATTGTCAACTCTTCCAAACGATGGGTTTGCGAAGTTTTGCATCTGTAGAATCATAGCGCGGTGATTCAGATGACTCGAAAGAGTTCGGGTTCTCCGGTTTCCTTTTCCGTTATATAAACGCGTAGATCGCTAGAAGGGTTTCCGGAAGCTATGTTTTCTATGGTCTTTAGGCGCGGTAAATCAGCGAGGTTTTCTCGGTGTAGCTCGCGATTTTTTCCCGATATAATCAATTCGATCTCTTCGTGGGTGCGGTGTAACTCGAGCATGGACTCGTAGACCTGCAGTTGATAGCTTAGGGCGAGATTTTGGGTGGAGGGTTGGGTTTGGCGATTGGGCGCCTCAAGAAAGCCCACTTGATCTGTTTGGATGCTCTGAGTGAACCTATTTCGGATCATGGTGGAGCCCCAGTGGGAGTCGTACTCGTCGCGTAAGTTTTTCCCGAGGATTGGTCCTACCGCCCTTAGGTACGCTGTGTCGCTCAAGAGATCTTCCAGGTCACTTGCGGAGGTAAAGGTGAGGCAGTTGTGCTGTGGAATCAACACGGAGCCATAACCGTTTTGCGCAGCTAAG
>JBIKMC010000209.1:0-6147 GCA_044359405.1 Burkholderiaceae bacterium
CGTTCTGGCTGTTGCCCATTGCACGGCTGATCAGTCTGCCGGCTTCAAAAGGCTGGCAGACTTACTTCGCCGTACTGACTGAGTCCAAGTACCTTGCCAGTCTGCTCAACACCCTGGTGCTGTCGGTGTCGGTAACGCTGCTCACGCTGGTGCTGGGCGCGGCCGTTGGCATTTTTCTGGCCCGCTCCCGCTTCAGGGGCCGCAAGCTGCTGCTGTCGGTACTCACCCTGCCGCTGTCATTTCCAGGCGTCATCGTGGGCTTTTTCGTCATCCTGCTGGGCGGCCGGCAAGGTGCCATTGCCAGTCTTGCCGACAGTCTGGGGCTGGGCCGCTGGACCTTTGCTTACGGCTTACTGGGACTGTTTCTCGCTTACCTGTATTTCTCGCTGCCACGCGCCATCGCATCCTACGCGGCCGCCGCTGAATCCATGGATCATGCCCTCGAAGAGGCTGCGCGCTCGCTGGGCGCGTCACGCTGGCACATTGTTCGAGACGTCTGGCTGCCTGAGCTTGCGCCTGCGACTCTCGCCTGCGGGGCGATTGTGTTTGCCACTGCCATGGGCGCCTTCGGTACGGCCTTCACGCTGGCCAGCAAGTTCGAGGTACTGCCCATCACTATTTACGACGAGTTCACCAATTACGCCAATTTCGCGCTTGCGGCGTCCTTATCAATTGCGCTGGGTCTGGTGACCTGGGCTGCGTTGGCGATTGCACGCAAGCTGGGCGGAACCTCGGCGGTCGGGGTCTGACATGGGGCAGGTAAGAGGCTCTGTGACAGCATCAACGCACTCGCCGATTCTGCTGGTGCTGACCGTGCTCATGGCCCTCTTCATGCTGGGGCCGATCCTGCTCTCCGTTTCCGTCGGTCTGGTCAACAACTACAGCGTTGGATGGCGCAGCGGATTCACGCTGCGCTGGCTGATCGAGGTGTGGGAAGGCTATGGCGGCACAGTGACCGCCTCACTGTTGATTGCTGGCGGTACCGTCTTGGGCAATATGCTGCTGGGTGTGCCCTGTGCTTACGCGCTGGCGCGTACACGCAACAGGCTGGCCCTGTGGTTTGAAGAGATTCTCACCCTGCCCGTCGCCGTACCGGGCCTGGCCACGGCCCTCGCGCTGATCCTGGTTTACGGGCAGATGCGCGACTTTCGACAAAGCTTCTGGTTCGTACTGGTGGGGCACATGGTGTTCACCTTCCCGTTCATGATCCGCACCGTCGCCGCAGCGTTTCGTCGACGCGAGCTGATCGCCCTTGAAGAAGCGGCATCCACGCTGGGCGCAAGTTTCGGCCAGCGTTTTCTGGGCATTTTGATACCCGCCGTCCTTCCGGCCATTGCGGGTGCGAGCCTTATGGTGTTCACGCTTTCAGTGGGCGAATTCAATCTGACCTGGATGCTGCACACGCCCCTGACCCGAACTCTGCCGGTCGGTCTGGCCGACAGTTATGCATCGATGCGCATCGAAGTCGGGTCGGCTTACACCCTGGTATTTCTCATGGTCGTACTGCCCATGCTGTGGTTGCTGCAGCTGGCCGCCGACATCACCGAAAAACGTTATGCAAGCTGAAGCAACAACCGTTCATATCCGCAACTGTGCCAAGACTTACCCGGACGGCACGCGTGGCCTGTTGCCTACCGATATCGACATTCAAGCCGGAGAGGTCCTGGCCTTACTGGGCCCGTCTGGCTGTGGCAAAACCACCCTGCTGCGTATCGTGGCAGGGCTTGAAACACCCGACGCCGGTGCCAGCGTGCGCTTTGGCGATCGCGATGTCGTGTCCTTGAGCGTCGAGCGGCGCGAAATCGGCATGGTGTTTCAGCACTACGCGCTATTTCCGCAAATGAGTGTGGCCGGCAATATCGGCTACGGCCTGCGCATCCGTGGTGTCGCCGATCAGGACATCCGACAGCGCGTGGGCGAGTTGATTGATCTGGTGCGGCTTAACGGGCTGGAGCGCAAGCGTCCGGCCGAGTTATCGGGCGGACAGCGGCAGCGGGTGGCCCTCGCGCGGGCCATCGCGGTCCGCCCCAAGGTCTTGCTACTCGATGAGCCACTCACCGCGCTCGACGCAAAACTGAAAGAGTCGCTGCGCGATGAACTGGCCGAGTTGCTCAGACGTCTGCGCATCACGGCCATTCATGTGACCCACGACCAGCATGAGGCCATGGCGATCGCCGACCGGCTGGCGGTCATGCGCGCCGGCCGCGTGGTGCAGGTGGGTAGCGCCGAGGCACTCTACCGCGAACCCAGCCATCCGTTTGTGGCCAGTTTTCTGGGGCGGGTCAATCGCCTGCCCATTCATGCGATGCCCTCGGGCAATACTGCCGCCGTCAGAATTGCCGATGCCTGGCTACCGCTTAATCGATCGGATATCACAACGCCGAAATTCGCCTTCATACGCCCCGAAGATATCGGTGTCAGCGCAGCCAACGCGCAGACACACCATGCCCGGGTCAGCTCGCGTACCTTTTTGGGCGATAGAACGCAGTTGCTGGTTCAGGATCGCCACGGCCTGACACTGCAAATCGATGCCCCGCGAGATTGCGCGCTGTCAGTCGGCGATGCCGTCAGCCTCAATATTGATGTCGAACGTCTGATGATTTTCGGAGAAGACGAATGAGCACGCTGCTCTTTCAGATCACCGATCTGCATATTAGGGAACCTGGTCGGCTTGCCTACGGTCGACTCGACACTGCTCCATATCTGCGTCAGGCCGTCAACACTGTTAAGGACTGCCCGCAACAACCGACGGCCGTTGTACTCACAGGCGACCTCACCGATTTCGGTAGACCTGAGGAGTATGCCCATCTGCGTGAACTGCTCGCGCCGCTTGACTGCCCGATTTATATGCTGCCGGGCAATCATGATGACCCAGGCGGCATGCGCGCTTCATTTCCTGAGCATGAGTACCTCGGCAACGAAGGTCACATTCAATACAGCGTACCGGTTGGCGACATTCAGCTGATCGCGCTGGACACGACCGTACCCATGCAAAGCCACGGTGCACTATGCGATACGCGGCTTTCGTGGCTGGAGGCCGAGCTGGAGCGCGTGCGCCAGCGCCCGGTGGTCATCGCCATGCACCATCCACCGTTCCAAACGCTGATCGGACACATGGACAAGATCGGCCTGCTGTCGGGCTCGCATGAGCTTGGACAGATTGTCCAACGTCATCCCAACGTCGAGCGCATCATCTGTGGGCATCTGCATCGCGCCATTGATGTGCGCTTCGCGGGCACCATCGCCAGTACCAGTCCGGCTCCCGCTCACCAGGTGGTCCTTGACCTGCATCCAGAGGCTGCCTCGCAGTGGAATCTCGAGCCCGGTGGCTTTCGTATTCATGCCTGGGCGCCCGGAACAGGACTGATCAGCCATACCCGACCCGTCGGAGAATTTGAGGGGCCCTTCCCCTTTCACATGGGCGGGGCATTGATTGATTAATTAAGATCTCTCGCTGGTCATCGAGAAAATCTGACGACCAAGCTCAACGCCTTGTATTTCCGAACGTAGCGCCGAAATGCCAAAGTCTCCTTCTCGAAAGCCAGTACCCGGCAAAAAAATCACCGGCGCATCGTCGACCCGACGAAGCGCCGACGATTCGCCGCGACCCAGTTCGCAGGCCGCCAACGCACGCCGCGGTGGAGAAGCCAAACGGGTGTACGAAGCCCTGAAGGCAAACATACTTTCGCTTGAGTTTGCACCAGGTGCCAGTCTGGATGAGGCGAAGCTTGTCGCATCCTTGGGGGTATCGAGAACCCCGGTTCGGGAGGCCATCATACGGCTTGAAGCCGAGGGGCTGGTCACTGTGCTTCCCAACCGCGGTGCAAGCGTCGCTCCGCTTGATCTGGCTCGCATCAAGGACTATCTCGAGGGCGTCGATCTGATACAGCGCGCCGTCACGCGCTGGGCTGCGGTGCGCTGCTCGAAACGCCAGCTTGAAACCATCAAGGCGGCCGGCGAGCGCTTCGAATCCTCCAGCGCATCCGCAGACACCGATCAGATGGTGCTGAGCAACCATGAATTTCATGCCCTGATTGCTGAAGCCTGTGGAAACACGCTGGTCGCAGAGTCCTACCGCCGTCTGCTGGATGAGGGGCTGCGCATCGCCCGGTTCACCCTGAACCCGCGCTATTACCTTTCGGCAGAGGATTACAAGCGATTCGTTGACTCAGTCGTCAATGAGCACCGACTGATGATTCAGGCCATTGCATCGCGCGACCCCGAAGCTGCCGAGCGGGTGGCAGCGGACCACACCGAGCACACGCGTGCCCGCTTCGTGGGCTACCTGTATGAGTCGCTGGCCTCCAGCATACCGGCAGACCCTCAGGACGCCGCGGCACGATCCATCTGACCTCGTTGGTGCTCGCTCAAGGTCCGATCAACCGGCCATATTGGGCATAAACATCGCGATAGACGGCCAAATACTAAGCAGGCCGATCAGAAAAAGCATGGCAAGCGCGAACGGAAGTGATCCGATCATGACATCGGCGACACTACCGCCCCGTCGCACACCCTGAATCACGTACAGGTTAAGCCCTACGGGGGGGGTGATCAGCGCCATTTCGATCAGGATGATGAACACAATGCCAAACCAGACCGGGTCAAAGCCCGCCTGAACCATCAGGGGAACTACAAATGGCAGGGTCGTCACCATGATTGACAGGGTTTCCATGAAGCAACCGATCACGATGTAGAACACCACCACGGCCAACAACAGTTCATACGGCGATAGCTGAAGACTGGTGACGAAGGCACTGACCTTGCCCGTCACACCTACGCCCCCAAGCACAAAATTCAGAAAAAACGCGGCCACGATGATCAGCATAATCATCGACGTGGTACGGACCGTTCCTTCGAAGACCTGCAAAAACATGGCCACTGACAGGCGTTTGCGCATCGCCGCCAGCACCAGCGCCATCATCAAGCCCAGGGCCGCTGATTCAGTCGCAGTGGCAAATCCGCCGTAAATTGAAATCACGATCACCAGGAAGATAGCCAACGCCGGCAGCAGATCAAGCAGACCCTGCAGACGACTTCCCCATGAATACTTCAGCCGCGTGCCGCCCATGGATGGTTTCAGCACGCAGGCGATCAGCACGGTAAGCATGAACAAACCCGCCAACAGCAAGCCGGGCACAATACCCGCCAGATAAAGTTTGGGGATGGATGTATCGGTCAGCGCACCGTAGATGATCATGTTGATCGACGGTGGAATGAGAATGCCAAGCGTCCCACCCGAGGCAAGCGAGCCCAGGAACAGTCGCTGACTGTAGCCGTGTTTCTCGGCCTGTGGAATCGCCACGGTTGCAATCGTGGCGGCGGTTGCCGCACTGGACCCACAGGTAGCAGCAAACGCGGCGCAAGCGCCGATGTTTGAATGCATCAGACCACCGGGCAGCCATGAAAGCCAGGTACTCATGCCTTCGTACATGCGATCGGCCATGCCCGACCGCAGCAGCAGCTCGCCCAGCATGACGTAGAGCGGAATGCTCAGCAGCAGGAACCCATTGGAGGAAGTCCAGGCGATCTCACCCAGCGCACGTCCCAGGGGCATGGTCGAAAAGAGCGCATCGACTGCAAAGCCAAGGCTGCCCAGCGCCGCTGCTACCGGAAGTCCAATCGCCAGGAGAAACAACAGGATGAGCAGTACGATGCCAACCATCTCAGTTTCCGGGTGAGCCGCGCCGCCGGGCGACGTCTTCAATTTCACTGGCCAATTCGGCCTCAATGACATCCATGCCAACCAGCCGCGTAATCTGGTCGGTCTGTCCAGATACCAGCAGGGCCAACAGCTTGATCGTCAACAAGAGAACCATCGCAAAGAAGACGAGCAGACCCAGCACCCAGAGCGATTGGGGAATCCAGAGCGGTATCTGCAGCGGCGACATCGAACGAGCGCCGAAACTGACTGACAAAAACAGAAGTTCTGAAGCGCGGTATAGAAGGGCAGCGGAAAAACCGCCCAGCGTAAGCAGCGCGGCCAGATCCAGCCAAGGCCGAGAGCGCAGCGGCAGTACCAGGTACAACGTATCGATTCGAACGTGGGCCTTGACCGCCAGCGCATGCGCAAAGCCCCAGGCCGAACCCACGGCCAGCACAAACCCGCAGACTTCATCGAGGCCGAGAATAGAGGTGTTGATGGTCGCC
>JBIKMC010000210.1:0-6134 GCA_044359405.1 Burkholderiaceae bacterium
AAAAAAATGCGCGGTGGCGGCATGGCCAAGATGCTGCGTGGGCTGCGCGGCGCGTTTCCGGGCATGCGCTAGGAGCATCCATGAATGATAGTGCCCTGCCCGCTGGCGCCCTGACTGGGTTGAGTGCTGCATTTTCCGGGCGACTCATCACGGATCCGACCGAGATGGCGCCCTTCGTCACCGATTGGCGTAAGCGCTATATCGGTCGTGCGTTGGCGGTGGCGCAGCCCGATAGCGCTGCCGACGTGGCCTCGGTGGTTCGCTGGTGCGCGGCCCATCGTGTTCCCGTTGTGGCACAGGGTGGCAACACTGGGCTTGCCGGGGGCGCAACGCCCGATGATTCGGGCCACGCGCTGGTGCTGTCATTGGCGCGACTCAAGCGCATTCGGGCCATCGACACCATGAATAACACGCTGACGGTCGAGGCCGGCTGCGTGCTGGCTGAGGTGCAGCGGGCGGCCGCCGATCATGACCGTCTGTTCGCGCTCAGCCTTGCAGCCGAGGGGTCGTGCACCATCGGTGGCAACCTGTCGACCAATGCGGGTGGTGTTCAGGTGCTTCGTTATGGCAACACCCGCGAGCTGTGCCTGGGGCTTGAGGTAGTCACCGCTCAGGGCGAACTCTGGGATGGTCTGCGGGGCCTGCGCAAAGACAACACGGGCTACGATTTACGCGACCTCTTCATTGGCGCCGAGGGTACGCTGGGCATCATCACGGCGGCAACGCTCAAGCTGTTCCCGATGCCTGCCGCGCGTCTCACCGCCTTTGTCGCCCTTGAGTCGCCCAAGGCTGCCCTGGGGCTTGTCGAACTGGCACAGCAGAGGCTGGGGGCCTCATTGACAGCCTTTGAGCTTATGTCCGAGCTGTGCCTGCAGCTGGTGCTCAGACACTTCCCGCAGTGTCGCCTGCCGCTGACAACGCCCAGCCCGCAATACGTGCTGCTTGAATGCTCTGACGCGCACGATGAGGCGCATGCCCGACAGCAGATCGAAGCGCTGCTCGAGCAGGCGGTCACAGCCGGGCTGATCAGTGATGCGGCGGTGAGCGCGTCCATTGCTCAGACGCGCTCGATGTGGGCTCTGCGTGAAAACATTTCGGAAGCGCAGGCGGCCGAGGGAAAGAACATCAAGCACGATATCTCGGTACCCATCTCGCGTATTGCCGATTTTGTCGAGCATACCGATGCCCAACTGGCGCGACATTTCCCCGGTGTACGCATGGTGGTTTTCGGACATCTGGGCGATGGCAATCTGCACTACAACGTGTCGCCGCCCGTCGGGTCCACCGACGAGCAGGCCTTCCTCGCGCTGCAACCCGACATCAACCGGGTGACACACGATGCCGTCGTGGCCTTCGGTGGTTCGATTTCGGCTGAACACGGCCTGGGCCAGCTTCGCCGTGATGAGGCCGCCCGGTACAAGTCGCCGGTCGAGATGGCGCTGATGCGCCGTATCAAGGATGCCCTCGACCCCCAGGGCATCATGAACCCAGGCAAGGTGTTGGCCAGCCTATAGGCGTTGACTGACGCAGCCATCTCAAGCACGTCGGTTACGCACCGCATGCCAAGCCTGGCCGCACTCATGGTTGGTCTGCGGCCACGGGTGTGCGACTCGACTCAGCACTGCGCCAGAAGGCTTGTTGCCGTCGCAGCGGCTTCACCCAGGGCGACCAGTTGCGGCTCGCGGGCCCGACGTGGTTGCAGTTCGACCTTGCCCTCTTTAAGACCGCGTTCACCGACCGTGATGCGCAGTGGCACACCAATAAGCTCCCAGTCGGCAAACATCGCGCCGGGGCGCTCGCCGCGGTCGTCCAGCAGCACGTCGACGCCGGCGGCACATAAGGCCGCATAAAGCTGCTCGGCCGCCTCACGTACCGCCGTGGATCGGTCCATACCCAGCGGGGTGATGACCACTTCAAAGGGCGCAATAGAGCGTGGCCAGATAATGCCGCGCTCGTCATGGTTCTGCTCGATGGCGGCGCCCAGCAGTCGTGTGACCCCGATACCGTAGCACCCCATCTCGATGGGTTTGGCCACCCCATCTTCGTCAATGAAGTTGGCATTCATGGCTGCCGAATACTTGGTGCCCAGGTAGAACACGTGGCCCACCTCGATGCCCCGTTGAATGGCCAGCGTGCCGCCGCCGTCGGGGGACGGATCGCCTGCGCGGACATTGCGGATGTCTGCCACGACGGGCTCAGGCAGATCGCGGCCCCAGTTCACGCCGGTGAAGTGAAAATTGGCCTCATTGGCCCCGCACACGAAGTCACTCATGTTGGCGACGGTACGGTCAGCCACCACGCGGACGGGTTTACGGGTGCCGATGGGACCCAGATAGCCCGGGGGTGTCCCGAAGTGATCCACGATTTCAGCCTCGGTGGCAAAGCGGAAGCCCTCCAGGCCCGGCACCTTGCCGGCTTTGACCTCGTTGAGGTCGTGGTCACCGCGTACCAGCAGCAGCCAGATATCAGTGGACACGACGCGACCCCGTCCGCCCGTGTCATCGCCATCTTTGGGCGCTTCGCGATGGTCCACCGCCAGCACCAGCGATTTGACTGTGCGCTCGAGAGGAAGGCCCAGCAATTCAGCCACATCCTCGCAGCGGGCACGCGCCGGCGTGGCGGTCCTTTGCAGCGGCTGCGTCGCCTGCCCGCGTTGCGCGATGAGCGATACCGCCTCAGCCAATTCAATATTGGCCGCGTAATCGGTGTCGGGACAATAGGCGATGGCATCTTCGCCGGTATCAGCGATGACCTGGAACTCATGACTGGCCGAGCCGCCGATAGCCCCGGTATCGGCAGCCACCGCCCGAAAGCGCAGGCCCATGCGGCTGAAGGTGGCGCTGTAGGCCTCGTACATGGCCTGATAACTGGCCAGTGCTGAGTTACGATCACGGTCGAAGGAGTAGGCGTCCTTCATGGTGAACTCGCGCCCCCGCATGACGCCAAACCGCGGGCGTCGCTCGTCACGAAACTTGGTCTGAATATGATAGAAATTTTTGGGCATGTGCCGATAACTGCGAATTTCCTGGCGCGCGATATCGGTAATGACCTCTTCTGAGGTGGGCTGGACAATGAAATCGCGACCATGCCGGTCTTTCACCCGCATTAGTTCGGGTCCGTACTTATCCCAGCGCCCTGTCTCCATCCACAGTTCGGCCGGCTGGATGACCGGCATCAGCAGCTCAATGGCGCCCGCGCGGTTCATCTCCTCGCGGATGATGGTTTCCACTTTGCGAATGATGCGCAAACCCATGGGCATGTAGGAATAAATGCCGCCGGCGAGCTTGCGGATGAGTCCCGCTCTGAGCATCAGCCGGTGGCTGGTGATCTCGGCGTCAGAGGGGGCTTCCTTGAGGGTTGCGATGTGAAAACGGGTTGCTCTCATGGCGATGGGCGGCGCGGCCGCAGTAGGGATGGACGGTAGGCTCAAACAGGCAGTGCAGGCTACCCAGGGGTTGGATGAAAGGGGCTGCAAGCGGCGGCCACCTGCCGATATAATCGATCGCATTGTAAGAGATCATGGGTGCGGCAATGCTCGATCGCGAAGGCTACCGCCCCAATGTCGGCATCATCCTGGTCAATGACCAGAACGAGGTCTTCTGGGGCAAACGAATCAAAGAACACGCCTGGCAGTTTCCGCAAGGCGGAATCAAGCGAGGTGAATCACCGCAGCAGGCCATGTTCAGAGAACTGCGGGAAGAAGTGGGCCTGATGCCCGAACATGTGCGTGTGCTGGGGCGCACGCGAGAGTGGCTTCGTTACGATGTCCCTCAGCAATGGATCCGCCGCGAAATGCGCGGCCAGTACCGGGGTCAGAAGCAGATCTGGTTCCTAATCCGCATGCTTGGACGCGATACCGATGTCGACCTGCGTGCCTCCGAGCACCCAGAGTTCGACGCCTGGCGCTGGCATGAGTACTGGATTCCGCTTGAAACCGTCATCGATTTCAAGCGTGAGGTTTATCGCCAGGCGCTCGAAGAACTGGCCCGATTTCTGCCAGAGTCGGGACTGGCCTATACGGCCGTCAGCAGGGGTTTGCCCGCAACGTAGGCGGCCACGTTGTCCAGCGTCAATTTGCCCATGGCGGCACGGGTGCTGTGCGTGGCGCTACCCTGATGGGGATGAAGCACCACCTGGTCCATGGCGATGAGTTCTGCTGGCACCTGCGGTTCGCGATCGAATACATCCAGGCCTGCCGCGCCCAGCTTGCCCGCTGCCAAAAGCTCAATCAGCGCCGCTTGATCGACGACTGAACCGCGGGCGATATTCACGAATATGCCCTGCGCGCCGAGCGCGGTCAGAACGTCGCGGGAGACCAGGCCGCGGGTGGCCTCACCGCCCGGGCAGGCGGCTATCAGCACATCGGCCCACTGAGCCATGGCCATCAGATCGTTGAACCAGCGGTGGCCACTGGCTGGCTTTTCGCGTGGACCGAAGTAAGCGACCTCAGTGTTGAAGGCCGCACAGCGTTTGGCGATGGCTGCACCGATGCGACCCAGTCCGATCACGCCCACGTGACGCCCCTGCAGGCTGTGAGTGAGTGCCATACCGCCCTCGAGCCAGCGCCCCTCTCGCACGAAGCGATCACCCTGAGGGATTTGCCGGATGGTGCCCAAAAGCAGCGCCAGGGCCAGGTCGGCGACGTCTTCAGTGAGTACATCGGGCGTGTTGGTGACCGTGATACCGTGGGCGCGTGCATGACTCAGGTCGATGGCATCAACGCCAACGCCGAAACATGACACCAGTTTCAAACGGGGCAGTTGCGACATGACCGCCGCTTCAATGCCACGGCCACCACTGGTCACGGCGACTTCACAGCGTCCAGCCAGACTCGCGAGCAAGGCCTTGGGGTCAGCCGCTTCGTAGTAGCGATGCACCTCGTAGCTGGCTTCCAGAGTCTGCTGGGTGGGTGCGTGCAGTGAGCACATCAGGAGTACAGGGACCTTCATGGCTTGTAGGCTCCGGTGGTCGGTGTAAACGACGAGGCAAGGTCAGGAGATGGCCGGGGGTAGGGCAATGCCCAGGGCAGCCGCCTTGGGTGTAAGCGCCGGCATGATGCCCGCGTGCAGGGCGACGCCCAAGCGCAGCTGCTCTTGTTTGCGGGCAAGTCCTCGCTCGCCAGGCAGCCGCACGGGAACCCCAGGCACCCGCGGTGCTGAGCGATGGCAGGCGTCGCTGATCCAGTCGGTTTGTCTCGTGAACGCATCCAGCCCTGAGAACGCAGCGGGATCATGGATTTGTACATTGACGGTAGCGCCCCAACCCTCAATCGGATCGGCCCGTCCGCGCCCCGCCAGCGCCCCGGTGAGGGCTTCGATCATGAGGGCGAGGCCATAGCCCTTGTGCCCGGCGTCAAGTCCACCCAGTGGCAGGATGGTTCCGGGCGGATTGGCGAATAGCACCGTGGGGTCGCGGGTGGGCTGTCCCTGCGCGTCCAGCCACCACGCATGCTCGCCCTGCCGGCCCGAATCGCGCAGCCGAGTGGTCATACCATTGGTCGTGATCGAGGCCGAGATGTCGATCATGATGGGATCGGACGAGGTCGGGATGCCCACGGCAATGGGGTTGGGGGTGAACACGGCTTGGGTGCCACCGAACGGGGCCACGCTGGCCGATGCCGCGTCTGAGCTGGCGACAGTGACGAAGAAGCCCTGACGCACCGGCTCTTCAAGGTAGGCTGCAAGGCAGGCAATGTGGTGACTGCGCCGAATCGCCACGGCTGCCGTGCCATTGGCGCGCGCCCGGGGTAGCGCCCAGGCGATGGCCCGTCTGACCAGCCAGGGGCCCGGTAGCCGCTGGCCATCCCAGGTGGCCACCGCAGGCCGCTCAGCGATGATGGTTGGTGTGCCCGAGCGCGTCATTTTGCCCTGCTCAAGCTCGCGCAGGTAAGGCGCGAGCAGTTGCAGGCCGTGGGTGTCGTGGCCCAGCAGATCGCCTTCGACCAGCACATCGGCCACTTCGGTCGCCATGCCGCCGTCCATGCCGGCAGCGGCGAGCATGGCCTGCGCAAAGCGGCGCAGATCGCTGGCCTGATAGCGCGGCGCATCGGCTGTGGATGCAGATTGACTCATGGGCAGGCGCCCTCCCGTTTAAGTCGATTCAGTAAACAGCCCGGCCACCGGACAGATCAAACA
>JBIKMC010000027.1:0-20125 GCA_044359405.1 Burkholderiaceae bacterium
GCTCTGGAGGCCGGTGCGCGCGTCCGTCTGCTGGAGGTCGCGCCGCGCGAGTGGCGTGGTGGCAATTCGATGCACGTGCGCAATCTTCGCTGCATGCACGACACACCCCAGGACGTCCTGGTGGAAACTTATCCCGAGGAAGAGTTCTGGCAAGACCTGCTCCGAGTCACGGGCGGCCTCACGGACGAGACCATGGCGCGTCTGGCCATTCGTGCCTCGGCCACCTGTCGCCCCTGGATGACGCGGCACGGCGTTCGCTTTCAGCCATCGCTGTCGGGCGCGCTGCACACCGCCCGGACGAACGCATTTTTCATGGGTGGAGGCAAGGCGCTGGTCAACGCTTATTACCGCAGCGCCGAGCAGCTGGGTGCCCGCGTCGACTATAACGCCGAGGTCGTGGGCATCGAACTTGATGGCACCCGCTTTGTTGCAGCGCATGTAAGCCACCGTCTGCCCGGAGGCGAGACCCGCCAAGAGCGGGTAACGGCGCGCAGCTGCGTGCTGGCCTGCGGCGGTTTCGAGTCCAACATCGATTGGCTGCGCGAGGCGTGGGGAACCAACGAACACGGCGAAAATCCAGCTGATCGGTTTCTCGTGAGAGGCACACGCTTCAATCAGGGCACGCTGCTTCGTCAGCTCGCGCAGCAGGGCGCTGTCACCATCGGCGACCCGACCCAGGCCCACATGGTGGCCATTGATGCGCGGGCCCCGCTTTATGACGGCGGAATCTGCACACGAATCGACTGTGTATCACTGGGGGTCGTACTTAACCGACGCGCCGAGCGCTTTTATGACGAGGGCGAAGACTTCTGGCCCAAGCGCTATGCCATCTGGGGTCGACTGGTCGCGCAACAGCCTGGCCAGACTGCCTGGTGCGTGATCGATGCCAAAGCCGTCGGTCGTTTCATGCCGCCCGTATTTGAGGGCACCCGCGCAGCCACCCTGCCTGAACTCGCCCGCGCTATCGGGCTCGATGAAACCCGCTTTATGCAGACTATCGACCATTACAACATGGCCTGCCAACCAGGCAACTTTGACCACACCGTGCTTGATGACTGCCACACCGAGGGGCTGACCCCGCCCAAGACTCACTGGGCACTGCGTATCGATACGCCCCCCTTTGCCGCTTACCCGGTGCGCCCTGGCATCACGTTCACCTACTATGGGCTGCGCACCGACAAATCCACCGCAGTCCAGTTCGGGGGCGAGCAAAGCCCCAACCTGTTCGCCGCGGGTGAAATCATGGCCGGCAACGTTCTGGGCAAGGGCTACACTGCGGGCGTGGGTATGACCATCGGTACCGCATACGGACGCATCGCCGGTGTGCAGGCCGCACAGGCTGCCACCGGGGTTCACCTGGACATTGCGGAGGTGGACCGTGCCGCCGCTTGAATCCTTAGCCCGCCAGGCGCAGGCCCTGGCCGAAACACCCTGGCTGGTCAGCGAGCGTACGCCCGCTGAAGCGGAAGTGGCGCGACAGATGCAAATCTGTAACGCCTGCCGCTACTGCGAGGGCTTTTGCGCAGTCTTCCCTGCCATGACCCGTCGTCTCGAGTTTGGTCGTGCTGACGTGCACTACCTGGCCAATCTCTGTCACAACTGCGGTGCCTGCCTGCATGCCTGTCAGTACGCCCCACCCCACGAGTTCGCGGTCAACGTACCGCGCGCTATGGCCAGCGTGCGCGGTCAAACCTATGCTGATTTCGCGTGGCCGCCCAGCTTCGGCGCGCTGTACCGACGTAACGGCTTGACCGTGGCCATGGCATTGGCCGCGGGATTAAGCCTGTTTCTGGCATTGGCTGCCGCTCGTCAGGGCAGCCTCTGGATGGCGATCGAGGGCGGCCGCTTCTACGACATCTTTCCACATGGTCTGATGGTGTCCCTGTTCCTGCCGATCTTCGCCTTTGCGATTGTGGCCCTCGCGCTGGGTGTCCGACAGTTCTGGAAGGCCCTGAAACCGGCCACCAGTGGCGCTGATCTGCAGGGACCTGCATTGGCCGAAGCCAGCCATGACGCACTCAAGCTCAGGTATCTGGACGGAGGACATGGCGAAGGCTGTCATAACGAGGACGATGCCTGGACTCACGCACGTAGGCGCTTTCACCATCTCACGTTCTACGGCTTTGTGCTGTGCCTTGCCTCCACCTCGGTGGCCACCGTCTATCACTACGCCCTGGGATGGATTGCACCCTACGATTGGCCCAGCCTGCCGAAGTTGCTGGGGGTCACCGGCGGCATCGCGCTCAGCATTGGCACTGCGGGGCTGCTGCGCCTGCGTCTGCGTCGCCATCCAGACCATGTGCTACCCGCGCAGCAGGGTATGGATCTGGGCTTT
Organism: Burkholderiaceae bacterium; assembly: GCA_044359405.1. Taxonomy (GTDB): domain Bacteria; phylum Pseudomonadota; class Gammaproteobacteria; order Burkholderiales; family Burkholderiaceae_E; genus SYIM01. The sequence goes on from JBIKMC010000027.1 coordinate 2,336, forward strand.
ATCGGCCTTCTGCTTTTGACCGCAGTCAGCGGACTGTTGCTGATGATGGTGCGTCAATCGGCTGCCATGCCGCTCGTTCTGTGCGCGCACCTGGGAGCGGTCATGGCACTCTTCATCACCATGCCCTACGGCAAATTCGCGCACGGCATCTATCGCGTGGCGGCGATGTTGCGCTACGCGGTTGAACGGCGCCAACCCAATCGGCTGGGACTGGGCGGCGAGTAGGAGGTCCCTTGAGCCCAACACCCTTTCGACTGCATGTCCCCGCTGAAGCGCTGCATGATCTGCACAAAAGGCTTGCTCAGGCACGTCACCCCGATTCAGCGCCTGGCGAGCCCTGGGCCTGTGGTGCCGACGTCGACTACATGCAGACCTTGGTAGCGTATTGGCGCGATCAATTCGACTGGCGCGCCCAGGAGGCCCGACTCAATGCCCTGCCGCAGTTCAAAGTGCAGATCGGCGATGCCGACATGCATTTTCTGCACGTGCCCGGCAGGCGCGTACCGGGCGCACCTGAGCCCACGCCGCTTTTGCTTCTGCATGGCTGGCCAGGTTCGGTGTTCGAGTTTTTGGACATCATTGAACGACTCACCGATCCAGCCCGCTTCGGTGGCGACCCACACGATGCCTTCACGGTCGTAGCGCCATCACTGCCAGGCTTCGGGCTGTCATACCGTCCTGGGCAACGATACGGCCTGGAAGCCATGACCGATCGCGTGGCGCGCCTCATGATCGAAGTACTGGGCTACTCGCGTTTTGCGGCACAGGGCGGCGACTGGGGCTCATTCGTGGCATCGCGACTGGCCATCACTCATCCCGAGCACCTGCTCGGTATCCATCTCAATTTCATGCCGCTGCGCCGCGACGGTGAACTCGACCAGGCAGATCCCGATCAGGCTCGCTATCGCGAAGAACTCGCCCTGTTTCTCAAGGAAGAAACCGGCTACCAGTGGATTCAGGGCACACGGCCACAAACCCTGGCCTTCGGGCTGAACGATTCACCCTTGGGCCTGGCGGCCTGGTTGATTGAAAAGTTCCAGCGCTGGACCGACAACGACGGCGATCCCGAACAGGCCTTGTCGCGGGATGTCATGCTGGCCAATATCAGTTTCTACTGGTTCACCGGCTGCATCGCTTCCTCATTCTGGCCCTACTACGCCCGCATGCGCGGTCCCTGGCCCATTGCGCAAGACGGCGGCATTCAAGTGCCCATGGGCTACGCGCAATTTCCACGTGAAATTCTTCGCCCGCCGCGCTCTCTGGCCGCACGCAGCTATGCCGATATCCGCCGCTGGACGGTCTGTGAGCGGGGCGGCCATTTCGCGGCACTTGAACAGCCCGCTGTGCTGGCCTACGAGATCAATGAATTCTTCAGACCCTTGCGAGCGCCGGGCGGATAAGCCCCCAACGCCTGCCGGGTCGAGCGACTCAGTCGATATCGAGACAGTCGCGGGTGATGTCATTGACCCGTTGCACGCCCAGGTGGGCCATGGTGATGCGCATCTCCTCCAACAGGATCTCCAGGCAGCGAGCAGCGCCCGGTGCGCCAGCCGCCGCCACGCCGTAAAGGGTGGGCCGGCCTAACAGCACCGTCTGAGCGCCCAGCGCCAGCGCCTTGACGATATCGCCCCCGCGTCGAAACCCTCCATCAACCATGAGGGGCACGCGCGCGCTGGCCTGAGTACCCCACTGCTGCAAGGCGCGAATACTGGAACTGACACCATCGATCTGACGCCCACCGTGGTTGGAAATAATGACCGCATCGACCCCGTGATCGGCCGCACGCAATGCATCATCCAGACTCAGAACGCCCTTGATCAGCAGCGCACCCTTCCAGCGCTGCCTGATCCAGGCAATGACTTCCCAGGTGAGCGACGCATCGAGCTGCGAGTTCATGAGGGCCGCGTGCGACTGCGCATCGGCCGCGCCGCGCGCCGCATCGAAGTTGCGCAGGCGGGGCATGCCCTGCCGCCACATTTGCAGACACCAGCCCGGATGCAGAGCGACGTCAACCAGCGACCGGGCGGACCAGCGCAGCGGTATGGTGAAGCCGTTGTGGCGATCACGCTCACGCTTGCCAATCACCGGAACATCAACCGTGAGCACCAGCGTCTCATAGCCCACCTGAGCCGCCCGCGCGATCATGCTTTCGGTCAGCGATCTGTCCTTGAAGACATACAGTTGAAACCATCGACGACCGGTCGATGCCGCAGCGACTTCCTCAATGGTGTTGCCCGCGCCCGTACTGAGCGTGAACGGAATACCGGCGCGCGCCGCCGTCTGCGCCAGCACACATTCGCCATCGGGCCAAACCAAGGTGGCCAGCCCGGTGGGCCCGATCACGAGCGGCGCCGCTGCCGGCATACCCAGAATCTCGCTGGCCAGATCGATCGTTGACACGTCACGTAAAAAACGTGGTTTCAGTCGCACCGACCGAAAGTCGCCCTGATTGGCCTGAAGAGTGAGCTCATCGGTAGCGCCACCATCGATGAAATCGAACACCGCACGCGGCAGGCGCGAGCACGCAAGACGACGCAGGTCGTCAACCGACACAGCATGCTGAATGGACATGAAACGCAGGCAGCTCAGCGTTAAAGGAATGGTGCGGTACGATACCAGCGATTATCCGCCCTGGAGAGCTCCCCGATGAAGATCACTGCCCTGGAAACCGTCCGCCTCGATGCCTTCCCTAATATTCTCTGGACCCTGGTACGTACCGATGAGGGCATCACCGGTCTGGGGGAGACTTTTTACGGACCAGCATCGGCCGAGGCACATGTACATCAGATGATTGCCCCGCACATCATCGGCAAAGACCCGCGCAATATCGAGCGTCTGCAGGCACATCTCACCGGCTACGTGGGCTTTTCAGGGGCCAGCGCGGAAACCCGCGGACGCTCTTCGGTCGACATCGCCCTATGGGACATTCTCGGCAAAAGCGTCAACCTGCCCCTGTGCGATCTGTTGGGCGGACGCGTTCGGGATTCGGTCCGCGTCTACAACACCTGCGCGGGCTACAGCTATGTACAGACGCGCCCCACCCAGGGCACTGACAACTTCGGCCTCAATGCCAAGACCGGTCAGTACGAAGACTTGAAGGGCTTTCTAGAGCGGGCCGACGAAGTGGCACTGAGCCTGCTCGACATGGGCATCGATGCCATGAAAATCTGGCCCTTTGACTACGCGGCCGAATCCAGTCAGGGTCAGTACATCTCCACGGCCGACTTGAAAAAGGCCCTGGAACCCTTCGAAAAAATTCGCAAGGCTGTTGGCGACCGCATCGACATCATGGCTGAACTTCACTCCATGTGGAACCGGCCCATGGCTGTAAAAATCGCCCGTGCCCTCGAACCCTATAACCCCTTCTGGGTTGAAGATCCGGTCATCATGGACCACATGGATGCCATCGGCGAGGTAGCCCGCAGCACACGAGCGCCCATTGCGGTGGGCGAAACGCGCGGCATGGCCGCCGACTACCGTTACCTGCTTGACCTCAAAGCGCTCAGCCTGGTCATCATGGACATGGCCTGGTGCGGCGGCGTATCTGAGGCACGCAAGATCGGCATCATGGCTCAGACCTACAAGGTGCCAGTGGCATTTCATGACTGCACAGGCCCAGTCGTGCTCACCACCTCCACCCACATGGCCCTGCATATGCCCAACTGCTTCGTGCAGGAAATCGTGCGTGCGTTTTACTACGGATGGTACGGCGATGTCGTCACCAACCTGCCGCCCGTCACCAACGGACAGATCACCGTACCCCAGGGTCCTGGCCTGGGCATCGAACTCAACCCTGATGTTTTCAAGCGTGCTGACTGCCATCGCCGCGTCACCACCCAGAAGGATCTGTAATGAGCTCGTCCCCGCTTCGCGTCGTGCTGCTGGGCGACATCGTCACGCCCAATCTGCCGCGACTGCAACGCAAGGCAGATTTCGCGTTTGATGCGCGCTGCATCGCCCATGCAGGCTCCGATACAGAGCGGGCGCAGGCCATCGCCTGGGCTGATGCCGTCGTCACGACCGCCTTTGACAAACCAGCCCCGCAGGCCACTTCGCTCAAGCTGGTACAAGGCCAGGGCGCCGGCTATGAGCGCATTCTGTTTGACTGCGTACCGGCGCAGGCCACGATCTGCAACTCATTCGGCCATGTGCGGGCGGCTGCCGAGTACGCGCTCATGACCATGCTGATGTGGACCCACCGCTGGAAAGACGTCGAGACCAGCTTCAGAAGTGGCTCCTGGCAGTACGGGTCGATGTCGCTGCCGGTACGCAACGAACTGAACAGCCAGACCGTAGGCATCGTGGGTCTGGGTCACATGGGCCGTGAAATCGCCCAACGGGTTCAGGCCATGGGCGTTCGCGTCCTGGGCTGCGCGCGCACGCAGCCTGAAGACTGCAGCGCCATTGAACGCTTCTGGCCTCTGCAACAGCTGGACGCGTTTTTGGCTGAGTGCGATTTCGTCATTCTGTCGATCGCCCTCACCCCGCAGACGCAACATCTCATCGATGAGACCCGCCTAAAACGCATGCGCCCCAATGCGGTGCTGATCAATCTGGCACGAGGCCCGGTCGTGCACGAGCGGGCCCTTTACGACGCGCTGACGGGGGGCACCATCGCCGGTGCGGTACTTGATGTGTGGTGGCAGTACCCAGACGCCGCCAACCCTGACCGAAGGGGCTCTACCCTGCCCTTCCATGAACTGCCCAATGTGCTGATGACGCCGCACTCATCGCAGTGGACCGAACAGATGATGGATAGGCGCTGGGACATGATCGTGGCCAATTTGGGCCGAGTGCATCGCGGTGAACCGCTGCGAGATATCGTCAGGCCGCCACGGCAGGCTTAGGCTCACCCCGTCGACCCACCGCCGCCTGCGCAAGCAATCAGGTCGCGGGTGGCTCGCGCCAGGCGGTCACCTCGCACTCAACCAGAATATCGGGGTCAAAGAAATTAGCGACCCCGATGAAGGATAGTGCCGGCCGACAGCCTGTGACAATCTCTGCATGGGCGCGCGCGGCCTCTTCCCACTGACGCGTGTCCAACATATAGACGCGAGTGGCCACCACATCAGACCAGCTCATGCCCGCCTGCTGCAGAGCACCGGCAATCACCTTGAGCGACTGCTGAGTCTGCCCGTACACATCACCGTGATGCAGGATACGTCCCTGCTCATCCGCCGGCGAGGTTAACGAGGTTTGAAACAGCGGGCCCATGCGCACAGCCCGCGAGTACGAAAATCGCGCCTCCCATGGGCGACCACTGCTGATCTCAAGCCGGGACGCGGCATTGACCTGAACATGACCCGACGCTGACTTGGCAGACGATTGCATGAAACGAGTTCCCCTTGAATTGACCACATTCAGTCTATCCAGGTTGACGGGTCCTGTATACGCCACTAGCATCGCCCGACCATTGGAGCCGATATCGCATTGATGATTCAAATAAAAGGACTGAGCAAGTGGTTTGGCAGCTTTCAGGTTCTGAAAGACATTGACCTGACCGTGAGCATGGGTGAAAAGGTGGTGGTCTGCGGGCCCTCCGGCTCGGGCAAATCCACGCTGATTCGCTGTATCAATCAGCTCGAACGTCACCAGGCGGGCCATATCGTGGTTGATGGCGTCGAACTCGGCGCTGATCCTGCCGCGCTTGCACAGGTACGCTCGGAAGTCGGCATGGTGTTCCAGAATTTCAATCTATTTCCGCATCTCACGGTTCTGCAGAATCTGATGCTCGCACCCATGCGCGTTCGCGGCATGACACGCGAGCAGGCTCAGGCACTGGCTATGCAGTTGCTTGAACGCGTGCGCATCGCTGAGCAGGCCGGCAAATATCCGGGACAGCTGTCAGGCGGACAGCAGCAGCGAGTCGCGATCGCCCGATCGCTGTGCATGAAGCCCAAGATCATGCTGTTTGATGAGCCCACCTCGGCACTTGACCCCGAGATGATCAACGAGGTGCTCGAAGTCATCGAGGATCTCGCCCGTGAAGGCATGACCATGGTGTGCGTCACCCATGAGATGGGCTTTGCGAGACGGGCGGCTGACACCATGGTCTTCATGGACGCAGGACGCATCGTTGAAACCGCACCACCTGATGTTTTCTTCAACGCCCCCAGGTCGGAGCGCTGCCGCCAGTTCCTGGGGCAAATCTTGAGTCATTGATGCTGCGCGCACGCACACTGATCGCCCTGGCCCTAAGCCTGGCCACCGCAGGTTGTGGCGGCGGCTACAACTGGGCCTGGCATGTGGTGTCGCCCTTGTCAGACAAAGGGCTTTCCAATATTCAGTTTCTGATCTCGGGTCTGGGCTGGACAGTAGCCCTGGCCCTGTGTGCCATCACCTGCTCCGTACTCATCGGCCTGGTGGTGGCCCTGCTGGGTCTATCCAGAAACCGCGGCGCACGCCTGATCAACCGCACCTACGTCGAGCTGCTCCGTGCCATCCCCATGCTGGTGATGGTGCTGTGGGTGTACTACGGCATGCCCATCGTAACTGGCGTCAAGCTTGATGTTTTCGTCGCGGGGCTGATCGCACTGGCCCTGTGCGACAGCGCGTTTGAGGCCGAGATTTTCAGAGCTGGCATCCAATCGATTGACCGCGGTCAAACCGAGGCGTCTGACTCACTGGGTCTGTCATACCGCGACCGTATGCGCTACATCATCCTGCCCCAGGCAATTCGACGGGTGCTACCGCCTTTGGGCAACCAGTTTGTCTACATGCTCAAGGCCTCATCGCTGGTCTCGGTCATCGGCTTAGCGGAACTCACCCGCAAAGCCAATGAACTGGTGGTGACCGAATATCGTCCGCTTGAGATCTACACCTTCCTCATCCTTGAATATCTGGTGCTCATTTTGCTGGTCTCCAGCGCAGTTCGCTGGCTGGAGCGCCGCATGGGCGCCTCAGAGCGCCGATAGAAATCACGAATGCCCCGCAAGGGCGCCATCACTGCCCATGACAGCTCACTCATTGTCCGCACACCAATCCGCCACAGGGGAAAGCTCCCGTCACAATCGCCCGAGCGCGGGCGCTGCCGACCTCGCTATGGAAGGTTTTTTGCACAATGCCTGGTATGTGGCGGCGTTTTCTCGCGAGATTGACCGCGCGCTTTTCCCCCTCAAACTGCTTGACGAATCGGTCGTGCTTTACCGAACCAGCGCAGGCGAGGTGGCAGCGCTTGAAGATGCCTGCCCGCACCGAAAGCTACCGCTGTCCATGGGCCGACTCAAAGGCGATGCCGTCGAGTGTGGCTACCACGGGCTCACGTTTGATGTGAAGGGTTCGTGTATCGACGCGGCCACCCAGAGCCGCATTCCACCACTGGCCTGCGTGCGCAGCTATCCCGTTCGCGAGCGCTACGGTCTGGTGTGGATCTGGATGGGCGAACCTGAGCGGGCTGTAAGCACGCCACTCATCGATATCGAACATCACGATGACCCCAACTGGCACCTCAGCCCCGGCGACAGCCTGCTGTGTCGCTGCCATTACCTGTGGCTGGTTGACAACCTGCTAGACCCGTCCCATGTGGCCTGGGTACACCGCAGCTCATTCGCCGGGGCGGGCACTGAAGACACCCCGCTTCAGATTCACGATGACGATCAGGGCGTGGTCTGCAGCCGTTGGCTGCTGAACCGGCCGCCGCCGCCCTACTATGCGCCGCTGCTCAAGTTCGAGGGCAACGCCGATCGTCTTCAGCACTACGAAGTGCGCTATCCCAGCATCGCCATCAACAAAAGCACCTTCGCTCCGGCTGGCCAGGGAGGCGAAACGCTACGCGACGGTCCGCAGGTCTATCGCATGGTGTCTTATAACTTTCTGACGCCGATCGACGCTGATAGCACTCGCTATTTCTGGCTTCAGCACCGCAACACGGACCCCCATGATCACGGCATCACTCAAGGGATCGCCGCCGCAGCAAAGTCGGCCTTTGAGGAAGACCGGCTTGTACTAGAGGCCGTACACCAGGGCATGAAACACCGGCGAACACCCACCACTGGGCTCATGCTGGACGCTGCGGCCAGTCGTTTTCGCAAGGCATTGGCGGCAAAAATTGCCGCCGAATCACCTCAGGCGTAAAAGCCTACGTAGCGACAGGCTCTTTGTAGTAGCCCACCACGTCGCCCTGGGTGCTTACGCCCAGGCCGTTGAGCAGACGATTCGAATAGTTGAAGTAGGCGCATACCTGGTTGACCTCCAGGATCTCACCGTCGTCGCAACCCGCCTCGTGAAGCGCATCGATGTCAGCCTTGACCATGCCGGCCACATCCAGCGTGAGCTTGCGCGCGTAGCGCAGCAGGGCCAACTCTTTGCCCGTAAAAGCCTGCTCGGGCTGGGCTGTCTTGAGGGCATCATGAATTTTCTGCGAGCGCGTCGCGTCATTGATAAGCCGGCGCGCATTCGCCCAATGGTGAGTGAGGCTGTATTCGCATTGGTTGCTCATGCTCACATACGAAGCCACCACCTCAAGAAACCAGAAGGGCAAGGTGTTGTCCGGGTTGTGCAGCACGCTTCGATACAGCACCAGGTGGCCCTGCATGGTGTGCGGGCGCAGGCTGTGCGCGCGCATGACGTTGTCGACTGTGCCAGCTGGCGTCTTGGCAAGTTGATACATTTCAGCGAGTTTTCCGCTGGCCTCGTCAAGCGGAATCATGCGTATCCAGGCAGTCATTCTCGGTTCTCCAGAATCGACCGGCGATCAACCGGCTTTCTCGAAAAAATTGCGCGCACCAGGGGAATGAAGGTTTCCAGGGGCTCGCAGGGGTAGTTAGGGTCGGTTGCTGACTGATCGTAGCGGGCAACAAACTCGGCCGTCCAATCAAAGTGAGGGTGCCCGCGCCAGCGCTCACGCTCATGCTGATTGACGCCGGGCAGATGTGGCGAGTGCAGGTTCTGAAATACCGCATGATGCCTGAGCATCCAGTGGTTACGATCAGAGATATAAGCCCCCAGCAGGCTGGCAGCAAAGTCCCCATGCAGCAAGGGACAGGCGATAAAGCCCACGTCATGCAGCAGTGCGACCACCACATCTTCGTCATCGAGCCCGTCGCGAAGCGCCATTGTGGCGGACTGCAAACAGTGCCGATAGTTGTTCACGCCGTAGCCGAACCCGGGGTCGTGCTCACTGGCTGCCAGTAATCTGAGTGCCTGATCGGCCTGGTGGCGTGCCAGGTATTGCGCGCGCTGAGACTCCAGAAGGGTCCAGTCCGCGTGGTTGAAAGTCTCCAACGATACCTTGTCGACATAGCGCCAGTCGGCATCGGCCAAGGGCGTGCGCTCATCCGCCGACGGCAGGGCTTGCGAAGGAGGGGCGAACCAGGAACTCATGATGATTCAAACGAGTCAATGATGAAGGGGTTACGGGCTACCTATGATCCAGCCAACCAGGTGTCCGTGGCGGCTCGCCAGGGCGCGAGCGCGCGCTCAAGCGCTTCGTTGGAGGCTGCCTGCGCAAGCCATGCATCGATCGCAGCGGGCACCGCCAATTTGTGTCCAAGAACTCCTAACACCCGCCGGATAAGCGGCACGGTCACCAGAAACCCGCAATCAGCCAGGGTGATCCTGTGCCCCGCCAACCAAGGCGCGGGGCTGACCAGGCGGTTCAATTGCACCAAGCGCGCTTCAATGTGCGCCCGCTGCTCAGCGATCAGGGTCTGATCGCGGTGGGCAGCCCGAACCTGGGGAAACAGGCGGCGCGCCACAGGCTCAAGGTGCAAGTCGTGAAAGCGGGCAAGAAACCGGACGCTCGCGCGTTCTTTCAGATCGTCCGGCAGCATGGCGGGCTCGGGAAAGCGTTCTTCAAGGTACTCATTGATCGCTTCGCTCTCCGACAGAACCCAGTCGCCCTCCTGAATCGCCGGAAGCGTACCCATGGGTACCACGGCCCGATACTCCGGCGATCGGTAGCCGTGCTCGGGTGCGCGCTCTTCGAAAGGCACCTGCTTCACGCACAAGACAATTCGGACTTTCGCGCTGTAACTGGACAGCGCGGTCGCATGAAAAATTAGGCTCATCCCGAGCGGCCCAGTTTGGCCACCTCCTCCGGGCGGCGAGTCTAACGTGCCGAATTCTGTTTGACCAGTTCCCGACGCATCCCAAGCGAAGGGGCGGCGTTGCGGTGCCCATCCGCTTGACTATGCCCATCCGCGCGACTATGCCTATACTTCGGCTTCTTTACGCCAACCCCATGCACGGAGACCCCCATGCGCCTTACCCGTATCCTGACTGCACTCACCGCCACCGCAGCCCTGGCTTTCAGCGGCCTCACGTATGCACAGGGCGCACAGAACTCGCGCCTTGATCGCATCCAGAAAGCGGGCGTGCTCAAAGTCGGCACCACGGGCGACTACAACCCGATGTCGTTTCGCGACGCCAACACCAAAGAGCTCACCGGCCATAACGTGGACGCTGCGCGGGAACTGGCCAAAGACATGGGCGTGAAAATCGAGTTCGTGGCCACCGACTGGAAAACGCTGGTGCAGGGCGTACAGGCGGGTCAATACGACATCGCCATGACCGGTGCCTCCATGAGCGTCGCCCGGGCCAAGACCGCCGGTTTTTCAATCCCCTGGGGCCGTAATGCCTTCTTCCCCCTGGTACTGAAGAAAAACGCCGATAAGTTCAAAAGCTGGGATGAACTGAACCAGCCATCGGTCACGGCCGGCTTTAACCTGGGCACCACCATGGAGCAGTTCGTGCAATCGACTTTGCCCAAGGCCGCTGTGCGCCGGGTGGAAGCGCCTGCACGCGACTGGCAGGAACTGCTGGCTGGTCGCGTCGACTTCACGGTGACCAGCCTGTTCGAGGGCTCGCAACTGGTCAAGCAGCATCCCGACCTCACCATGATTCTCACCGACAAGCCCAAGAACAGTATCCCCATGAGCTTTGTGATGCCCATCGACGATCAGGTCTGGATCAACTTCGTCAACAACTGGATCATCATCAAGCGCACCAATGGCTACTTCGCTGACCTGAACGCCAAGTGGGGCATCCCCAATCAGGACTGATCGATCGCCGTTCAGCAGCCACGGCACCCCCACAAAACCGAGCCGCGTCTAGTGCAGTTTTACGTGCGGCTCGGTGCGTCGCGTGATAAGCCGCGCCAAAGTACCCAGGGCGGTCTTGGTCCACCCATGCAATGCCAGCTCATGCATCTTGTAGAGCGACAGATACATGAGCTTGGCAAATCCGCCCTCAATGAAGAGACTGTTTCCAATCAGCCCGCCCATCATGTTGCCAACGGTGCTGAACTTGCCCAGCGACACCAGCGATCCAAAATCGCGATAGCCATAAGGCTCAAGATGCAGACCTTTAAGGCGCCGGTCGATCTGCCGGCGCAGATGGCTGGCCTGCTGGTGGGCCGCCTGGGCTCGCGGCGGCACCCAGGGCTTGCCACCGTCGGGGGCCTTCGGCCACGGGCAGGCCGCGCAATCGCCCAGGGCAAAGATGTTTTCATCACGCGTAGTCTGCAAGGTAGGTCGCACCACCAGCTGGTTCAAGGTATTGGTCTCTAGGCCGGCAATATCGCGCAGAAAATCAGGCGCCTTGACGCCAGCGGCCCATACCACCAGACCTGCCGAGAGCGTGCGACCGTCAGCCAGGCGCACGCCCTGCGCAGTCACTTCACTCACACGCGCATCGGTGTAAACCTCTACACCCAAACGGCCCAGAAGCGCCTGGGTGGCGATCGAAAGCCTTTCCGGCAGGGCCGGCAGAACCCTAGGCGCGGCCTCAATCAGTTTCACGCGAATATCTTTGTCGGGATCAACGCGGTGCAGACCATAGGCCACCAGCTCGCGCGTTGTTCGATGCAGCTCAGCGGACAGCTCGACGCCGGTGGCGCCCGCGCCGATGATGGCCACGTGCAACTGTCCGTCGCGAAGTGGCTCAGCCTGTGTCTGCGCACGAATGCATGAATTGACCAGCCGGGTGTGAAAGCGACGCGCGTCGGCCGGTGTCTCGAGCCGCAAGGCATGCTGCCGAACCCCGGGTGTGCCGAAATCATTACTGAGGCTGCCGATGGCGACGACCAGCGTGTCATAAGGCACACGACGATGCGGCGTAACTTCCTGACCCTGCTCGTCACGGTAAGGCCCCAGGACCACTTCGCGTCGGTCGCGATCGATGTCAAGCATCTCGCCCAGTCGAAAAGCAAAGTGGTGCCAGTGAGCCTGCGCCATATAGTCGACCTCGTGGTCATCCATATCCATGCTGCCGGCAGCGATCTCGTGCAGCTTAGGTTTCCAGACATGAGTTCGATGGCAGTCCACCAGGGTGACGCTCGCCTTGCCGCGGCGCCCCTGGCTATCTCCCAGGCGGGTCGCCAACTCGAGCCCGCCCGCACCACCGCCCACAACGACGATGCGATGGACTTCAGATGCTGAGACCTTGCTCATGCTCTTCTCCGTGGCAGGCACGGTAAGGCCTGACAAGATGGTGGAAACCCTTCAGGTTACTCCAGCCCGTTGCCGCCCCGAAACTGCGATCTGATCATGCAGGGACTTGCGGTGCATCAAGACGATGACATACGTGTCGACTGACCGCCGTGGCACTTGAACCAGCGCAAGCCGGGGCGCTCACCAAGGGCTAGGATGGTCAGGCCTCGTTGCCACGGAGTCTGACTCCGGAAGCACCCGGGGAAGCTGAGCCGCTCGGCAACGGGCGCAGGCGGGCTGGTTCTACTCCCTGGGCCAGTCCCGCAGGACGAAGACAGGACTCAGACTGAAGACTGAACGCAAGAACGGCTTCGGGGGTCTTCGCCAGGCCCGCCGCTTGTTCGCAAGTGGCGGGCTGTTTCCCCTACCTGTGTCCCCTACCCCTCTTCGCCAACACCCTATCAAAACGTGAACGCACATTGGGAACATTTCGAGCATGGCGCCGATATTGGTGTGCGCGGCCTGGCGCCCACCAAAGCAGGCGCCTTTGAGCAGGCCGCCCTGGCCATGACAGCGGCGATCACGCCACCGGCCCGCATTCGGCCCCGGGAGGCGGTCGATTTTCAACTACGGGCTGCTGATGACGAATTGCTGCTGGCCAGCTGGCTTAACGCTGTGATTTACGAGATGGCCAGCCGAAATATGCTGTTCAGTCGGTTTAGGGTAAGGCTTGATGACAATCAACTGACAGCCCGGGCTTTGGGTGAGTCTACATCGCCACGTCGGCATCAACCGGCAGTGGAGGTCAAGGGCGCCACTGTTACGCTGTTGCGGGTTTCACCAGCGGATGATGGCTGGTTGGCTCAGACCGTCATTGACGTCTGATCGTGCAGTCCGAGCATTGGGTCAAGTCCGATCATTGCCGATGGGAGTGGCCCGCGCAGACGCCCATGCGAGTCCCGTGCGTCGTCTTTGGCGATCAAGCCCTGTTCGAGTCGATGGACGACATGGTTGCCGAACAGTCCCGCCGGGTGGCCAGCCTGCCGGGAATCGTCCGCGCCGCCTACGCCATGCCCGATGCACACTGGGGTTATGGCTTTCCGATCGGCGGCGTAGCCGCCTTTGACGAACACGCGGGTGGCGTGGTCTCAGCCGGCGGCGTGGGCTTTGATATTGCCTGCGGGGTACGCTGTCTTACCACCGGACTGAATGAAGCCAGCCTAAGAGCCCGCCAGACCGCCTTGGCTGATGCGCTTTTCGCCAACATCCCCGCAGGGGTAGGTAGTACCGGTGCGATTCGACTGGACGACACAGCCACTGACGCAATGCTGATCGGGGGCGCCCGTTGGGCTGTGGCGCAGGGTTATGGAGAGCCCGACGACCTGCTTCGCACCGAAGAACAGGGTTGCATGGCCGGCGCCGACCCGGCAGCGGTTTCGGCCCAGGCGCGCCGCCGGCAACGCGACGAGATGGGTACGCTGGGCAGCGGCAATCACTACCTTGAAGTGCAGATCGTCCAAGAAATCAGCGACGCAAGGGCCGCTCAGGCCTATGGCCTGCGGATGGGTGAAGTCGTGGTGATGATTCATTGCGGTTCGCGCGGACTGGGGCATCAGATTGGCAGTGAATACCTCTTGCGCATGGCCAGCGAGGCCGCTCAACACGGTCTGAGCCTTCCCGATCGCGAGCTGGCCTGCGCGCCGATTCAGTCCGCGCTGGGCCAGGCCTATCTGGGTGCGATGCGAGCGGCCATTAACTGCGCGCTGGCGAACCGCCAGATCCTGACGCATCTGGTACGCGACGTTTTCCAGAGGCACTTTCCCAAGGCAAAAATGCCCTTGCTCTACGACGTGTCACACAACACCTGCAAAGTCGAAAAACATGAGATCGACGGCGCGCTACGGACGCTGCACGTGCATCGCAAGGGCGCCACTCGGGCCTGGGGTCCCGGTCATCCCGAACTGGAACCAGACCTGCGCGAGATTGGCCAACCCGTGCTGATCGGTGGCTCCATGGGTACCGGCTCGTACATTCTCGCAGGCTCGGACAGCACAGGTTCCATCGCTTTCGCCTCAGCCTGTCACGGCGCCGGACGCGCCATGAGCCGACACGCCGCGCAGCGCACCTGGCGAGGTCGTGCAGTACAGGATGAGCTGGCGGCACTAGGGATTATCGTGCGCAGTCCATCGCTGCGCGGTATCGCCGAGGAGGCGCCCGGCGCCTACAAGGATGTGACTGCGGTGGTGAATGCCACCGAGCGCGCAGGATTGGCCCGCGTGGTCGCACGCCTGTCACCGCTCATCTGCATCAAGGGCTGATACTCACCAGAGCTGCGGCCGCAGACCTGAACCCTCATCGAATCGAGCCGCGCAGGCACGGCAGTGACTGTCACTGGCATGGATGAAGCTGCCGCAACTGGGGCAACTGGCATTGGCTTCAAGGTCGCGCAACACGCTGGCCTCGTCACCCGCGATTACGCGAGGCACCACGCTGGCACTCACCCATCGCACAAAGGCTGTGGCCCCGTTGAAGTTGAGCTGTCGACCGGCGTGCGACACCGTGTACGACACGGAGAAAAGCTTGGACGAATGCGCCACGGCATAACCCAGGCGCTTGATCAGTCGCACACAGTTGTCCGCATCGGGATGTGTCTGAACCTGTCGAGCCATTTCGACAATCAGGCGTTCGCCAGATGGCGAAAGCCCGTGTTTCTCAAGAATGCGGGCCAGCAGATCAGCCGATTTGACGCTAGCACCAAAGATACGGATAGCTCTAATAAGCTCAAGGGCGGCTTCGCGTCGACGGTAAAGAATGAGGTTTTCGGCGGCCCTCTGAATAAGCCTGTCGGGGCCAAAGTAACGGCGCAGATAACGCTCTCGCACCGATTCAAAGACCTCGGCCGAGCGATCGAAGAGTTTGTCATCCAGTAGTCGATGTCGGTACTCAAAGGCCAACTCGCGGCTAATCTTGGCCAGGTGATCGAACTCGTGTCGAATGGCCGGAAAGAACTCAATCGCATACTGCCAGTCAGCGTCCAGCGCGGCTTCAAACGCGGCCTGCGCCTCATCGGGGGCCTCGGCTCGCGCATCCTCGGAGAATCCCGCCGTTTCGACCAAGCCCGCGTCATAGTCGGCCCGATCGGCGGCTTTGCTTAGCACTGCATAGGCGCGGTTGATCTCGCTGGTGCGCTCATGCGCCAGGGCGGGATCACCCGACCATTTGTCGGGGTGGTAGCGCAGGGTCAGCGAACGCCAGGCCGCCTTGATGACGGCGTCTTCCGCATCGGGCAGAACGCCAAGGACCTGATAAAAGGTCTTGCCGTTGATCATGCCTTGGCCTTGCGACGCTTGCCGGTCTTACCCTGCGTCTCAGGAGGCGCGGGAGCAGGCCCATCGGGCGATGGCGCGCGCAGCAGCCGCTCGACCTGATCAAGATCGGTATCGATCCAGGCGGTCAGTTCGACGGTCTTGCGAATGCGCTCAAGTGTTTCAGTGGTGAGCTGGCTGGCCTGCGTCTCAAGATCGCTCAGGCGGGCGGCCGCCCGGTCAACCAGCGAATCAGTGGGCGCATTTTGGGCCAGACCCGAGCCCGGTACGACGCCAGCACCATGAACCTCCGTCGCTGGATGCCCTGCGTCCTGCGAGTCCTGCGAGTCCTGCGAGTCCTGCGCGTCCTGCTCGGCATCCTGCGCGGCGGGCTGCGGAGCCTCCTGATCAACCACCGCAAGCTGGGTCATCGAATCCAGCGGTTCATCCACCCTTGACAAAACGGCATCGGTCGCCGTCGAGGGCGCTGGACCAAGCTCACCTACAGCCGCCGTCTCAATCGAACCCGCCGACGACGCCTCAGTCAATAATTTAATCTCTAACTCAGACGACGACGGCGCTTCAAACTGGGCAGCGCCGCACTGCCAGCAATAGCGCGCCTGTGCGGGAAGATGTGTGGCGCAGGCCCGGCACTCAATCGGCGGCGGCGGTGTCACGGGTACGGCCGTCTCAGTCGGCGAGTCAGCTGGCGAGTCAGCCGGCAAATCAACGCTTGGTGTCGCAAGCCAGGGGACGACCCCCACTTCCGCCTGCAGAATCTCAATGCGACTCATCCATTGATCGCGTTCGCCCACGTACAGCGTCAGCGAATCCTCGGCGTTCTCGATTCGCAACAAGCGTATGCCGGGCAGCATGGGAAAGCGCGGCATCTGCACGGACGCTCCGGCCAACCGGATCTGACGACGGCCACGCGGATTTCCGTTAAGGGGCAGCCAGACCAGCGCATCCGGGGTGAGCAGGGCAATGCCGTTGGGAACCAGTCCGAACTCGCCCAGACCGGCTGGCCCCCGCGCTCGAACCTTGCCAGCAAGATCATCCGGCAGGCTCAGGGCTGGCAGCGCAGCGCTGATCTGAGCAGGTACCAGCACTGCAATCAAAAGAGCCAGCAGGGTCAACGGAATACCGGCCGCGGGTAGCGCTGCAGCGATCAACAGGGCAGGCAGTACCAGGCCGAGCATTAAACGCAGTCGCAGGCCTCGCGCGCCGAATTGGCGAGGCGTGGGCAATTCCGTGGCCTCAGACGTCATGACATCCCTTTTTACGCGCGTCGAATCCCGCTTAGGAGGCAAGCTTACGCCAGGCCTGCGGATGACGAAACTGCAGACACCCGTCTCGACCCACCGCCAGAGCGACTGATTAGTTAATGGGCAGCCTCTGGCGTGCCTCGTATTGTCGCCTGACATAACTACTGTCTGAGGCCTTGTTGATGATATTGAAGCTGTGCTGCCCCCAGCGATCGGGTGCGATGACACGCCCCTTCATCTGAAGCGAGCGCAGATGCTTGTGGACAACCTCCAGTCGTTTCAGCGTGGCCTTAAGTTCAGACGGGCGCAACAGAGGTCCGAGCGCTTCGGTCAGACGTGCCGGACTAAGCGCCATGAGGGCGTCAAACTGGCTCTGGTCGGCTATGGGTGGAAGACCTTGACCGCGAAACGCTATGGTGTGGTCCGCACCATCGCGCCACATCATCCCGTTGGGGTGCTCAACCTGCGCCCGATTTGTCGCTAATCCACCGCCGAAACTGAAATCGTTATCAATGCCCACAAAACGCTGGCCATCGACCGACCGCATGATGTTCTGATCATGGCTGTCGGCTGCGCCGCTGATGGCGTGCAGCCACTGCAACGCTATGAGAGATCGCTGCCATTCACCCTCGGTGGGCTCCAGGGGCGGGATATAGTCGCCCTCACGAAGAAGGATTTGATGGCGCCCCGCATTCGATCGAACCTGCACATGGACTCCTTTGCGCTTGGCGTAGTCGTCGAAAAGAGAAGTCCCAACAAACTGAGCCAGCTCCCTGCCCAGCGGCGTCGCGGTAATATCGACCGGGGGGCGCCACTTTTTCGAAATCCTAGCGGTTGTGCCTCCCACCCGCT
>JBIKMC010000211.1:0-6107 GCA_044359405.1 Burkholderiaceae bacterium
CTGCCAGTTTGAAGCGCGTGTTCTGAAAGCTGGCCACCGTGGTGCCGAAGACCTTGCGTTCTTTCACGTACGCGACCGTCCAATCAATGGCAGCCTGCGCGTTCTCAATAGCGGCGATCGCAATCTGCAGTCGCTCCCAGGGCAATTCCTGCATAAGGTAAATAAACCCCTCGTTCTCACGGCCCAGCAGGTTGGCCGCTGGCACGCGGACATCCTTGAAAAACAACTCTGATGTGTCCTGTGCCTTCATGCCAACTTTTTTCAGGCGCTTACCTTTTTCAAAGCCCGGCATATCGCGTTCCACCAGAAAAAGGCTGGTTCCCTTGGCGCCCAGACTCGGATCGGTTTTCGCCACGACGATCACCAGATCGGCATGCCATCCATTCGTAATGAAGGTTTTTGAGCCATTGAGAACGTAATGGTCGCCCTGGCGAACGGCGGTGGTGCGCACGCCCTGCAGGTCTGAACCAGCAGCGGGTTCACTCATGGCGATGGCACCAATGACCGCTCCGGTCGCCATTCGCGGCAGAAATCGCTGCTTCTGCTCCTCGGTGCCGTAATGCAGCAGGTAGGGCGCAACGATCTCGGAGTGCAAGCCGAAACCCAATCCGCTGACGTTGATCCGCGAGATCTCCTCCATCACGATCACGGAATAGAGTTTGTCCGCCCCCGCGCCCCCATAGGCCTCGGGCATGCTGGAGCACAGCAGCCCATTCTCGCCGGCTTTCAACCAGATGCTTCGGTCAACGTAGCCCTGCTCTTCCCACTGCGAATGGTGGGGAGCGGCCTCGCGTTCGAGAAAGCGTCTGACGGAATCTCGAAAGGTGTCGTGATCGGCGTTGAAAAGACTTCGTTCAAGCATGGTTCAGGTCTCCAGACACGGTAGCAAGCTTCTCGACTACCATAGCAGTTTGTTTGCGCCACATCGATCATCCCCTGACGTAGTCGGAGTCTTGAATGACAGAAGCCTTTGTGTATGAGGCCACCCGAACCCCACGGGGTCGCGGCAAATCCAGCGGTTCCTTGCATGAAGTCAAGCCCGTGCGCTTGCTGACCACGCTGATGCACGATCTGCAAAAGCGGCTTGACCTCGATACCGCGCTGGTTGAAGACGTGGTGCTTGGCTGCGTCACGCCGGTTGGCGACCAGGGCGCCGTCATCGCCAAAACGGCCGCACTGGCTGCCGGCTGGGACACGAAAGTGGCCGGTGTGCAGATCAACCGCTTCTGTGCATCCGGCCTGGAGGCGGTGAACCTGGCTGCCCAGAAAGTGCGCTCGGGCTGGGAAGACCTGGTGGTGGCTGGCGGAGTTGAGTCCATGTCGCGCGTCCCCATGGGCACCGATGGTGGAGCCTGGGCCCTTGACCCCGAAACCAATAGCGCAACGGCGTTCGTTCCCCAGGGCATAGGCGCCGACCTGATTGCCACTCTGGACGGTCTGTCACGCGACGATGTCGATGAGTTCGGCATGCAGTCTCATCACAAGGCGGCGCGGGCTCGAAGCGAGGGGCGCTTTAAGCGATCCATCGTTCCAATCGTTGATGAACTGGGGCTTGCCATCCTGTCGGAAGACGAAACCATACGAGCCGACACCTCACTGCAGGGGCTGTCACAGCTCAAACCTTCGTTCGAAAAAATCGGTGAAATGGGCTTCGATGCGGTCGCACTGCGTCGTTACCCTCAGGTCGAGCGAATCGAGCATGTCCACCATGCGGGTAACTCATCGGGCATCGTCGATGGTGCAGCCCTGGTCCTCATCGGTAACGAATCGGTGGGTAAAACACTGGGTCTCAGACCAAGGGCCCGAATCGTGAGCACTGCACTGACCGGCACCGATCCAACCATCATGCTCACTGGCCCAATGCCCGCCACGCGCAAGGCGCTCGCCAAGGCTGGGCTGTCCGTCGACGATATTGACCTGTTTGAGGTCAATGAAGCGTTCGCCGCTGTCGTCATGCGCTTCATGCGCGAAATGGGTGTTCCAGCCGACAAGATCAATGTCAACGGCGGATCTATCGCCATGGGCCACCCCTTGGGCGCCACGGGCGCCATACTGCTGGGTACGCTCATCGACGAACTTGAGCGACGCCAGCTCAAGCGCGGACTGATCACACTGTGCGTGGGCGGTGGCATGGGTATCGCAACCGTCATCGAACGGGTCTGAGCAATCAGGCGTCAAGCTGAACGGCCTCTGGCCGTTCAGCCCTTTCCGCCTGTCGGCACATCGCAGGCCTGAGCCCTCGCGGCGGATAGGCTTGCTTCATGAACGCCGTTCAAAGTATTTCCACAGACGACACGCACGCACAGACAGGCAGCGAAATCAGCCCAGACGAGCGGGCACCGTGGTGGTCGCTCCTGCATAAGCCAGATTCCCGTGCTGTTCACCCGACGTCCACGGCATCGAGGTGGTCGACCCCGACCAAGCTTGGCCACTCGGGCGCGGTTATCACCGGTCTACTGATGGTCGATCGACGGGGGCGCCTGATCGAGCCCAGCGCAATGCGGGGTGCGCACTGGAACGATGTATTCGGAAGCGATACATGGCCTGCGGCTTTAGCACAGAGTGCGGTCACTCAAGGTGCGTTTACCGGGCGAGTCGATCAAGGCCAGCCGCAGCGCCAGGCTGAACGACGCAGTGAGCTATCGAGTCCGGTAAGCTCCGACGCCGATCGGGCACTGCTCGACCGCGAGCAGTGGGTGGATCTGGCGCCAGATATTAGGCGCTGCCTTCGCATACGCCTTTTCTCGCGCAATGACCATTACTTGGCGTGGATCGACGACATCACCGAGCGCAAGCATGTCGAGCGCCGGCTGCGCTACGCCGCCGAGCATGACTCACTGTCCGGGCTTCTCAACCCGCGCGGATTTCATCAGAGAATCCAGGAAAAGATCGCTCAGGCGGACTGGCGCCCGGTTTTTCTCATCTACATGGACCTGGACGACTTCAAGCAGATCAATGATTTCTTCGGACATGCTGCGGGCGACCAACTGCTCAGGCAGATTGCGTTACGCATCCGTCACCACATCCGCAGCGAGGACCTGGCCGCCCGGCTCGGTGGCGACGAATTCGCGCTCCTGATGGTCGATGGCGACGCCGCTCGGGTTCTGGCTGTTGTCGAAAGACTTCGCGATGCACTGCGTGAGCGTCCGTATCCGTGGCAAGGGCATCTATTCAATGTGGGCGTCAGCGTCGGCATCATCCGCCTGGACAGCCAGATCAGCCCGGCCGACGCGTTAGCCGCTGCTGATGCGGCCTGTCAACTGTCCAAACGCTCTCCCGTCGATCGTTCACTTTCGTTAACCGAGAGCCGGGATGTACTGGCCGGCCGATGTCGCGAAATGGCCATGGCCCTTCGCTGGCGCGGGCAGCAATTTGAAAAGGATTTGTCCTGCGACATGCAGGCCATTGTCGCGCTCGACAGCAGTAACTTGCCGATTGGATTCGAGTGCCTGCTCAGGATGCGCGATCCTGGTGGCGACCTCAGGCTACCGGATCAGTTTCTACCGGTCGCAAGGCGCCACGGACTGGTCACGCGCTTCGATCAATGGATGCTGGAGTCAACGCTCGCCTGGCTCGATCAGTATCGGCATAAGCTGCCGCAGCTGCGGTTTTGCAGCATTAACCTGAGCGGAGCCTCGCTAAATGACCAGCATTTCATGGATCGGGTCTGCTCGTTAGCCTCACGGTATCCGGACGCCGTGCGCCAACTGTGCTTTGAGATCGGCGACGCCGCCGATAGCGCGCGCCGCGGCCTGCCGCGCAATTTCATGGAACAGTGTCGACGTCAGGGTATCCAGGTTGCGCTGGATGATTACGGCGGCCCGCGACGCACCCTGCCCAATCTGCTTGATTTGCCGGTTGACTTCATCAAACTAAGCCCTCACCTCACGGCTTCGGCTCTGACTGATTCACGGAAAATGCGCCTGCTTGAAGCCCTGGCGCGAATGGCCGATTCGATGGGCATTCAAAGCATCGCCTGCGGCATTGACGATGCGCGTCTACCCGATCGGCTCGCACAGGTCGGCATTCAACTTGCCCAAGGCTTTGCATTAGCCATGCCCAAGCCACGCGAGCGGCTGCTGCAGACGGAACCGGACGCCGAAGGCGACGCGTGAAGCTCAGACCGGGATAAGGCGAGCCGGGCGCTCGCGGTTTATGATGGCGGGATCCCTCGCGGTTCAACGCCGTTCTTGCGGTTCAACGCCCTTAATACCAGTCGCCACCATGCCCACCATCCAACTCTCCGAAGACGCCGAAGGCATTGCCACGGTCTTGTTCGACGCTCCTGGCGAATCCGTCAATACGATGAATGCCGCTTTCCAGGTCGATTTCGAGGCGGCGGTCAGTCATCTCGAATCTCGCCGCGAAGCCCTGCGCGGGGTTGTTCTGGCATCGGGCAAGAGCACCTTCTTTGCAGGCGGCGACCTGAAAGCGCTGGCAGCTGTGGGCCCGGCGGACGCGGGGCATTTCTTTGCCGAAATCGAAGCGATGAAGGCTGCCATGCGGCGCCTTGAAAGACTCGGGCGGCCGGTGGTGGCGGCCATGAACGGCTCAGCGCTGGGCGGTGGCTTTGAACTGGCCCTGTCCTGCCATCACCGGGTCTGTGTTGACGATGCTCGTATACAAATTGGTTTCCCCGAGGTCACCCTGGGACTACTTCCGGGTGCGGGTGGAGTCACCAAGACTGTACGCATGCTGGGCCTGCAGGCGGCGCTACCCATCCTCAGCGAGGGGCGCCGGTTCACGCCCCGCAAGGCGCTTGAGCTTGGACTCATTCACGCCCTCGTTCCATCGCGTGAAGGTCTGCTCGAGCATGCCCGCGCCTGGATCGCAGCCAATCCACAGGCCCGTCAGCCATGGGATGACCCGAAATGGCGTATCCCCGGAGGCACCCCGTCCAGCCCTGCCGTAGCCTCGGTTTTGCCGATCGCGCCTGCCGTCATCCAGCAAAAAACCAGGGGTAACTACCCCGCCCCTGAAGCGATTCTTGCCGCTGCGGTCGAGGGCGCTCAGGTTGACTTCGATACCGCGCTGCGCATTGAGTCGCGCTATCTGGCGCGCCTTGCAGTCGGTCAGGTCGCCAAAAACATGATCGGCACACTGTTCTTCCAAATGAATGAGCTCAAGGCGGGCGGTAGCAGGCCGCAAGGCCTGCCGCGTTGGAAACCCACACGCGTCGGCATTCTGGGCGCTGGCATGATGGGGGCTGGTATCGCATGGGCTTGCGCCAGCCGTGGATTGAATTGCGTCCTGAAAGACGTTGATCTTGATCGGGCCGAGCGCGGTAAGGCCTATTCGGCCAAACTGCTTGCCGGGCGCGTCGAGAAGGGACGCATGAGCGCTGACGAGGCGCAGGCCGTGTTGAGTCGAATCCATGCGACAGCGCAGGCCTCTGATCTGGCAGGCTGCGACCTGGTGATCGAGGCGGTCTTTGAAGATCGCCGCATTAAGGCGCAGGTCACTCAGGAGGCTGAGGCCGTCCTGGGCCCGCAGACCATCATGGCCTCCAACACGTCAACCTTGCCCATCAGCGGTCTCGCTCAGGCCAGCATGCGGCCCGAGCGCTTCATAGGGCTTCACTTCTTTTCACCCGTCGACAAGATGGAGTTGGTTGAGATCATCAAGGGCGAGAAGACCTCAGCGCAAACCTTGGCACAGGCCTTCGATTTCGTGCAGGCCATTGGCAAAACGCCCATCGTTGTCAATGATTCCCGCGGCTTCTACACCAGCCGTGTATTCGGTACATTTGTGAATGAAGGTATGGCGCTGCTGGGTGAAGGGGTGCCCGCCGCGCTGATCGAGAATGCCGCCATGCAGGCGGGCATGCCAGTCGGTCCGCTCGCCGTTCTCGATGAGGTGTCGCTCAAGCTTGCCGATGATGTGCTCCACCAGGAACTGGCCGACCTCGAACGGGCCGCGCACGCCCACGCCCACGATCACGCCCACGCCCACGCCCACGATCACGCCCACGCCCACGCCCACGATCACGCACACGATCACGCACACGATCACGCACACGATCACGCACACGATCACGCACACGATCACGCACACGATCACGCGCACGACCACGCGCACGACCACGCGCACGATCACGCCCACGCCCA
>JBIKMC010000028.1:0-20042 GCA_044359405.1 Burkholderiaceae bacterium
GGGCGGCCGAGTTCGGGGCGCCCCGGCGAAGGGCCCGAGCGAAGGGAAGCCTGTCCGCAGGACAGGCCGCAGGCGTATGAGCGCACGGGCGCTTACCGCCTCGCGCCCAAGCCCGGACAAACGGCTCAGCGCACGGGCGCTTACGGTCTGCGCCAGAACCTCGACAACGAAACCGCAGGCGTATGAGCGCACGGGCGCTTACCCCGCGTGCCCAAGCCCTCGACAAACGGCTCAGCACACGGCCGCTTACCGCCTTGCGCCCAAGCCCCGACAAACGACCCAGCGCACCGGCGCGTACTGCCCAGCACAGTCGATCCCTAGCCCCAGACCTCTTGCGCCGTCTCGACGACCAGACGCAGCTTCGAGCGCTGCGCCTCAACGGCGATATTGTTGCCGTGAACGGTGCTTGAAAAGCCGCACTGCGGCGACAGACACAGCTGATCAAGCGGTGCGTAGCGAGCGGCTTCGTCGATACGGCGCTTGAGCGTGTCTTTGCTTTCCATCTCACCGAACTTGGTCGTGACCAGACCGAGCACGACGATTTTGCCCTTCGGCAAAAACCGCAGTGGACGGAAGTCGCCAGAACGGTCGTCGTCATACTCAAGGAAAAATGCGTCAAGCTTCATCTCAGAAAGCAGCGCTTCGGCAACGGGTTCATAGTTGCCGGCCGCGGCATGCGTACTTTTGAAGTTACCGCGGCATAGGTGAATTCCCAGCGTCATCCCCGCTGGCTTATGTGCGACAACCTTGTTGATGAACTGAGCGTAGCGATGCGGCAATTCATTAGGATCATCGCCACGGGAACGCGCTGCTTCGCGCATGCGCTCGTCGCACAAATAGGCAAGATTGGTGTCATCCATCTGCACGTACGTACAGCCCGCTGCTGACAGTGACTTGAGTTCATCGCCATAGGCGCGCGCGACATCATCATAAAAATCGGGTTCGAGCTCTGGATAAGCCGCCTTGCTGATGCCGGCGCGACCGCCACGGAAGTGCAGCATGGTGGGGGAAGGGATGGTGACTTTGGGCGTCAGGCCCGCGGCCACCTGTGACTTCAGGTAGTTGAAATCAGCGAGCTGTATGGGACGAACATGTTTGACCTTGTCCACAACGCGAATGGTTGGCGGGGCGAGCTCCTCAGTGCCGTCGGGCTTGCGAACGGTGACAGGGATATCGGTCTTGACACCACCCAGTTGGTCGAGAAAGTCAATGTGAAAGTAGGTGCGGCGGAACTCGCCGTCAGTGATGGATTGCAGTCCGACGTCCTGCTGAAACCTTACGATTTCGGCAATGGCGCGGTCTTCCACCGCGCGAAGTTGTTCGGCCGTGATTTCACCCCGTGCTTTCTGCTCGCGTGCGTCAAGCAGGTACTTGGGGCGAAGAAAGCTTCCGACGTGGTCGGCGCGAAAGGGTGGAAGGGTGCGTGCGGTCATGAGCTTGCTCTCCGAAAGTGGACGTCAAGTAATCGCCGAAAAAAGAAAATCAATGTGACCCAACGCCCAACCAGGCATCCAGCGGGCTGGGGTCGCGAAGCAGGTCAGAACTGGTAGCGCGAAACACCACGCCCCCTCGGTCTAGCACCCAGGCTTGATCGGTAACGCGCAGCACGAGCTGAGGGTGCTGTTCGACGACTATCGCAGACAGGCCCTCTTCGCGGGCAACGCGGCGGATCGCGGCGAGCAGCTCCTGGACGATGATGGGGGCCAGTCCCTCCAGCGGCTCATCGAGTAACAGAAGTCTGGGGTTCAGGGCCAGGGCGCGCCCAAAGGCGAGCATCTGCTGCTCGCCTCCAGAAAGTTGTGTGCCCAGGTTGTTTCGGCGTTCGTCAAGTCGAGGGAAAAGATCGAAAATGCGCGCCACAGTCCATGGACCGGGCCTTGCCACCGCGCTTAGGTTTTCTAAAACAGTGAGTGAGCGGAAGATGTTGCGCTCCTGCGGAACCCAGCCGATACCCGCTGCAGCGCGCTCAAATGGGCGGAGCGCCGTGATGTCCTGCCCGCCCAAAATGATGCGCCCGGAGTGTCGCCTGGCAACGCCTACCAGCGTGTCGATCAGTGTGGTCTTGCCGGTGCCGTTTCTACCCAGCAGCGCTGCAGACTCGCCGGGCCTCAGGCTGAAGTTGATGCCGGTGAGTACGACGGCCTCCCCGTGCCCGCAGCTGAGGCCATCCACTTCGAGCAACAGTCGGCTCACGACACGCCTCCTGGTGGCTTAATCATGGAGAGCGTCCGAACGTTGTGCCTTGCCGGCATCGCCAAGGTAAACGGCTCTTACTCGAGGATCGTTTGCGATCGCCTCAGGTGTACCGTCTGTAAGGACGGCACCGTTGACGAGCACGGTGATTTTGTGCGCAAAGCTGAACACCAGGTCCATGTCGTGTTCAATGAGCAGAACTGAAACATCGTGCGGTAATGCAGCCACCGTACTGAGAATGTCAGGTCGCTCGGCCGCAGGTACACCGGCGGCGGGTTCGTCCAGCAGCAACACCTTGGGCTTAAGCGCCACTGCCAGGGCAATCTCGAGCAGGCGACGTTTACCGTAGGGCAAGGCCGAGGTCGGCTGCTCGGCATATTCACTCAGTCGAAACTGCCTGAGCAAGGCTTCGCATTCAGGACCCAGTCTTGCGTCAGCGCCGAGCGGGCGCCACCAACCAGCGCTTTTTCCATCCCGGGCGCTGATCGCCATGGCCACGCTCTGCAGCGGCGTCAGGCTCATAAACAATTGGCTGATCTGGAAGGTACGCACCAGTCCAAGCCTCACACGCTGATGCGGTGCAAGCCGGGTGATGTCCGTACCCATCAGGTGCACATGTCCAGCGCTGGGTTTAAGCACGCCCGTCAGCATGTTCACCAGGGTGGTCTTTCCCGCTCCGTTCGGGCCTATGAGGGCGTGACGCTCGCCCCGACGCAAGTTGAGTGAGACACGATCCGTAGCAACGATGCCGCCAAAGCGCATCATCAATTCGTGTGTCTGAAGCACAGGCTGCGTCATGGGTCTTAGCGGTTGAGCTTAGCCTGGCGTACCCATTGCCAAGGCCTGAACAGTCGCTCACGTCCGACAAGCATGAGCACCACCAGGAAGAGCCCGATCCAGAATGTCCAGTACTGCGGGGTGATGGACGACAGAAGGTCGTGCAAAACCTTGAAGGCAAGCGCGCCGATCAGACCACCCCATAACCAGCCCGCACCGCCAATGATCAGCGCAAGCATCACATCGGCGCTTCGGTGGAAATCGAGTACGTCCAGTGACGCGAACCCCGTGGTCTGTGCAAGCAATGCGCCGGCCGAGCCTGCCAGAGCGGCGCCCGCTGTATACACGCAGGCAAGCCGTGTACTCACCGAGATGCCCAGTGATGACAAGCGAAGACGGTTGTCACGCAGCGCCTGAAGCGATATTCCAAAGGGGGAGTGAACGATTCGCCGCAGCAGCAAGAAGACCACGAACAGAACGGTGAGGCTATAAAACGATGCTGTTCGGGCGGTGAGATCGAATTCAAAAAGCCCCAAGACGGGTCCCATGACCACGCCCTGCAGCCCGTCGGCGCCTCCCGTGATGCTGTCGAAGCGGTTGGCAAGCTCGACCAGAACGAGAGCAATTCCCATGGTGACCATGAGACGAGTCAGATCGGTGCCGCGCACAATCATGGGGCTGGTGAGTGCGCCCAGTAGGGCGCCTGCGAATGTGCCGACAAGAAGGCCCACCAGGGGGTCGGGCATCACGTGCTTGGCGAATAGACCGGCAGCGTACGCGCCGGTACCAAAGTACGCCGCATGTCCAAGCGACACGATGCCCGCATAGCCCAAAACCAGATCGAGCGAGAGTGCGAACAGGGCCACGATTGCGATTTCGCTGATGAGCGCGGCATGCTGTGGCAGTGCGAACGGCGCGCCCCAGAGCAGTATCCATGCAGCGACTTCCCAGGGGCGCCAGCGCACTCCGGCCTTCAGGCGCTCACCGAAACCGACCGATACTTGATTCGGTGTGCCCGGTTCAATGCGAGAGCCGTTCCCCGTCGTATTCACCGAGCCCCCCTGCGACTGAACAGACCTTGCGGTCGCCACAGAAGGATGCCGATCATCAGCACGTAAACAATGAAGCCTCCCAGCTTGGGTACGTAGTATTTACCGAACACGTCGGCCAGACCAAGCAGTAACGCCGCGACCAACACGCCGGAGATTGAGCTGGTGCCGCCCACCGCGCACACAATCAGAAAATAAATCATGAACTTGAAGGGAAAGCTGGGATCAAGTCCCAGAATTTCCACGCCGAGTGCTCCGCCCAGCCCCGCAAGACCGGATCCGACCGCGAAGGTCGCAAGAAAGATCCGGTTGACAGGGATGCCCAGACCCGATGCGACGCGCGGATCGTCAACAGCCGCTCGCAGTCGAGCACCAAAGCGGGTACGGCTGAGAATCCATTGCAGCAGTACCGTGAGCAGGACACACACCAGGATGATGAACAGGCGGTAGCGCCCCATGCCCAGGCTGAGTGCACCTTCACCGATCTCGATTCGACCGCGCAGCCATTCGGGCGTCTGGATATTCACCTGCGATGATCCCATCACATAGTCAACCGCCGCTACCGCCATGAACGTCAGGCCTATGCTGAACAAGACCTGATCGAGATGAGGCTTGGTGTACATGGGGCGGTAAAGCGTGCGCTCAAGCAGGGCACCCAGCGCGGCCGTCACCACAAAGGCGACGGGCAGACAAGCCAGAAACGGCCAACCCAGGCGCTGCATCAGCACAACCAGGACATAACCGCCGGCCATGGCGAACGCGCCATGGGCCAGATTGATGAAATTCATGAGGCCCATGGTTACTGCGAGACCAAGCGCCAGCACGAACAGCAGCATGCCGTAGGCAACGCCGTCAAAGACCAGTGTGAGCATGAGCTTAACGCTTAGGGTTTCGTGTCATCCGCCGTTCGACAGACCCGGCGGATGAGCCGGCCAACGACTTATTTCAGCTTGCCCGGGTCTTTCATTTCACGGACTGCATCAAACTCTACATTCCAGAGTTGACCGTCACGCCGCTCGACTTTGCGGATGTACATGTCCTGAACGATGTCTCGGGTTTGGGCATCAATGAGCACCTGACCGCGCGGGCTTTCAAAAATCTGCCCCTTCATGGCATTGAGCAGCTTCTCGCCGCCGGCGCCTTTAGTCGCCTCGAGTCCGCTGTAAATCAGGCGGATGCCGTCGTAACCGCCAACCGCCATGAAGTTGGGCCGAAACTTGTGCATGGCCTGAAACGCATCGACGAACTTCTTGTTGGCCGGACTGGGGTGCGCAGCCGAATAATGGTGTGAATTGATCACGCCCAAAGCAACGTCACCCATATCGTTGAGCTGGTCGTCATCGGTAACATCGCCAGTTGCGATCAGGCGAATACCTGATTTATCAAGGCCACGCTCGCCGAATTGCTTCATGAATGCCGCCCCCTGGCCAGAAGGCAGGAAGACAAAAAGGGCATCCGGCTTGCTGTCCCGCACCTTCTGAAGCACAGGTGCGAAATCAGGTGAGCGCATGGGGGTGCGCAGCTTGTCCATGACGGTGCCGCTATTGAGAAGAATCTGATTGGTGAAGAACTTCTCGGCGTCGTAGCCCGGGCCATAATCGGCCACCAGCGAGATAACGCGCTTGATATTGTTCTTGTTAGCCCACTCAGCCAGGGCGACAGACGCCTGGGGCAGGGTGAAGCTGGTTCGTACGATGAATGGTGAGGCCTCGGTGATGCTGGAGGTTGCCGCCGCCATTACGACCATGGGCGTTTTGCTCTGTGTGGCGATGGGGGCGGTTGCCATTGCCGACGGCGTGATACCGAACCCGGCCAGCGCGACGACCTTGTCGTTGACCACCAGTTCCTGGGCAAGCCGTCGAGTGGCGTCGGGCAGGCTGCCGTCATCCTTGATGATGATCTCAACCTTCTTGCCGCCGGCGCGACTGCCATTCTGGGCAACCCATAACTTGATAGCGGCATCGATTTGTCGGCCGGTGGACGCCTGCTGGCCGGTCATCGGCAATATGACGCCGATTTTTACCGTGTCGCTTTGGGCCTGAGCCGCGCTCACGGCAAAACTGAGCGCCGCGGCAGTTAACCAAGTACGCGCAAATTTCATGAGCTGCCTCCTTTTGAACATGCCTGCAAAAACGCTATTGTGCCGTGACTCGTCCAAGGACCTTGCTGAAGCCCCCGGACGCTACACTGGGCGTCGATTGCTGGGAGACTCTATGAATGCCACGACCGCCATGCCGACTCAGGCAAAAACGCGATTTTGTCGCCGTACGTGTGTAAGTTTGTTCCGAGGCCTGATGCTTGTAGCCAGCCTGTGCGCGGTCTTGCCTGCTCGAGCCCAGCCCGGGCCTGCGCCAACCGGCGATACGCAGTACACGCCGCAACTGGGACAGCCAGGCAAGGATGTCATGTGGCTGCCCACTCGGGACGAACTCGTTGAAAGAATGCTGGATATGGCCGAGGTCGGCCCGCATGACCTGGTGTTTGACCTGGGCGCGGGGGACGGCAAAATCGCCATCGCCGCCGCGTTGCGATACCGCGCGCGGGCGGTTGGCATCGAATACAACCGGGAGATGGCGGCCCTGGCTGAACGCAACACGGTTCGGGCGGGTGTTGCTGACCGGGTGCGCATTATCCACGGGGATATCTTCAAGGAGGATTTTTCATCGGCCAGCGTTTTGACCCTGTACCTGCTCGAAGAATTGAACTTCCGGCTGCGTCCCGTCATTCTGGCGATGAAGCCTGGCACGCGTGTGGTGTCGAATACCTTCGGCATGCAGGACTGGGAGCCGGACGATACCGCGGTTGTGAACGGCAACACCGCTTACCTGTGGATTGTGCCCGCTCAGATCAGTGGTCGCTGGGAGCTTGAGGCCAGCGCCCTGTCTGGTCAGGCCAGCGAACGATTGACGCTAAACATCCACCAGCAGTTTCAGCGCGTTGGCGGTACCCTCAATTTGGACGGTGTAGCGCAGCCTCTGCTTGGCTCAGAACTGCGAGGCTCTGAGTTCCGCTTCAGGTTCCGCGACAACAATGGCACCCTTCGATCTGCCCGACTGCGCGTCGACGGAACCCTGATGCGCGGCGTCGTTCTGGCCAATGCGGGCCAGGTTGACATACCGGTACCCGTCAGGGGGCTGGCGGGACGGCGACTCAGTGATTAGGCTGCGTGTCCCGCCGCGGCTTTAGCTCAGATCCCGTATCAGCGCCGTGCGGGTCTCGCTGCTGACCGGCGATAGGCTGGCCGTGTAATTGGCGTGGTCGACGCCAATCGAGAGCGAGACCCCATACTTAAAGGCAGCCGCCATATCCTCGGTAAGTTCGAAGCGCAGGAAATGCACGGACGAGGTCTTTTCGGCGTTCTCGCGTTCAAGATCTTCATCGGCGATGGCGTATACCCGGGGCGACCCTTCGACCTGCACCCAAACCCGATCCTCGATGCCGATCAGCTTAGAGAGTTCTTGGCGGCGCACAGTCGCATCTTCATACTCGATCAGCATGGTCGCCTTGAAATTCTGGCCATCTGGAATGAGTGGGTTGTAGGCCTCGAGCTCGTGCTGGATGCCCTCTTCCTCAAAGATCTTCTCGATTCGAAGCATTTCCTGGATCTGATAGCGGACGGTCATCTCATCTTCAAACAGCAGTGTGACGTGCTGGCCGAGGTGCACCGTTCGGTGCTTCTTGTGCTCGATGACCGAGCGCCGAAACTCCGGGCGGGCGCGAGCGTAGGCTTCAAGAGTCATCAGCGATTCACGGGTAACAGGTGGCATGTTGATCGCTCCGTAAAGAGTTGAAGGGGATTTGGTCTGGTTCACCTGGGGTGCATGAAAGTGGCTCAAGAGAGCCCGTAGGCCATGCGAACCAGGGTGAGTGGGTGGGCCAATTTGTCATCAACGGGACGACCCGCTTCTCGCATTCCCTGTTCGATGTGATGCCCCGCCAGCTGGCAGTCTGAGGCAATCCAACGGGGCTCTCCCAAGGGATGCTCTGCCATTTGTCGGAACACGGGGCGCCCGATCTTCATGGCGTTGGCATGAAATTCCTTTTTTACGCCCCAGGTGCCTGCGTGGCCCGAGCAACGTTCGACTGTGTTGACGGTCGTGTCAGGAATCATTTCGAGCAGCTCGCGGGTCTTTTGACCAACGTTCTGAACTCGAAGATGGCAGGCAATGTGGTACGAGACTGCGCCGAGCCCTGATTGGAAGTCCGTTTTAAGAAGACCGTCCTTCGCGCGGGTCACCAGATACTCGAAGGGGTCGAACATGGCCTTCTGCACCGCTTTGACATCGGCATCGTCGGGGAACATCAGGGGCAGTTCCTGACGAAACATGAGTCCGCAGGATGGGATAGGCGCGACGATGGCATACCCTGCGCGCGCCAGTTTGGCCAGAGCGGGAATATTCTTTTCCTTAAGCGCTCTTACCCCTTCAAGATCACCCAACTCAAGTTTGGGCATACCGCAACAGGCTTCCTTTTCGGCAAGGACATGCGGAATTTGATTGTGGTCAAGAATCTTGATCAGGTCGTGACCGATGCCCGGCTCGTTGTAGTTGATGTAGCAGGTCGAGAAAATAGCCACCTTACCGGGTGTGCGTGCGCCATCCCGCACTGGGTGGGAGTTCGAGGTCGCCGCGTTGGCGCGGAATTTTTCGCTGGTGAAGTCCGGTAGCCACGCTTTCCGATCAACCCCCATGTAGTTTTCGAGCAGACCCCGAGCGCTGGCGTTTCGGTTCAGCGCGTTGACGAGCTTGACCACGATGGGAATCCCCGCCAACGATCCATTGCGGTCGGTTGATGCGAGCTGGCTGTCGCGAAACCGGGTCGGTGTACCCTTGCGGAACTGAATCGCCTTGGCACGCAGCATCAGGTGCGGAAAATCAAGGTTCCAGGGATGTGGCGGTACGTACGGGCACTTGGTCAGATAACAGACATCGCACAGGTAGCACTGGTCGACAACTTTCCAGTAGTCTTTTTTATCGACCCCGTCGACTTCAAACGTGCTGCTTTCATCAACCAGGTCGAACAGCGTCGGAAACGACTGACACAGGCTGACACATCGGCGGCAGCCGTGGCAGATGTCAAAGACCCGCTCCATCTCCTTGAGGGCCAGGTCCTCGTTGTAGAAATCGGGATTGAGCCAATCAAGTGGATGCCGGGTGGGCGCTTCCAGCGAACCTTCGCGAACGGTCATGGCAGTCTCGCTTGAGCAGAGGAGGGTATGAACACGGCAAAGAGCACGGGCTCTGGGCCGTAAATGAGAAGGGGGCACCTGAAGTGCCCCCTTGGACGGCGAATAGCCCAGACCTCAGGGGCCCAGATAGCGCCGCTCAGCGGGCTCAGGCCAGCTGCTCGAGTGCTTTCGCGAACTTGTTGGCGTGGGAACGCTCGGCCTTAGCCAGCGTCTCAAACCAATCGGCGATTTCGTCGAAGCCTTCATCGCGGGCGGTCTTGGCCATGCCCGGGTACATGTCGGTGTACTCGTGCGTTTCGCCAGCTACGGCAGCCTTCAGGTTGTTAGCCGAGCTACCAATGGGCAGGTCGGTAGCGGGGTCGCCGACGACCGCCAGATAGTCAAGGTGGCCATGTGCGTGACCGGTTTCACCCTCAGCGGTGGAACGGAACAGCGTGGCGACCTCCGGATGGCCCTCAACGTCGGCCTTGTTTGCGAAGTACAGATAACGACGGTTGGCCTGGCTTTCGCCGGCGAAGGCGTCCTTCAGGTTTTGGTGGGTTTTCGTGCCCTTGAGATTCGGCATGACGATCTCCTGCTGTTCAATTTCTAAGGGTTGGAGAAAGCCTTCAGAGCCGAACCGCGATTCGCGACCGGACTCTTCGAAAGCGTCCGGACTCTAGCAGAGGCCAATTACCCCTTCCAATTGACAATTCAAATCCGGTTGATTGGTTCTTGCTATTGGACAGACTTGCGGCCATTCGGACCTTGGTCTTGCCCAGGCGCGTCTGGCAGGATCATCTCGACCAAGAGCCCTCCGCCCGCGGCGTCGTCCAAGCGCAAGCTTCCCGAGTAGCGTCGAACAATTCGTTGAACGATCGCAAGGCCCAGCCCGCTACCGCCGTCGTCACCGCGAGCCATATCCAGGCGTTCGAAGGGCCGCAGCACCCGATCGCGCTCGCGCGTCGGTATGCCGGGGCCGCTGTCGCTGACTGCAACAATCAGAGCTGATCCCAGGCGCCGCGCTGACAGGTGCACGATGACCGGTGTTCGCGCGCCCCTTCTGCCGTGGCGAAGGGCGTTGTCAAGCAGATTTCCCACGGACCGACTGAGGTCTGACGGATCACCGCGCCACGGCAAAGGGTTCTGGATGTCGACGTTCACGGTGGCCCTGCTGCCGGCTCTTGCGCCGGGTTGATCTGCTGATCCTCGCGCGGCTGATCGTCCAGCGTAGCGTTGCGCCAGCTGCTGCAACTCGACACCGGCATCTACAAGAATTGCCGCTGCTACCTGGCTGCTTCGGGCGTAATCGACAAATTGCCCCACCAGTCCGTCAATACGTTCGATGTCAGCGACCATGCCGGCGCGTTGTCCGGGCTGTAGATCGGCCAGCTCGACCTCCATACGCAGTCGCGTCAGTGGACTGCGTAGATCGTGCGAGACGCCTGCGAGCGCGAGCGAGCGATCGCTTTCAAGCTGTTCGAGATCGCGCGCAAGACGATTGAACTCGCGGTTCAGTTCAGCCAGCTCGGTTGGCCCGCGCTCGGGCAGGGGATCATGTCGCTCACCACGACCAATCGCGCTAATGGCCCGAGACAGGTTGGCCAGTGGCCGGTCGACCAGCCTTGACAGGGCCAGGGCACCCAGTAATGAGACCAGGCAGGTGACGGTCAGAATCAGCGCTATTCCAGGCCCCTGATACCGGTCGATTCGCCGAAGTGGTAACAGCAGCCAATAACTATCGCCCGATATATCGAAGCTCACCCAGACGCCATCTTCGTCGTTCACCCTTCCAGCCAGCAGGGTTTCGTCGCCCAGCAATCCCTTGAGCCGAGGCAGTAAAGGCACGAGGCGTTGCGCCTCGTGGCTAAAGTCGATCCGATCGGTAGGCTCCAGGGGCATTACCCTGACTTCCTCCTCGCTGGCCAGGGCTTCTAAAAGACGGGTTCGTCGAGCCGGGTCAGCGCTGACCAGGGCAGAGCGGGTCAGATTCACAACCGAGGCGATTTCCCAGGCTACACGCTGCTCGAGCGGCGCGCTTTCAAATAGCCGGTAAGCCGAGAAGATGCTCAGCACTCCGGCGACAATCAACGCCGCGAAGAGCAGAAAGGTGCGCCACAGCAGACCGATATGCATGGCAGCCTTAGGGCTTAGCCTCCGTCGGGGACGAATACGTAACCCACGCCCCAAACGGTCTGCACAAATCGCGGCTGTTGAGGGTCGTCTTCGATGATTCGGCGAATTCGGGAAACCTGTACGTCGAGACTTCGATCGAAGGCGCCGTATTCGCGTCCTCTGGCAAGGCTCATGAGCTTGTCGCGCGACAGGGGCTGACGTGCATGTTGGACGAGTACTTTCAGGACGGCGAACTCGCTGGTTGTGAGCGGAACCGGCTCGCCGTCTCGGGTTAGCCTGCGCGTACCCAGATCGAGAACAAAGCGCCCGAAGCTGACCGATTCGCCTGCGGCGCCGGGAGCCCCTGGCAGGGACTGGGCAGGAGCGCGCCTGAGCACAGCGTGAATGCGAGCGAGTAATTCCCGAGGGTTGAAGGGTTTGGCAAGATAGTCGTCGGCACCGACTTCCAGGCCAATGATGCGGTCAACCTCGTCCCCTTTGGCTGTCAGCATGATGATGGCAGCCGACTCACCCACGGCGCGCAGCCGCTTCAGAATGCTCAGCCCATCCTCCCCGGACATCATCAGATCAAGGATGATGAGGTCGAACTTTTCGCGCAGCAGCAACCGGGACATAGCCGCGCCATCGGCCGCGAGCGAAACTTCGAATTGATGCTCTCGCAAATAGCGCTGCAACAGATCGCGCAAGCGGGGATCATCGTCGACGACCAGCAGTTTTCTTCGTGTGTCTTGCATGCCGGGATCTTAATCCAGCTGGAGACTCCCCCTTGACCCCAGGCTGACTGATCTTACCCTTGCTTACAGTCTGATACCGCTCGTTGTCGATGATCTTCGTCGTGGCCGTTCTACAATGCTTGCATGCGCTGCCCATTGAATTTTCCCGTCTACCTCGTTTGTACCCTGCTGCTAACGTCTGGGTGGGTATGCGCTCAGCCGGCGTCGACGGGTGCGCACAGGCAGGGCCCCGCGCACGTTCAGGGCCACGGTCCCTACTCTGAGCTCAGTCCAGATGAGCGCCAGCGCCTGCGGCGAGAGTTGCGAGAAGCGCAAACACAACGACGTCTTCTGCATCAACCGACAGCGGCCGAGAGTCTGCCGCCGGGAGTCTCTCGGGCGCGCGCGCCCGAGTCTGGGCCTGGCCATGGCGGCTCCCGGTCTGCCACGACCGATTGGCGTGGCCCGGGCCCAGCCATGGTCCCGCATCGAGGCCATCGATTAAGCGACCCTGAGCGGCAGCAGCTTCGCGAGCAGCTGCGCGGTTACAACGGGCGGTCGCCGGCGGCAGGTTCGGCAGTCCTTCCTAATCAGCAGCCCTGAGGCGTCTCGGCGCGTTATCTGAATGCAACTCGTCGGCGCGATCGCGGCATTTGCTCTTGGCGGAACCAGCTGCTCGGTGGGTCTGGGTTTACTCAGGCCTGGTGCAGCCCCCGAGGTCGACGCGATTTCTGATTCCAGCTCGCTCGGACAGTCGCAACAGGCTTTGGTGTTGCTTCAAACATTGATGACTGGCCGCGGCTGTTCATCGGCCAATTTAAGGGCGCTGGCCTTTGATGCTGGGCCAGGAAGTTTCACAGGTCTTCGCATCGGCTGCGCGCTCACGCAGGGCGTAGCGCTTGCCCTGGGGGTTCCCGTGATTCCCGTGGCCGCTGGCGCGGCCCTGGCCTGGACATTGGCGCGAGATCGTCCTGGGCAGTCGTTGAGGGTAGTCACGCTACAAGATGCGCGCATGGGCGAAGTGTACGGGTCACTGGTTGATGTGGCATGCAGTCCGTCAGGGGTGCCCGACCAGCTGCAAACGCTCGGGTCGCCGTGGGTTTGTGCGCCGGAGCAGGTCGCTGATCATGTGCTGGCGGCGATCCGCCTGGGCGATGCGAATGAGCGGTCTTTATGGGTCGTCGGCGACGCATGGCGCGTATATCCGATTCTCCGGGACTCAATGAGATGTTTCGATACCCGTCGGTGGGTCTGGGACGAGTCGGTGTCGTCAGTGAACGCAGCGGCCATCGTTGAAATGGCCGCCTGGTACTTCAATCAAGGCTTAGGGCTTAGCCCTGGCGAAGCGGGACCGCTCTACATTCGTGACAAAGTCGCTCTGAATGTCGACGAACAACAGGCACTGCGCCGCCAGCGAGCGGCGGGCTGATTGGCAATGATGCCGATATGTTCAGAGCTGCTGCAGATGCCGACGACCGGGCCGCTGGCGCAAACCCGTCTGCACGCCATGCAACGCGGTGACCTGGATGCTGTCAGCTGCGCCGAGGCGCTGATCTACCCATTTCCATGGAGCCGAGGAAACTTTTCAGATTGTCTGGTCTCCGGCTACGATGCCTGGGTGCTACGCAGAGATGAAGAAT
Organism: Burkholderiaceae bacterium; assembly: GCA_044359405.1. Lineage (GTDB taxonomy): Bacteria > Pseudomonadota > Gammaproteobacteria > Burkholderiales > Burkholderiaceae_E > SYIM01. The sequence goes on from JBIKMC010000028.1 coordinate 13,676, forward strand.
TGTTGGCCTACGCGGTGCTGATGTGGATTCCGGACGAGGTGCATCTGCTTAATCTGAGTGTCTTGTCGCAGTGGCAGGGGCGCGGCATAGGTCGCGCGCTGCTTCAGCTCCTCATGACCGATGCACAGCGTCGAGGTGCGCGTGGAATGATGCTGGAGGTCAGGCCCTCAAACGCGGTCGCATTAGGCCTGTATGACAGCCTTGACTTTCGGCAGATTGGTCTTCGCAAGCGTTACTACCCATCCTGGAATCAGACCCGCGAAGATGCCCGTGTCATGTTTAAAACCTTTGAGTCATGAACGCTGACCAGTCCAGAGCCTTTCTAACATTGGGAATTGGGCCTGTGTGGCTGACGCGCCCTTCAGCGGAGCAGCTAGCACCGCCGAATGACACGAGCAGCCCCCCTCAAAGCGCAGTGGCGTCCGGTCCGTGGCGGCAGCTTCGAGATCGAGTCACTGCCTGTCGGGCTTGTGGCCTGTGTGAGGGGCGTACCCAGACCGTGTTCGGCACCGGTGATCAGCGCGCCTCCCTGATGCTGATCGGCGAGGCGCCGGGTGCAGATGAAGATCGCCTGGGTGAGCCCTTTGTCGGCCGCGCGGGTGCACTGCTCGATGCCATGCTGGCAGCCTTGGGTCTTCAGCGCCACAAGGGGATCTACATCGCGAATGTCATCAAGTGTCGCCCCCCTGGTAATCGTAATCCAATGCCCGAGGAGATTGCCCGGTGCGAGCCGTTTCTGCACGAGCAGCTAGCCCTTTTGCAGCCCAGACTCGTCGTGCTGCTGGGAAGGTTTGCCGCCCAGTCAATGCTGGCGACTGAAGCTTCTATTGCTTCGCTGCGCGGGCGTATTCATTCGGTGCAGTCGCAGGGGCGGGCGGTACCCGCGGTGGTGACGTATCACCCAGCCTATCTTCTGCGTAACCCGGCTGATAAGGCTAAGTCCTGGGTCGACCTTTGCCTGGTCAGGCGCCAGCTTGAGGACCTTTCAGCTGAGCCGTCAGACCCGACGAATTGAGGCCACGGGCTTAGTGTTTTGCTTCTCCGATCAACGCAACCGAGTCAAATTTCGCCTGGTTGGCCCGATGAAGCCACATCACGGCCAGCATGGTCAGCGCAACAAAGCTTCCGAACAGCGCAATGATGATATTGACGTGCAACTCGAGCTTGATCAGCGTGGCATACAGGCCCAGCATCACCAGAATATTGAGGTTCTCGTTGAAGTTCTGAACCGCGATGGAATGACCCGCGCTCATCAGAACATGTCCCCGATGCTGTAACAGCGCATTCATGGGTACGACGAAAAACCCCGCGAGGGCCCCGACAATGATCAGGAGCGGCACGGCGAAGCCGAAAGAAGACACGAGCGTCATCACCGGGACGATGAGGCCCATGGCGACGCCGACCGGCAAAACCCGCACGGCGTGTTTCAAACGCAGAAAGCGGGCCGCCATCACGGCGCCCAGTGCGATACCCAGCGCGACAATTCCCTGAAGAATGGCGGCCTGACTGAGCGGCATGCCTAGCTGCACGCTCGCCCATTCGAGCACGATGAACTGCAGCGTAGCTCCCGCACCCCAGAAAAGCGTCGTGACGGCGAGTGAAATCTGGCCAAGCTTGTCTTTCCAAAGCACCGCGCAGCAGTGAAGAAACTCGCGGACTTGGGTCAATGGATTTAACGGCTGCTTCGGGTACCGGGCACCCGTATCAGGAATGCGCAGGTTGAAAGCTGCCGCCAGCAGATAGATGGCTCCGATGACCAGAATAGCGCTTTCAGCGGGTGTATCGATGCCGGTATCGAGAACCGGAAAGTCGAAGCCCAAAAGTGCGTTGGAAATCTTGGGGCTGATCAGGGCGCCGCCCACGACGGTACCCAGCACAATGGAGCCGACCGTAGTGCCTTCAATCCAGCCATTGGCGGCGACGAGTTTTTCAGGCGGTAGCAGCTCGGTCAGGATGCCATACTTGGCCGGCGAGTAGGCCGCCGCCCCAAAGCCAACCACCGCGTAGGCCAGCAAAGGATGCACCGACATGAACATCAGGGCGCAGCCGCTCACCTTGATCAGGTTGGTGATGAACATCACCTTACCCTTGGGCATCGAGTCAGCGAATGCGCCGACGAACGGGGCCAGCAAAACGTACGATACGGTGAAGAACAACTTGAGCATGGGCTTCATCCACTCAGGTGCATGAAGCTCAATCAATAGCGCAATCGCGGCAATCAGCAGCGCGTTGTCGGCCAGCGACGAGAAAAACTGCGCTGCCATGATGGTGTAGAAACCGCGCTTCATTGCGCCCCCCTGTGAACGCGAAGAGACCCTGGGGTCGTCGCGGTGCAGGCGGTTTATACCATGCCTGGGTAATTGAAGAGGCGCCACCCGCGCTATATTTCCACCCCCAGACTCGGACACCTAACCATGCCTCGTCCCACCACGGTAACCATTTCAGTTCCTGCCCTTCGACACAATCTGAGTGTGGCTAGATCGCACGCCGCCGGCGCTCGGGTGTGGGCTGTGGTCAAGGCTGACGCCTATGGCCACGGCTTAGAGGCGGCGTTGGCCGGATTTGCCGAGGCTGACGGGCTGGCGCTGGTTGAGTTTGACAAAGCGGCGCAGCTGCGCGCCCTGGGCTGGTCCCGGCCAATCCTCATGCTTGAGGGCGCATTCGATCCCGGCGATACACTGCAGGCGGCGGAGCAAGGCCTGAGCTTGGTAGTCCACGAGCCCCGACAGGTCGACTGGCTTGGGCGTCTGCCCCCGAACGCATCGGTACCGGTCCATCTCAAGCTGAATACGGGTATGAATCGTTTGGGCTTCAGACCTGAGGAGTTCACCCGGGCGAACCAACGACTTCAGGATCTGCCGAGCGTGGCCGGCGTCACCGTGATGACGCATTTCGCCAACGCGGATCTTGACGCGGGTGCAGATCATGCCCTTGCGTGCTTCAATGAAGTCACCGGGTCCGTGGGCCTGGCGCGTTCGTTAGCCAATTCGGCCGCGTTGATCAGCGTGCCGGATTCATCAGGGCAGTGGGTGCGTCCCGGCATCATGCTGTATGGGGCGTCTCCTTTTGCGGAGCGTCAGGCCAAGGCCCTTAATCTTCAGCCCGCTATGCGCCTGAGCACCCGGCTCATAGCGGTCCAGGCTCTACAGCCCGGAGATGCGGTCGGTTACGGCTCGACCTTCATCGCGTCCAAGGCGATGCGCATCGGTATCGCCGCCTGCGGTTATGCCGATGGCTATCCGCGACATGCGTCCACCGGCACACCGGTTGTGGTGGACGGCACAATCGCCCGTACCGTCGGTCGGGTCTCAATGGACATGTTAGCTATTGATCTGCAGTCGGTGCCCCAGGCTGGACCCGGTAGCGATGTTGAGCTGTGGGGCGAGCGCCTTCCCATTGATGAAGTTGCGAGCGCGGCGGGCACCATCGGGTACGAGCTGATGTGTGCGGTGGCCCCTCGGGTTACTCGACGCGTCATCGCCAGCTGAAAAGGCATTTCCAGAAGAGAGACTGATGAGTACACGCGGTAAGACGCAATACAACTGCACTGAGTGCGGCGGCACCAGTCTCAAATGGCAGGGCCAGTGTCCGCATTGCAGCCAGTGGAACACGTTGATTGAAACGGTGGCGCAGCCTCGCAGCTCGATCGGTCGCTCGCGCTCGCTGGCGCCCTCGCAGGCGGTGGTCATGATGGATGCGGTGGCCCCTGAGGACCTGCAGCGTCATCCGACGGGCAGTGAAGAGTTTGATCGCGTGTTGGGCGGTGGTTTGGTCGCTGGGTCTGTGGTTCTGATTGGCGGGGACCCGGGCATCGGCAAATCCACGCTGCTGCTTCAGGCGCTCACACATCTCGCCAGCCGTATGCCGGTACTTTATGTCAGCGGCGAAGAGTCCGCTTCGCAAATTGCGCTTCGCGCGCGCCGGCTCGGCCTTGAAGGCGCCAGCCTGCCGCTCTTCGCCGAGACCGAGCTTGAGCGCATCTGTGCCGAGATTGAGAAAAGTCGCCCGTCAGTGGTTGTTATCGATTCCATTCAGACTGTCTACTCTGCTGAGCTGGGTTCGGCACCGGGTTCGGTATCACAGGTGAGGGAGTGTGCCGGTCAGCTTGTTCAACGCTCCAAGCAGACGGGTATCTCGGTGGTGATGATCGGGCACGTCACCAAAGAGGGGGCACTCGCTGGACCTCGTGTACTCGAGCATATCGTCGACACAGTGCTTTATTTTGAAGGCGACGGCAACTCCTCATATCGTCTGGTTCGAGCCTTCAAAAACCGCTTTGGCGCAGTCAATGAACTGGGCGTATTCGCCATGACGGATCGGGGCCTGCGGGCGGTGAGTAATCCGTCCGCGCTTTTTCTGTCACAGCACGCGCGCGATGTGCCCGGATCTTGTGTGCTGGTGACGCAGGAAGGAAGTCGGCCCCTGCTGGTTGAAATTCAGGCGCTTGTTGACTCCGCCCACGTACCCAATCCACGTCGACTGTCGGTCGGTCTGGAAGGCAATCGCTTGGCCATGCTCCTGGCTGTTCTGAACCGACATGCTGGTATTGCCTGCTTCGATCAGGACGTGTTCGTCAATGCGGTGGGTGGCGTGAGGATTGCCGAACCCGCCTCAGATCTGGCCGTGCTGCTTGCGGTTGTATCGTCGCTTAAAAACCGCGCGTTGCCCAGGGGAACGGCGGTATTCGGCGAGATTGGTCTGGCTGGGGAGATTCGTCCGGCCCCCCGCGGTCAGGAGAGGCTTCGTGAGGCCGTCAAGCTGGGGTTCGGTCGCATGCTGGTACCTGCAGCAAACCTGCCCAAAAAACCGATCGAGGGACTTGAACTGATCGGTGTAGAGCGAATCGATCAGGCCCTGTCAGCCGCCTGGGCATCCTAGCCCCTGGCGCGTGTGGCGAGCCGGGCGCCATGCAGTGCGCGTGCGGCTGCCAGCCCGCCCCGGACCGCGGATTCAATCGTCGCGGGGTATTCGGGTTCCAGATAATCTCCGGCCAACCAAAGGTTCTGCTCCGCCAGCGCGGCATGAATCGTGCCGGTCGGCCAGGACGCCAGCGGCCGTTGGCTGACTGCCTGGAAGGTCGCGTAACGCTCGGTGATGACACGGGCGAATGTCGGACGCGGTAGACGCAACTGTCGCTGAACCTGCTCGCGAATCTGATCGCCGAGTTGCGCGGGCGTCACCTCCCGATCGGCCGCGCTGACGATGACGGCCGCAATCCGGTGATTCATATGAATTCCGCGGTCAAACAACCATTGTCCCGGGCTGAATGGTTCTTGGTCGTCCAGCATCACCCAGTCCGGTACGGAGCGGATTGAGTCCTGCGGCCAGGCGAGATAAACCGTGCGGATCGCCTCGAAGCGCTCAGCCGACAATGCCGCCTGCAATGGGTGATCCGTCGGTAGCAGCGGTTCTAACAGGCGTAGGGCCCCGCGTGAGGGCAGTGCCAGCACCACCGCTGCCGCGACCATTGATCCGCGATCGGTGGTCAGTGTCCAACCGGAAGGCTGGCGTTGCAGACGACGCACAGTGCAATTGGTGAGAATTTGCGCACCGTTCTTTTGCAGCCAATGTGATCCAGGGTCAGGCAGACAGGCACTCAGGTCGGTGCGCGGCAGCAGAAAATCGCACGCCGCCCGACCAGCACCGAGCGAATCTCGCAACACGCAGGCGAACACCTGCGCGCTGGCGTGTTTGGCAGGTGTGTTGAGCGCGGCCACACAAAACGGTGCCCACAGGCGGCGGATGAGCGTCTCGGGTTGACGCAGCCGCTGCAGCATATTCAACACGCGCTCGTCTGCCGCGACTCGCCACCGCGCAAGACGCAGACGCAGCATCAGACGAATGAGAGCTTGGCGTTCGCCAGCCGCAAATCCGCCCGCTTTGGCAAGGCCAATCAGCAGATGCAGGGGGGCAGGCATGCGCGCCGCTCGCAGACGCAAGCCGTCACTGCGCACCAGCTGCATCCGCTCGCGCCTGAGAACCTGCTCGGGATCAACGCCAATACGCCGCATGAGGGCGAGCGTTTCGCGATAGGCACCGATCAGCAGATGCTGCCCATTATCGAGCGGGACCGTGCCGAAGCCGAGGTCGATGTTTACCCGTCGCGCGCGTCCGCCCAGCTGCGGGGCGGCTTCAACCAAGGTGGTCTTAAGGCCCGATCGCTGTAGCTCGATAGCGGCGGCAAGTCCGCTCCATCCGCCGCCAATCACCACCACATCTGCGCCGTTCATGGCCGATGATGGCATCAGACGCGCGGCGGCCGTCCGCTGAGCCAGGCCCAGCTCGCGAGCCAGAGTTTACGTACGGGAGTGAGCGAGGTGCGATGGGTGAGTACGCGAAAGCCATCGGCCTCGATTTCATCAAGCAG
>JBIKMC010000212.1:0-5999 GCA_044359405.1 Burkholderiaceae bacterium
CTTGGGTGACATCCCCCTTGACCCGGAATTCATGGCCATTGCCCGAAACCATCCGGGCATGCAGGTTGACGACGCACCGCACGCGCGTGAGCACTGCCTTGAGACGCAACTGCCTTTTCTGCAGCATATTCTGGGCAAATTCACCCTGCTGCCCGTTCTGGTGGGTGGCGCCAGCGCGCAGGCCGTGAGTGATCTGCTGGCGCGACTTTGGGGAGGCGATGAGACGCTGATCGTGATCAGTACCGATCTTTCGCACTATCACGACTACGCCAGCACCCAGCGCCTGGATGAGACAGTCAGGCGTGCGGTCGAAACGCTACGCCCCGATCAGATTGGCGAAGACAACGCCTGCGGGCGTCACGGCCTGCGAGGCCTGCTGGCGCGAGCCAGCCAGCTCGATTTACGGGCCACCACGCTAGACCTGCGCAACTCCGGCGATACAGCGGGCCGCCAGCAACGCGATCGCGTGGTGGGCTATGGTGCATGGGCGCTCGAGTACGCAACCCAGGCGCGGCTCGTCGATGCCCAGCGTCAGCAACTGGTCGATGTCGCTCGCCGAGCCATCGGCATTGGCATTCAACATGGCCGTGCCCCAAACGTTGAGTGGCAGACCTTTGTACGGCCACTTCAGGCGATACGCGCCACCTTCGTCACCCTGACGCTGGACGGGCGGCTGCGCGGCTGCATCGGCTCGGTCGTTCCGCATGAGCCCCTGGTTACCGATGTCGCGGCCAATGCTTACAAGGCCGCCTTTCAAGATCCGCGATTCAAGCCGCTCACCCAGGCTGAAGTGTCGAGACTGGACGTATCGGTGTCCATCCTCTCGCACCCGCGCCCGATTGCAGCGAACAGCGAAGCCGAGGCTATCGCAGCGCTGCATCCCGAAGAGGATGGCGTCATCCTGCAGGCGGCTGATGCGCAGGGTCAGCAGCGGCGCGGATTGTTCTTGCCTCATGTCTGGCATGAGTTGCGTGACCCGCGACAGTTCATGCGGCACCTCAAGGCCAAAGCCGGCCTGTCACCTGAGGGCTGGCCGGCTGGCGCACGGCTGTGGCGCTACCGCACAGAGACGTTTCACTGAGCGGGACAGCCCAGGCGACGCAGGTCTTCGCCTGCTGGGCAATGGAGCCGACCTGCGTTTTGCACCGGTGGGCGCGGCAACTTGCCTCACGCGCCGGCTGGCGCCGTTGGAATGCGTTGCGCTGGGGGTGCGGCTAAACGCACGGGCATACGCCGAGAGCCCCAGTTGCCCGGTTGGGCTTCAAAGACGCCCGGGCAAGGCGTGTGGCAATGACGGCATCGGCCCTGCTCGTCAAGCGACCAGGCGGTCAGTACATAGCCGTCTCGCCCAATCAGCCGCTCACCGCAATGATGGCACCAGGTGGACTGGCGCTGTGCGTCGGCGACATTACCGGTGTACACGTGCCGCAGCCCATGGCTGCGCGCAATATGGCGAGCCCTGATCAATGTCTCATGCGGTGTGCGTGGCTTGTCGAGCATCTTCCAGTCGGGATGAAAGGCGGTGAAGTGCAGTGGCACATTCGGGCCCAGGTGGTCGGCGATCCAGCGCGACATGGCCTCGATCTCGGCCGCGCTGTCGTTCTCGCCGGGAATCAGCAGCGTGGTGATTTCAACCCATACCCGGGTTTCGTGGACCAGATACTGCAGCGTATCGAGCACCGGAGCGAGACTGGCCGAGCACAGGCGCTGGTAAAACGATTCGGTAAAGCCCTTGAGATCAACGTTGGCGGCATCCATGCCGGCGAAAAATTCGCGTCTTGGCATGGGCGACACATAGCCGGCGGTGACTGCCACCGAGCGAATGCCGTGCTCGCGACAGGCCGCCGCCACATCCAGCGCGTATTCAAGAAAAATCAGCGGATCGTTATAGGTGTAAGCAACTGAACGGCTGCCCGTGGCCAGCGCCGCCTCGGCAATACGCTGTGGACTGGCTGCATCGGCCAGGCGGTCAAACTCGCGGCTTTTGGAAATATCCCAGTTCTGGCAGAAGCGACAACTGAGGTTGCATCCTGCCGTACCGAAGGACAGCACCGGCGAGCCCGGCAGAAAATGATTGAGCGGCTTTTTTTCGATGGGGTCGACACAAAAGCCAGACGATCGCCCCCAGGTGGTCAGTACCATGCGCTCGCCCTCCCGGGCGCGCACAAAGCATAGTCCGCGCTGGCCGTCATGCAGACGGCACTCGCGCGGGCACAGATCGCACTGGATTCGACCGTCTTCAAGCCGCTGCCAGTAGCGCGCTGGATGCGAGGAATCGGGGGCGAAGGCGGACCCGGTCGGCGTGGATGTCAGATCAGAGGGCGATTCATTCGGAGTCATACTGAGCGCGGCAAAACGCCTGCCAAGGACTTGAGGACTTGTAAGACGCTAACGCCCAGACGCGGTAAAGTCCAGCCGTCAGCGATATTCGGAATCACGATGGGAATCTGGATCGAATTGGGCATCTTCGCCGTTGTCATTGTGTTTGCCCTCTGGCAACTGCACGATGTCAAGCAGGAAAAGCTAAAACGCGAGCGAGCACGCGAGCAGCAAAATAAGCTCGAAGAGCAACATAAGCTCGAGCAGCCACCTAAGCTCGAGCAGTAAGCCAAGCCCGATCAGGAACGCAAGCTCGAGCAGTCTTAGCCTTCAGGGCCAGCCTTATTCGGGTCTTACGCGCTCCTGATCATCCCCGTCCACGGAGAACCCTCTTGGAACGATCTTTTCACGAAGAAATCCGCCTGCTGCGATTAGGCGCGGGCGAAGTCTTTCATGGCGAAGGCATTCTGGCCGTTACCAAGGCACTGCTGCAGGCCGGTGTCAGTTACGTGGGTGGCTATCAGGGCGCGCCCGTCTCGCACCTGTTGGATGTGATGGTGCAGGCCCGCGATTACCTCGATGAATTGGGCGTGCACGTCGAAGCCTGCACCAATGAGTCGTCGGCGGCGGCCATGCTGGGGGCGTCCATCATGTACCCGGCCCGTGGCGCGGTCACCTGGAAATCCATCGTGGGTACCAATGTGGCCGCCGATGCGCTTTCCAACCTTTCATCGCCCGGTGTCATCGGTGGCACTCTGATCGTTGTCGGCGAAGACTATGGCGAAGGCGCCAGCGTCATTCAGGAACGCACGCATGCGTTCGCGATGAAGTCGGCCATGTGGCTGTTAGACCCCAGACCCGAGCTACCGGTCATTGTGCGCTGTGTGGAGAAGGCCTTCGAACTGTCCGAGGCCTCCAACACTCCCGTCATCATGGACCTGCGTATACGTGCCTGCCACGTGCAGGGTAGCTTCATCGCCTCTGACAACCGCACGCCTGAGGTCAGTACGCGGCAACGCCTGGCTGAGCCCGCGCCGTTTGACTATCACCGTCTGTCGCACCCGCCCGTCACCTTCATACAAGAGCGTCGTAAATACGAGCAGCGTCTGCCGGCCGCGCGGCGCTTCATTGTCGAGCATCAGCTCAATGAGGTTCGACCAGGTCAGCGTGACGCGCTGGGCCTCATCGTTCAGGGTGGCCTGTTCAACACCCTGGTGCGCACGCTTCAGCAATTGGCCCTGGCCGACGCCTATGGCAACAGCACCATTCCCATGCTGGTGCTCAATGTGGTCTATCCGCTCGTTCCGGAGCAGATCGCGGGCTTTTGCGCCGGCAAGGGCTCGGTTCTCATCGTTGAAGAGGGACAGCCCGAGTTCATTGAACAGGAAATCGCCACGCTATTGCGGCGCGCCGACCTGAACACTCGTCTGCACGGCAAAGACCTGCTGCCCATGGCCGGCGAGTACACCGCCGAGGTGATGCTCGCGGGTCTAAGCGCCTGGCTTGAGGCTGCCGCGCCCGATATCGACCTCAGCCCCGCGCGCAGTCTTCTGCAGACGGTTCGCCAGCAGCGTCAACAGGCCGTGCAGGTGCTCAGCGCGCCACTGCCGGGCCGTCCCCCGGGCATGTGTATCGGATGCCCCGAGCGTCCGGTGTTTTCAGCCTTGAAACTCGTCCAGCGCGAGGTGGGCCACATGCACATCTCGGCCGATATCGGCTGTCATGCACTGGCCACCTTCGAGCCATTTTCCTTCGGCAACTCAATTCTGGGCTACGGCATGAGCCTGGCCAGCGGTGCCGGCGTCGGCAGCTTTCAGGCGCGCAGGCCGCTGGCCATCATGGGCGACGGCGGCTTCTGGCATAACGGACTGCTCTCGGGCGTCTCGTCATCGCTGCTCAATGGCGGCGACCGTGTGCTGGTCATCATGAAGAATGGCTATACCTCGGCCACGGGCACGCAAGACGTGGTGTCCACCCCCACCACCGAATCACGACGCATCGCTGAAGGCTCAAGTGCGACGGGCACAGAGCTCACCATCGAAAATACCTTGCGGGGCATGGGTGTGCGCTGGCTTAAAACGGTGCACAACTATCGTGTGGCCGAGGTGCGCGATACGCTTCGCGAGGCGTTCACCACGACCGACCCTGGACTGAAGGTGATCGTCGCCGAGGGTGAGTGCCAGCTTGAGCGTCAGCGCCGACTGCGTCCACTGCGGGCTCAGGCGCTCAAGCGGGGCGAGCGAGTGCTGCGAACCCAGTACGGTGTCGACGATGAAACCTGTACGGGTGATCATTCGTGCATTCGCCTGTCGGGCTGCCCTACCCTCACCGTCAAGCCCTCGCGCGATCCGCTCAAACGTGATCCCGTTGCGCATGTTGAAAGCGGTTGCGTGGGTTGCGGCAACTGTGGCGAGGTCGCTCAGGCTGCAGCGCTGTGCCCCTCGTTCTGGCGTGCTGACATCATCACGCATGCAAGCTGGTACGAGCGACTGATGGCGCGTATCCGTCAATGGTTCATCACGCGAATGGCAAGACGCGACGACGGCGCCGATTCGGTGCCACCGCGATCGCCGCGCCATGAGGGACTGCAGCCCCTGGCTGGTGCCGCGCAGCAACAGACCCATGCCGCCGGAGCACGGTCATGAGCCCACAGCCCGTCTCTTTGCTGATTGCGGCCCTCGGTGGCGAAGGGGGTAGCGTACTGGCCGACTGGGTGGTGTCCGCGGCACGCAGCGCGGGGCTTCCCGTGCAGGCCACCTCGGTACCGGGTGTTGCACAACGAACCGGCGCCACCAGCTACTACATCGAATTCATGCCGCAGTCGGTGACCGGGCATCAGCAGCCCGTATTCGCCCTGATGCCCGTACCCGGTCGTGTCGACGTACTGCTCTCCAGCGAACTGCTGGAGACCGCCCGCATGATCGAACGCGGGTTTGCCAGCCCTGATCGAACGCTGGTGATATCGGCCCGACATCGCATCTACACCACACACGAAAAAATGCAGATGGGCGATGGTCGCTTCGACGACGAACGTCTGCATCAACTGGCATCAAGCCTGTCCCGTCGCTATTTAGGCCTTGATCTGAAGGCGATAGCGCAGACACACCGTACTGTCATCAGCGCCGTCATGTTTGGGGCCCTGGCGGGTAGTGGCGTTCTGCCCTGGTCGCGCGAGCACTGTGAGGCGGCCATCCGGGCTGGCGGCATTGGCGTTGATACCAGCCTTGCAGGCTTTGCAGCCGCCTTCAACGAGGTGGCAAGCGCCCCGGAAACGCCCAGACCAGCACTGGCATCGCCTGGCCCAGCGCCGACATCACTGGCTTCACCGACATCACTGGCTTCACCGACATCACTGGCTTCACCGACATCCGCACCGGGCTCACCCACGTCGGAACCGGCGCTCAATGAGCTGGAGGCGGTCATGACCTTGGCCGCTGAGCGACTGCGCGACTACCAGAACGCCGACTATGCTGAACAGTATCGGCAACGCATGAGCTCGCTGATGCAGGCCAGCACTGAGACTGTCGGGGGCGACCCGCAGGCCATACGGGCTGTTCTCATCGAGGCCGCCCGAACGCTGGCCCTCTGGATGAGCTATGAGGACGTGATCCGGGTGGCTGACCTCAAGACTCGGGCCAGCAGACTCCTGCGTATTCGTCAGGAGGTAGCGGCCAAGGACA
>JBIKMC010000213.1:0-5997 GCA_044359405.1 Burkholderiaceae bacterium
CGACAAGGAACTGATCAGCGCCTCCAGCGATGTCATCACCCTGCGCGTCTGGTCGCCCGAGGCCGGTGTACCCGTGCGTCTCAAACTGGAGAACGGTGGCCTGGCCTGGGATCATGCAGACCAGCGCATTGTCGAAGTGGATGCGCTCACCACCGCCGCCAACAGCTGGCAGACCCTCAGCTTCGACTTCGGCTCAGACTCACGCCTGAACCATGACAACGTCTACAACAAGCTGACTGCCTTCTTCGACTTCGGCAACCTCGGCACCGGCGAAACGTACTACTTCGACAACGTCACCTACACCACCAGCAGCACCGCTCAGGCACCCGCCTACAGCGTGCCCGCCGATGCCCGCATCACCTTCGAGAGCAACGACGCCAGCGGCTACGAGCTGTTCAGCTGGGGCGGACAACAAACCGCCGTCGACAGCGCCAACACCCCGGCCGGCTCGACCGGCGCGGTTGCTAAGGTCACCAAGACCGGCGGCCAGTACGACGGCACCACCCTGCTTGCCCTGGGCTCCGACAAGGAACTGATCAGCGCCTCCAGCGATGTCATCACCCTGCGCGTCTGGTCGCCCGAGGCCGGTGTACCCGTGCGTCTCAAACTGGAGAACGGTGGCCTGGCCTGGGATCATGCAGACCAGCGCGTTGTCGAAGTGGATGCGCTCACCACCGCCGCCAACAGCTGGCAGACCCTCAGCTTCGACTTCGGCTCAGACTCACGCCTGAACCATGACAACGTCTACAACAAGCTGACCGCCTTCTTCGACTTCGGCAACCTCGGCTCCGGCGAAACGTACTACTTCGACAACGTCGCCTACGCCGTCATCCCCGTTTGATATAACAACCTCATGAGCGCATCCACATCAGAACTGGCCATCGTCATCTTCGGCGGCACAGGCGACCTTTCCTTCCGAAAGCTGCTGCCCGCGCTGTACATGGCCTATGTGCACGATCGTATTCCGGCGACCACCCGAATTCTGGCGCTGGGGCGTCAAAGCATGTCGTCAGAAGTCTTTCGCGAACAGGTAAAGGAGCGCTCCAGCGGGTTCATTCAAGACGATCAGACCGGCGCGAGCGCGTGGCACCGGTTTCTCGATCAGCTTCAATACCTGTGCCTGGATGTCAATGACGACAGCGGGTACGCATCGCTCGCACAGGCTTGTCGCAAGGGCGAAACCCGGGTTTTTTACCTGGCCACCGCCCCTGCGCTGTTCACCCGGATCTGCGCTGGACTGCAATCGGCCGACCTCATCGATGAAAACTCGCGTGTCGTTCTCGAAAAGCCCTTGGGGCACGACCTGGGCTCTGCGCAGGCGATCAACGCGGAGGTTGCCCGGTATTTTCACGAGCGGCAGATCTACCGGATTGATCACTACCTGGGCAAGGAAACGGTACAGAACCTGATGGTGCTGCGTTTCGGCAACTCCATCCTCGAACCGCTCTGGCGGGCACCGTACATCAAGGGCGTGCAGATCACCGTCGCCGAAACCCTGGGTGTTGGCTCTCGGGCTGCGTTCTACGACAGCACCGGGGCACTGCGCGACATGGTTCAGAACCATCTGCTGCAGCTCTTGTGCATTGTGGCAATGGAGGCGCCCATTTCGCTCGAGCCTGACGACGTTCGCGACGAAAAACTCAAGGTGCTGCGCTCGCTGAAACGCATGACGCCGGACGAGGTTTTACGAAATACCGTGCGAGGCCAATACCGCGAGGGGCAGATCGAGGGCGAACCCGTGAGCGGCTACCTCGCTGAGTCTGGCGTTCCTCAAGACAGCGATACTGAAACCTTCGTCGCCATTCGCGCGCAAATCAATAACCCGCGATGGGCTGGCGTGCCGATTTTTCTTCGCACAGGCAAGCGATTACAGGCGAAGCGATCGGAAATTGTCATTGAATTCGCACGCCCGCCTTTCTCGCCGTTCAGCGATTCCGATTCAGGTTCCAATCTGCTTATCATCACCCTGCAGCCGGAGGAATCCATCCGACTGCAGATGTTGATGAAGGAACCTGGCTCCGGCATGAAGCGCAGGCCTGTATCTCTGGATCTGGATCTGCATGAAGCCTTTACCACGCGGCGCGCCGAGGCATACGAGCGGCTTCTGGTTGATGTCACCCGATCCCGTCTGACGCACTTCATGAGGCGCGATGAACTGGAAGCGGCGTGGGCATGGATCGACCCCATCGTCACCGCTTGGTATCAATCCGGCACCAGACCCAAACCTTACGCGGCGGGCACCTGGGGCCCGGCAAGCGCCTCCGCCCTGATCGCGAGCCAGGGGCTGACCTGGCACGAGGAGAGCTGAGCATGATGATCAATCCGTTGCAGTTCGGTCATGATCACTTGCATATCCGACTCGTATCCGGAACATCCGAGCTGGTGGGCGGTCTTGCGGGTTTCGTGGCCTCGCGACTAGCCCAGGCTATCGAGCAACGCGGAAGCGCCGTACTGGCCGTATCGGGCGGGCGCTCGCCCCGAGACCTGCTCATCGCACTCGCCGAGCTTCCCTTGCCCTGGTCGCGCATCTCGGTCATTCTCGTCGACGAGCGTGCGGTGGGATCCCTGCACCCGCTCAGCAACACCGCCCGCATACGTGAATGGCTCCTGCGTTCGCATGCGCGCCAGGCGGATTTCGTCAGCTTCGCACCGGTACACGATCGCTTGATCGACGATGTTGAAGGCCTGGCGCGGGCAGCCAATCTGGCCAGTGATGGGCTTCCGGAGATCACGGTGGGTATTCTGGGGATTGGGCTCGACGGACACTTTGCGTCAATCTTCGCGCAGCCCGGCTGCGAAGCACTGTTGCGCTGCGGGGCGATCCCGGCCTATCACGCGGTCCGACTCAATCCACAACCGCCCGAGGACCCCGTCGATCGTATCAGTCTCAGCCTGGCCAAGCTGCTTCGTGCTGATGCCCTGGTTCTGCCGGTTTCGGGTGAGGCAAAAATGCGGGCCTTGCGACGAGCACTTGAAGAGCCCAGCGTCGACTGGCCCGTCTCCTTGCTGATGCATCAGGCCGTCTGTCCCCTGCACGTATGGCTTGAGGAGAGTGTCTATGCACACTGAGCTACATCCCGATCTTGTCAAGGTCACGCGACGTATCGAAGCGCGAAGCGTAGCCACCCGGTCGCGCTACCTCGAAGCGATTCGCGCGGTCTCGGAACGCGAAAGAGGCACCCAGCGCATCGGTTGCGCCAATCTGGCACATGCATTCGCCGCGATTCCTTCCAGCGAGCGCTTGAAAGCGCTTTCACCTAAGGCATGCCACCTGGCGATCGTGACTGCGTACAACGACATGCTGTCGGCGCACAAGCCCTACGAGCGGTATCCGGACATGATCCGGCAGACAGCGGCGGAATTGGGCGCCGGCGCCCAGGTTGCCGGCGGCGTGCCGGCCATGTGTGACGGCGTGACCCAGGGCCATGAGGGTATGGAGCTGTCGCTTTTTTCACGCGACGTCATCGCAATGGCCACTGCCATCGCCCTGTCTCACGATGTATTCCAGGGCGCTTTGCTGCTGGGAATTTGCGACAAAATTGTCCCGGGGCTTCTGATGGGTGCGCTCCAGTTCGGCCATCTGCCGGTCGTATTCGTACCGGCGGGTCCGATGACCACTGGACTGAGCAACAGCGAAAAATCGCGCATCCGTCAGGACTACGCGCTGGGCAAGGTCGACCGTGAGACCTTGCTCGCCGCTGAACAGGCCTCGTATCACGGGGAAGGCACGTGTACCTTTTTCGGCACCGCCAATTCCAACCAGATGCTGCTCGAGTGCATGGGTCTGCAATTGCCCGGATCTTCCTTCATCAACCCAGGAACGGACTTGCGCCAGGCACTGGACCGGGCGGCGGTGCATCAGGCCGTGGCCAACGTACGGTCCGGAGACGCGATGTTTTCGATTGGCGAGATCGTCTGCGAGCGCAGTATCGTCAACGCCATGGTTGGTCTGCTTGCAAGCGGCGGGTCAACCAACCACACGCTGCACCTGGTCGCCATCGCACGGGCAGCGGGAATACTGATCGACTGGGACGATTTTTCTGATCTGTCGGCTTGCGTGCCTTTGCTTGCGTGCGTCTACCCTAACGGGTCAGCGGACGTCAACGCCTTCCACGCAGCCGGCGGAGTCCCCTTTCTGATTCGGGAACTCCTCCAAACGGGACTGATGTACGAGGATGTTCCCACGATCCTGGGTCGCGGCCTGCACCGTTTCGCTGTCGAGCCGGGTTTGCAGGAGGGCGGGCTTCTTTGGCGGCCAGCGGCGGCGCAAAGCCCCGCGTCGGATATTCTTCGGCCAACCAGCAACCCCTTCAGCAGTGATGGCGGTCTGCGCGTTCTATCGGGCAATCTGGGCAGGGCCGTCATCAAGGTCTCGGCAGTTGCGCCCGAGCACCGGCGCATCGTCGCGCCAGCCGTGGTGGTCGACAGCCAGGAAGCATTGGCGAAGCGCTTCAAAGCCGGCGAGTTGGAACGCGATTTTGTCGCGGTCGTTCGTGGCCAGGGTCCGCGCTCCAACGGGATGCCCGAATTGCACAAGCTCACCCCGCTTCTGGGTGCTCTCCAGGACAAAGGGTACCGGGTTGCACTCGTGACCGATGGCCGGATGTCGGGTGCCTCGGGCAAGGTTCCAGCGGCGATCCACCTCAGCCCGGACAGCGCGCTGAATGGCCCGATTTGCCTTCTCCAGGAAGGCGATCTGGTCGAACTTGACTGCACAACAGGCCAACTCAGAGCAAGGGTCGACGAGGCGCAATGGCGGGCCCGTACGCCCTGGACCGCCGAGCCCGATCACGCATGGTCAGTGGGGCGGGGGCTTTTTACGCTGTTCCGACAACACGTCTCCGACGCCGAGCGGGGCGCGTCGCCTCTGCTTTGAGAATACTCGCATGCCCGACTCGATTCCTGATTTCAAGTCTCCCATTCTCCCCGTCGTCGTACTGGAGCGAGCCGACGATGCCCTTCCACTGGCTGAGGCTCTGCTGGCGGGCGGTGTAGACGTCATTGAAATCACCTTGCGTCGTCCAGGGGGCTTGCCGGGCATCCAACAAATCTGCAGCAGGCTTTCACAGATCTGCGTTGGGGCAGGAACCCTGTTGACCGGTGACGATGTCGCACGAGCATGCGACGCAGGGGCAAGCTTCGGCCTGTCACCCGGATCGGTACCTGTTTTGGTGGACGCTGTCATGCGTCACCGCCTGCCCTTTATCCCGGGTGTGGCCACGCCTTCTGAGGTGATGCAAGCTCACGCGGCTGGATTTACGCTGATGAAACTATTTCCGGCGCATCAACTGGGCGGCATCGGCATGCTGAGTGCCTTGAGGGGCCCTTTTCCAACCGTACGCTTTTGCCCAACGGGGGGCGTCAGCCCCGAGAACCTCGCGAACTACCTGGCTCTGCCGAATGTCGCCATGATTGGCGGTTCATGGCTCACACCGCCCGAACTCGTGGCGAACAGGCAATGGCAGGCGATCACCGCGCTCGCAAGGCAGGCTATCGAAACTGCACGAGAGGCTACCCAGCCGCTGCGCCCGACCGTTCGCTCAAAACCTTCTCAAACCGCTTGAAAAAGTCTTCTGCCAGCGACTTGGCGGCGGCATCAATCAGACGCTGGCCGATCTGGGCAAGCTTTCCCCCGATCGTGGACTTGACCGCGTAGCGCAGCTCACAACCCGCCTCAAGGGGCGCCAATTCGACCACTGCCTGGCCTTTGCCAAAGCCAGCCACCCCGCCCTGCGCCTCAAACAGCAGGGTATAGCCCTCGGCGGGACGAACATCGGTGAGCGTGATACGACCCGTAAAGCGAGCTGAAACCGGCCCGATCTTCACCTTGACCCCCATGGCCCAGACATTGGGGCCAGCCTCGACGTCAGGTTCGAAACGCTCGCAACCCGGAATGCTGGCCTTGAGAATCTCGGGATCGTTCAACGCGCGCCAGGCTTCATCCACCGAAACGGGCAGGGCTCGGCTTGCGTGCATCTCCATGTCAGACTCCGATTA
>JBIKMC010000029.1:0-19658 GCA_044359405.1 Burkholderiaceae bacterium
TTCAGAACAAGGTGAAAATGGGCATCCGTAATAATCGCTACGACGCCATGGTGCCGCAGGTCGTTGGAGCCTTGCGTCTGCGTGGTCGGGTACACCAGACGGAGGCGAAACTGGCTCGGGCGCATACGCGCCTTCCGCTTAAGTTCACGCTGCCGGGACCCATGACCATCATCGATACCATCGCCGACCGCTTCTACGGTGATCGGGTGAAAATGGCCTTCGCTTTCGCCGATCTGCTCAATCAGGAAGCGCGTGCGCTTGAGGCTGATGGCGTTGATATCATTCAGTTCGACGAGCCGGCGTTTAACGTCTACACACAAGAGGTGCTTGATTGGGGTGTAGAGGCCCTGCACCGGGCGACTGCCGGCCTGCGCTGCAAGACGGCCGTGCACATCTGTTACGGCTACGGCATTCAGGCGAATATCGACTGGAAAAAAACCCTCGGTGGCGAGTGGCGTCAGTACGAGATGATTTTTCCGGCCCTGGCGGCCAGCCGAATCGACCAGATCTCTCTGGAATGCGCCAATTCGCTTGTGCCCATCGAGTTGTTGGGGTTGCTCAAGGGCAAGGACGTACTGGTGGGGGTCATCGACGTGGCCAGCGAACAGGTCGAGACACCGGAGGAGGTTGCGCAAACCATTGGACGGGCTTTGCGGTACGTGCCCGCTGCGCGATTGTTTCCGTGTACCAATTGCGGTATGGCGCCGATGGCGCGCGAGACCGCCCAGGCCAAGCTCGAAGCCCTTGTGAAGGGCGCCGCCCTGGCTCGTGCGCGACTCAGCTGAGCCTTGCGGTCTCAGTCGGGCAAATCGTCGAAAAGCGAAGGCATGGCAGGTGCACGCGGGCGGAGCGCGGGTTCTGCGGCCTGGTACGGGCTGGCTTCGCTGTGCCGGGCCAGCGAGCTGACCCGCACGCCCAGCAGACGCAAGCGTTTTGACAGATCAATCCGTTTCAGACACTCGCCTGCGGCGGCGCGCAGACTCGTTGCATCGGCGATGGGTGCCTTCAGGGTGATGTCGCGGGTGATGGTGCTGAAGTCCTCAAATCTGAGCTTGATGCCGACGGTTCGGCCGCTGTAACCCTTACGCCGTAAATCCTCAGCGACGCGCTCGCACAGACGGGTGAAGAGTTCAGACAGCTGATCTCGATCGCGTCGGGCATGCAGGTTTCGCTCAAAGGTGGTCTCGCGGCTGATCGATTTTGGTTCACTGTGCGTGACGATGGGGCGATCGTCGCGTCCGTGGGCGGCCTCATGCAGCCAGGCTGCGTAACTCTGCCCAAAATGATGGCGCAGCAAGGTGGGGTCGGCCGCCGCGAGCTCACCGATGCTGTGAATCCCCAGGGTCTGCAGGCGAGTAGCCGCCTTGGGGCCAATGCCATTGATACGACTGGCAGGCAGCGGCCAGATACGGGTCTGAATATCGTCCGGCTGGATCAGCGTCAGACCGTCCGGTTTGTCGAGTTCGGATGCGAGCTTTGAAAGCAGCTTGTTGGGCGAGATGCCGATTGAGCAACTCAGACCGCACTGCCTGCGTATGGACTGTTTGATCAACTGGGCGATTTCCAGGCCGCCATCCTCGCGCACGCCAGCCATTCCGGTCAGATCGATATAGATCTCGTCAATGCCGCGGTCCTCGATGACGGGCGCGATATCTCTGACCGTCTGCTTGAAGCAACGTGAGAGCCGTCGGTATTCATCGAAATCGACCGGTAGCAGAATCGCCTGCGGACACAGGGCCGCTGCCTTCATCAGTCCCATGCCCGAATGAACCCCGAACCGGCGCGCTTCATAGGTGGCCGTGGTGATCACGCCCCGGCCCGCGTAATCCTTGATCCGGGCGAAGGACCCGGTGCCTGAAGCCAACATGTCGGCGTCACTGCGGCGCCGTCCGCCGATGACCAGTGGTTGACCGCGCAGTTGGGGGTAGCGCAGCAACTCAACCGAGGCGTAGAACGCATCCATGTCCAGGTGAGCGATATGGCGTTGTGGTTCGGGCATATGACGACAGGCGTGCGTTCGGCAGCGGGTATACCTGGGTTAACGGCGCGAGGGGTTAACTACGGCAGGCTACTTACGCGGCGGGCTAACTACGCGACGGATTAACTGGGCGACGGATTAACTGCGCGGCAAGCTAACTGCGCGAGAATAGCGCGTCCTTGTTCTTTTTGGAGTCCAGATGGCGCAGGTGATGCTGGTCAGACATGCGCAGGCCTCATTCGGCAGCGAACACTACGATCGTCTGTCGCCGCTCGGGCGCGAGCAGGCGGCGTGGCTGGGCGAGTATTTTTCAGCGCGCGGTCTGCGTTTTCACCGGGTTGTGGCGGGTAGTCTGCAGCGGCAGCGCGAGACGGCCCAGCTCATGCTGGCGGCCATGGGTCAGGAGCAATCGCTGGTTCAGACCCTGCCGGGTCTTAACGAATATCCGGCCGAGGCGCTGTACGCAAGCTATACCCAGGGGCGTGACGCGCTGGCTCATCAGCGGGCCGATGCGCGCGACTATTGGCGAACGTTTCGCCAGGCGATGCTTGCGTGGGCGGACGACACACTTGAGGCGGTTCCCGAGCGCTGGAGTGACTTTGGTCTGCGGGTACGCGAGGCGGTCGATATGGCCTGCGGCGATACTCGGCGCGACGATGTGGTGCTTGTGGTCAGCTCGGGCGGCGCCATTGGTCGCCTGGTGGCCGACACGGTGGGGGCACCGGCGGCGACGGCCATCGACTTCAACCTGCAATTTCGAAATACCGGGCTGTGTGAACTGATTTCAGCATCGGCCGGGCTGCGTTTGCTCACCTACAACACAATTCCGCATCTTGAGCGTGCCGACCGTCGGCATGCGATCACGTTTGCCTGATTAAAGGTCTCGCCGACCATTGCCACTCTGCGGGTACCACAAAAATACGCAGACCCGCGGGATTCACGCCGCTTTTTAAGTTTCTCAGGTTTCGGTAGTCTTCCGCCTTTCGCGCCTGAGGAGCCTTTTTGTGGAACGCATCGAGAAATTTGGTCTTCGCATCGCTCGGCCTCTGTACGATCTGATCGAGAACGAAGCGCTGCCCGGGACCGGCGTGTCGCCAGAACCCTTCTGGCGGGGCCTTTCCGAGCTCGTTCACGGCATGGGGCCGCGCAATCGCGCCTTGCTGGCCCGACGCGATTCGCTTCAGCAGGCCATTGATGAATGGCATCGGACGCGACATGGGCAGGCCCACGATGCCACCGCCTACAAGGCATTCCTCACGGAAATTGGCTACCTTCAGCCTGAGGTGGCCGATTTCAGCGTGCAGACGTCCAATGTTGATCCGGAAATCGCACGTATTCCCGGGCCGCAGCTGGTGGTGCCCGTGATGAATGCGCGCTACGCCCTCAACGCGGCCAATGCTCGCTGGGGAAGTCTGTACGACGCGCTCTACGGGACCGATGCCCTGGGCGACACACCCTCTCCAGGCCCTTACGATGCACAGCGTGGCGCCAGGGTGATTGCCTGGGCTAAGCGGTTTCTGGACGACATCGCACCGCTGGTCGGTATCAGTCACAGTCAGGTGAGCGCCTACCGTGTGGAGGCAGGACGCCTGGTGGCGCAGACGCCGTCGGGGGCTGTGGGTCTTATGAATCCGCAGCAGTGGGTTGGCTATCGGGGTGATGCGGCCTCGCCCTCTGCGGTTCTGTTGGTTCACAACCAGCTTCATGTCGAGATTCAGATTGATCGCAGTCATTCGATTGGCTCCACTGATTCCGCGGGCGTGTCCGACCTTCTACTTGAAGCGGCGATCACCACGATCATGGACTGTGAGGATTCCGTTGCCGCGGTCGACGCCGAGGACAAGGCATTGGCTTATCGCAACTGGCTGGGTCTTATGAAGACGGACCTGACCGAGCAGGTGTTCAAGGGTGGGCGTCGTTTCCTGCGTCGCATGAATCCGGATCGCGATTACCGGGCGCCCGATGGCCACGCTTTCAGCCTCAAGGGTCGTTCTCTCATGCTCGTGCGCAATGTCGGGCATCTGATGACCAATCCTGCCGTGCTCGATCGGGATGGGCGAGAAGCCTTCGAGGGCCTGCTGGACGCCATGTTCACCACCCTGATCGCATTGCACGATCTGCGTCGTAAGACCGGCTCGCGCAACTCTGTGACGGGCTCGGTGTACGTGGTCAAGCCCAAAATGCACGGGCCTGAGGAAGTGGCCTTCGCCAATGATGTTTTCAGCCATGTTGAGCGGGTGCTTGGGCTTGCGGCCTACACGGTAAAGCTGGGCATCATGGACGAAGAACGTCGCACGACGGTCAACCTGAAAGCCTGCATTCATGCCGCACGTCACCGCGTGGCTTTCATCAACACAGGCTTTCTTGATCGTACTGGCGATGAGATTCACACCTCGATGCTGGCCGGGCCCATGGTGCGCAAGGGCGACATGAAAAAGCAGGCGTGGATCGCCGCCTATGAGCTCTGGAATGTCGATACCGGTCTTGCCTGCGGCCTGGCTGGCAAGGCGCAGATCGGTAAGGGCATGTGGGCGATGCCTGATCTCATGAAGGCCATGCTCGAACAGAAGATCTCGCACCCGCAGGCTGGCGCGAACTGCGCCTGGGTGCCCAGCCCCACGGCAGCCACTTTGCACGCCACCCACTACCATCACGTGGACGTACCAGCGCGCCAGGCGGAGATCGCGCGGCAGGGTCGGCGTGCCACCTTGGATCAGCTGCTGGCCATACCGGTAGCCGAGCAGCCGAAGTGGTCTGCCGAGGAAATCAATGCCGAACTGGAAAATAACGCGCAGGGCATTCTGGGCTATGTGGTGCGCTGGGTTGATCAGGGCGTGGGTTGCTCCAAGGTGCCCGATATTCATGACGTGGGTCTGATGGAAGACCGTGCCACCTGCCGAATCTCGTCGCAGCACATTGCCAACTGGCTGCGCCACGGCGTGGTTACGCAGGCCCAGGTCATGGACGTGATGAAGCGCATGGCGGTCGTGGTTGACCGGCAGAACGCGGCCGATGCCCAGTACCGGTCGATGGCGCCGCGCTTTGACGGCAAGGCGTTCCAGGCGGCTTGCGATCTGGTGTTTAAAGGAACCGAACAACCTTCGGGCTATACCGAGCCGGTGTTACATGCTCGGCGGCTGCAGCAGAAGGCTTTGAAAGCCGCCTGACCTAGGTGGCCTGCTGACCGGCGATGCGTTGCGCAAGGTGCGCCATCGCCTCTTCGACCTGATCAATCAGAATCAGGCACACATCGCCGGGCTCAAGCTTGCTCAGTGCCCGGTCGATGGCTGAGAACTCTCCGCGGATCTCTTCGATCGAGCGGGCTCGCGAGGCATTGGCCAAACCCTGGCGTAGCAAAGCGAGAACTTCGCCGTCGGCGCGGCCTCTTTGTGCTGCGTCCTGGTAGAGGATCACCTCGTCAAAGTACTGGCCCACGATCACAGCCTGTTCGATGATGTCCTCGTCGCGCCTGTCCCCGGCCGCGCTGATCACCATGTGTCTACGCTGTGCCGGCATGGCCTCAATCGCGCGCGACAGAGCGAGAATGGCGTCGGGGTTGTGCCCATAGTCGGCGATGACCGTCGCACCACGGTAGGTAAAGCGGTTGAAGCGTCCCGGCACTGTGCTTGCGTCGCTGTCGAAGCTGGCCAGGCCCTGCTCGATGTGCTCCCAGCTCAGGCCCAGGGCCCAGGCGGCGGCCACGGCCGCCATCACGTTCTCGACCTGGAACGCGATGCGCCCCCCGTCCGTGATGACGATGCCTTTGAGTGCAATCCGGCGCACCTCGCGAACGCCTTGGGCGGCGACGATGGCGTTGTCGTGGCAGTAGACATTCCGCAGCCCGCGTGCTCGATGTCGGGCCATCACCGGTACCGAGGGATCAAGGGCGAAAAAACTGACCTGCCCTGGGCAGGTGTCGGCCATGGCGGCAACGAATGGATCCGCGGCGTTGAGCACGGCCATGCCGTCAGCGGCGACGTTGCTGACGATGACCTGCTTGACGACGGCCAGGTCTTCGATGGTGTCGATGTGGTTCATGCCCAGATGGTCGCCTTTCCCGATGTTGGTCACTACCGCAACCGAACATCGGTCAAAGCCCAGCCCTTCGCGCAGTATTCCACCTCGAGCCGTTTCAAGAACGGCTGCATCCACCTCTGGATGCAGCAGCACATTGCGCGCGCTGCGCGGACCGGCGCAGTCGCCGCTGTCGGTGCGGTGACCGTTGATCCAGATGCCATCGGTATTGGTCATGCCAACGCGCAGACCCGTCACCGCGAGCAGATGGCTGATGAGGCGCACGGTCGTGGTCTTGCCGTTGGTGCCCGTGACAGCCACCACGGGAATGCGTCCATTGTCCTGTTCCCCAAACAGCATGCGGATGACGGCTGCGCCGACATCCCGGCCCTTGCCATAGGAAGGGCTGGTGTGCATGCGCAGTCCTGGCGCCGCATTGACCTCGACGATTGCGCCGCCTTGCGCCTCAAGCGACTGGTGAACCGATTCGCAGACCACGTCCACGCCGGCAATATCCATACCGATCATTTGCGCCGCCTCAATGGCACGGGTGGCCAGATCAGGGTGCACATCGTCGGTCACGTCGGTGGCCGAACCGCCCGTGCTGAGATTGGCGTTGTTGCGCAGGACGACGCGCGCTCCTTTGGGAGGGACTGAGTCGGGCTCATAACCCTGAACGCGTAGGCGCGCGAATGCGATTTCGTCGAGGCGAATTCGGGTTAGCGGTGTGGCGTGGCCATCACCCCGACGCGGGTCGCGATTGACCTCATCGACCAGTTGCCGAATGGTGTGCACGCCATCGCCAATGACGTGGGGGGGATCGCGTCGTGCGGCTGCGATGAGCGTGTCGCCCACAACGAGCAGCCGGTGATCATGCCCTGGAATAAAACGTTCAACCAGCACATTGGAGCTGTACTCACGTGCGGCCTTGAAGGCGATCTCGAGATGGTCTCGGCTGACGATGTTGACCGTCACGCCTTTCCCCTGGTTACCGTCGCGTGGTTTGACCACCACGGGGCTGGCCAGATCGCACATCGCCTGCCAGGCCTCCTCGGCGTCGCGCACGATGTGGCCCTCGGGCACGGGAACACCCGCGGCAGCCAGAAGACGTTTGGTGAGCGCCTTATCCTGTGCGATGGATTCGGCGATTGCGCTGGTGTTGTCCACCTCAGCGGCCTGGATGCGACGCTGCCGGCTTCCCCAACCGAATTGCAGCAGGCTGCCCTCGGTCAGGCGTCGAATCGGAATACTCCTGGCCGCAGCCGCTGCCGCGATCGCCCCTGTGCTGGGGCCCATGCGGATGTCCTCGTCGAGCGCCCGCAAGCGTTTGAGGGCGTCTTCCAGGTCAAACGCAGAGTTGGCCTTTGCAGCGACACAAAGTGCAAGGGCCAGATCAAGGGCCAGGCGACCCACCGGTTCCTCGGTGTACTCAAATACGACCTGATAGAGGCCCACACTGCCGGTGCCCGTCGTTCGGCTGAAGGTGACCGGACAGCCCGCCTGTGCCTGCAGGCGTAGGGCTGCGAACTGTAAGGCTTGTGCCATGGGGACCGGGCCGCGATGGCCAATGGGGCGGATCGCCCCGATCAGCGGAAAGCGTGCGCGCAGACCGGCTTCGAAACCTGGCAGATTGTCGATGGACAGCTCATCAGGGTCACACTGAACCATGGCTTCGATGGCTGTGTGACGACCCCACAGGTTAGGCCCACGAAGGGCTCGGATTCGGGTGACTTGCATAGACGGCAGTTCCGGGGCAAACGGCTGGAAGATGGGCGCGATGGGTTTCGTTGTGCTGGGTCAGACAGGCGTTGGCTGGTGATGCAGGGGCTCAAGGGTCTGTAGTCCTGCCTGGATCTGCACGACGGGCAGACCACTTGCCCAAGCTGCCGCGACGGCTGCAAGAAGGCTCACGACATCATCGCCCGCAGGATCTTCGGTGGACAGATCGGCGATACCAGCGCGCAGCTGTGCGATCTCGAGTCTGCCATGCATCAGGACGATCGCGCTTCCCCTGAGCACCACAGCCCGCCCCTGCGTGCTCAGGTGGGCTACAAGAAGGGCTACGTTGGGATCGGCGCTGAAGTAAACGACCTCACCGTCGCACAGTTCAGCCATGGCTGCGACTTCCGAGTCGGCCGCGTTCAGAACCGCACACCCATCACGAAGCACTACATCGACCTGGGTACGAGCCACCTTGAACAGGGATTCAGCCGAATCAATCTGTCGCTCGGGAACCAGGCCGCTTGCGTCGAGCCGGGTGACGATGCCGATATGGCAGCGGTCATAAGCAAGCCCCTCGTCGAGCAGCGTATGAACCCCGTTTTCGATCACCGCGGTCTGCAGGGTTCGATTGACGAGCAGGCGTTGCCCGGCACGCCAGCTGGCACTGTCCCGGTGGTCGATGCGGCGAGTGCCCAGAAACAGACCATCGCGGCAGGCCAGTCCGACATGCTGTCCGGACAACTGCAGCAGATGGGCAAGGATTCGAGCCGTGGCTGTGGTGGCGCGGGTGCCGGCGACGCCGATCACCGGAATACGGCCTGCGTCATCGGCACTGAACAAATGATCGACGATGGCTGCACCGACCGGAGACGGGGGAATGCCGGGTGCCACCAGGTGATAGCCCAGGCCCGGCCCCGCATTGACCTCGACGATGGCGCCCCGCTGCCCGATCAGGGGCTTGGAGATGTCTTCAGCGACCAGATCGACCCCGGCGATATCCAGTCCGACGATGCGGGCAGCCAGCACGGCGAGGCGGGCCGTGTCAGGGTGTACCAGCGCCGTGCAGTCAAAGCACACATTGCCATTGCGCTGAATGAGCACACGTGTGCCGGCGACCGGCACTGAATCAGGCTCGTAGCCCTGCTGGGCGAGATCCTGCCGGGTCATGGAGTCCATGCTGACCCGATTGAGTGGCGAGTTGCTGGCCGAGCTTCTGAGCGGGTCGGTATTGAGTTGTGCATCAACCAACTGACGAATGGTGGCGTTGCCGTCACCCGTGACGTAGGCGGGTTCGCCGCGCGCAGCGGCGGCCAGTCGATCGCCCACGACCAGCAGCCGATGCTCATTGCCGGGCACGTAGCGTTCAACCATGACGCCGCTGCCCTCCTGAACCGCGACCCGCCAGGCGGCTTCGACTTGCGCCTGCGTACGCATATCAATGAAAACGCCCCGACCGTGGTTGCCGTCATAAGGCTTGACGACCACCGGTAACCCGACCTCCTGGGCAGCCGCCCAGGCATCAGCGATGTCGGCGACCAGGCGGCCTTCGGGAACTGGCACGCCGCAACTGGACAATAGTTGCTTGGTGAGGTCTTTGTCGCGCGAAATGCCCTCGCCGATGGCGCTGGTTCGGTCGGTTTCGGCTGTCCAGATGCGGCGTTGCCGACACCCGTAACCGAGTTGCACCAGGTTGCCTTCATTGAGGCGAATCCAGGGAATGCGTCGTTCCTCGGCAGCTGCGACGATGGCCGCCGTGCTGGGCCCCAGGCAGTGGTCTTCAACCAGGCCGCGAATGCGGGCGACGGCGGCGGGCACGTCGAAAGGCTTGTCATCCATCGCGGCCAGGACCAGCTCGCGGGCCAGCCTGAACGCGGTGAGCGTGACTTCTTCGTGCCACAGGCTGACCACCACCTTGTAATGGCCGCGCTTTGAAATTTCGCGGGCTCGTCCGAATCCACCCTGAGGCATCCCTACGAGCTCCTGCAACTCCAGCGTGACATGCTCAAGAATGTGCCCGGGCCAGGTGCCCTCCTGCAGGCGGCGTAGAAAGCCACCCGGTTCGTCATAGCTGCACCGGTGCTGGGCCAGGGACGGCAGCCACTGGGTCAGTCGTTCCGGAAAGCCAGGAATGAGGTTGGACGGGAAGTCTTCCAGCTCACCGATGTCGATGAGTACCTCCATGGCAGGCTGGTAGGTCCACATGTTTGGGCCACGCAGATAGGTGACCGACAGAATCTCGATATCTCGCTTCATCGGATGGATGACTGGCAGGGGGCAGGGTGTGTGACGCGCCGCAAGGCGGTAAAAGCTGCGGGATGTGGTGCAGAGGGTTTTAAAGCTTTACAGGCGTTAGAGTAGCGGCTTCAGCGATACTACGCCTTTCAGCGCTTCAACCCAAACGCTCGCTTCCGTGACCGAATCTTCTGCAGGCCCCTTGGTCGTATCCTCCCTGGCTGTGCCCGCGGGCCTTCGCGAAGTTCTCAAGACCGGTGAAACCGTTCTGGCCTGGCTTGAACTTGATCTCGACGAGCGCCTGCATTTCGCCGATGGCCTGCTGGCGCTGACCGATCGGCGGTTGCTTGCACGTGCCCCGGGCACTGATTCATGGCGTGACTGGCTGGTGCTTGGCGACCTGCGGATGGAACTGTTTGACCACGCGGGCGCCGCGGGTCTGGCGCTTTTTCGGGGCGATGAACGTTTGTCCGTCTGGCGCTTTACCCTCGGGGCGAACGCACCCGCGGGTCGCCTGCTCAAACGCTTCGACGCGCTGCGTGACCAGGCTGCCCTTCAAGCCGCATCTCCCGCTGCCAGCGATCAGCCTAAGGCTGAGGCTGACTCGACGATGCCGGGGGGGGCGCGCGACGCGCCGGTCTGTGAGCGTTGTGGCGTTGAGATGCCCGCCGGGGCGCAGGAGTGTCCGCAGTGCGATGAGACTGAATCGACGGTGCCGCCGTCCACCTGGACCTTGCTGCGGCTGTGGCGATTTGCCAGACCGTACCGGCGCCCCTTGCTGTTGGGCTTTTTGCTGACCCTGGCCTCGACGGCGGCCACGCTGGTACCGCCCTACCTCACCATGCCGCTGATGGATCGGGTGCTGATTCCCTACCAGAACGGTGTGCCCATCGACTATGAACTGGTAACGCTGTTGCTGGGAGGCCTCTTGCTGGCGGCCTTAGTCGCCTGGAGTCTGGGCTGGGCGCGTACTTATATTCTGGCCCTAGTTTCAGAGCGTATCGGCGCTGATTTGCGCACCGCGACTTATGACCATCTCATGTCGCTGTCGCTGCAGTATTTTGGCGGCAAGCGTACCGGCGACCTGATCGCCCGTATCGGGTCAGAGACCGATCGTATCAATGTCTTTCTCTCGCTGCACCTGCTCGATTTCGCCACGGACGTGCTCATGATCGGCATGACGGCGGTGGTGCTGGTCTCGATAAGCCCTTCTCTGGCTGTTGTCACCCTTTTGCCATTGCCTCTGATCGTCTGGCTGATTCATCTGGTACGCGATCGTCTGCGTCATGGCTTTGAAAAGGTCGATCGCATCTGGGGTGAGGTCAACAATGTACTCACCGATACCATTCCTGGGGTCAGGGTGGTAAAGGCCTTCGCTCAGGAAGGGCGTGAGTCGGCCCGGTTTCGAGAAGCCAATCAACATAATCTGGCGGTTAACGATCGGGTCAATCGGGTGTGGTCGGTGTTTTCGCCCACGGTCACGCTACTCACCGAAATTGGCCTGCTCATTGTCTGGGGTTTTGGTATCTGGCTGGTGGCGGCTGATGACATCACCGTGGGCGTGCTGACCGCCTTTCTGGCCTACATCGGCCGCTTTTACACCCGACTTGATTCCATGAGTCGCATCGTCTCGTTCACGCAGAAAGCCGCTGCGGGCGCCAAACGTATTTTTGACATTCTCGATCACGTGTCCAGCGTGCCTGAGCCCGTCCGGCCCGTTGCCATGCCGGCGCTGCAAGGACGTATCGAGTTGCGTGATGTCGGTTTTCGCTACGGAAATCGGGCTGTGACGCGCGGCGTCAACCTCGACATCAAGCCGGGCGAGATGATCGGCCTGGTCGGACACAGCGGTTCTGGAAAAAGCACCTTGGTCAACCTGATCTGCCGTTTTTACGATGTGAGTGAGGGCGCGGTTTTGGTCGACGGTGTTGACGTGCGATCCATGGCCATCGCTGACTATCGGCGCAGTATCGGTCTGGTCTTGCAGGAGCCGTTTTTGTTTTTCGGCACCATTGCTGAAAACATCGCCTACGGCAAGCCGCAGGCCACTCGCGAGGAGATCGTGGCAGCGGCGCGGGCTGCGCATGCGCATGAATTCATTCTGCGTCTGCCCCATGGGTATGACTCGCTGGTGGGTGAGCGCGGGCAGGCCTTGTCGGGCGGCGAGCGCCAGCGAATCTCGATCGCGCGGGCGCTTCTGATCGATCCCCGCATTCTCATTCTCGATGAAGCCACCTCCTCGGTTGATACGCAGACCGAGAAGGAAATCCAGCGTGCCCTCGACAATCTGGTGCGCGGGCGAACGACCATTGCCATCGCTCACCGCCTGAGTACGTTGCGGCGGGCCGATCGTCTGGTGGTGCTCGACCGCGGACAGGTCATCGAAGTGGGCGGTCATGATGAGTTGATGGCTCGCGGCGAGGCCTACTATCGTCTGTATCAGGCGCAGGCACGCAACGTGGATACCGATCTTGACGACGTGGCGTGGCAGCAGCGCGCCGGCGAACCTGTCGGTCGGCCAGTGGGAGTCAAGGCATGAGCGGAGCGCCCGACGATCAGGTGGCCCGCGCGATTGCGGGCGAGGGGGGCGTCAGTGCGGGGTTCGGCGGCCAGGTGTTGCCGGGACAACTGCAGCGCCTGGCTTCGGGTCGTCTGGGTTTCACGGCCGCGGATGGGGTTCTGCATGAGGGCGTGGTGCCCGTGCGGGCCTTCCCCATCACCGATCCGCGACGCGGTTTTTCGTTGATGAGCGCGGAGGGCGCCGAACTGGCCTGGATCGAAACCCTCGACGATCTCTCGCCCCCCGAGCGTGTCCTGATCGAGGCTGAACTCGCGGCGCGTGAGTTCATGCCCGAAATTGTTCGCCTGACCGGCGTGTCAGGGTTTGTGACGCCCTGTAGCTGGTATATCGAGACCGATCGAGGCAAGACCACCTTGCTTTTGAAAGGTGAAGAAGACATCCGCCGGCTTACCCAGCAGACGCTGCTGATCACCGACGCACACGGTATTCATTATCTGATTCGCTGCCTGCCCGACCTAGACCGGGCCAGTCGCAAGCTACTTGACCGGTTTTTGTAGAAAGAGCGTCTGCGCGCTATTCGGTGCGTAGCGCCTCGGCTGGCATCAGCCGTGACGCCCTAAGTGCCGGATATAGACCGAAAAACAAACCCGCGAGCGCGCTGGCGCCCACGGCGGCACCAGCCGCCTGCAGGCTCACCACGGCGGCCATGCCGAACTTGCTTGCCGCTATGCCGGCACCGACCAGACCGGCCAGCAGACCGATGGCGCCACCGGCCAGGCAGATGACCACCGCCTCAGATAGAAACTGCAATGCGATATCACGCGACCGGGCACCCACGGCCATTCGCAGCCCGATTTCCCGCGTTCGTTCGGCCACGGTGACCAGCATGATGTTCATGATGCCGATTCCGCCCACCAGCAGGCTGATCGAAGCAATGGCACCCAGCAGCGCGCGCATGGTGCTGGCGGTCTGTTGCTCAGTCTCATACCAGGAGTCTTGCCGGCGCACCGTGAAGTCGTCTTCCGCGCCTTCGGCGATGCGATGTCGCGTTCGCAACAGCAGCCGGATATCGGCTTCCGCCTGCGGTAAAGAGGCCGCCGAACCGGCTTCAACCAGAATGCGGTGCACCCGGTCGGGAAAAGCGCTGCTCCACAGATCACGACGGTTGGTACTGATCGGCACATAGACAATGTCGTCCAGATCCCAGCCATCCAGGGTCTGTCCCTTGCGGGCCAGGGTTCCCACCACAGTGAAGGCCACATTGCGGATGCGCAAAGTCTTGCCGATGGGATCGTCGCCCTGAAACAGCTTATCGATCACTGTGGCTCCAACCACAGCCTTGCGGGTGCCACTGCGCACATCGGTCTCATCAAACATGGAACCTGAAGACAAGTCCCAATCACGGATCGAAATGATGTCGGGGTAGACGCCCTGCACCGGGCCCAGCCAATTTTGCGATTCAAATACCAGCTGGCCTGTATTCCAGGTGCTGGGTGTCACTGCGCGAATGGAGGGCAGGCCGGCGATGGCCTCCGCATCTGATATGGAAAGGCTGGGCGCCGTTCCCGAGGCCTGGCGTACACCGTTGGCCACGCTGGCGCCAGAACTGATGACCAGCACATTGCTGCCCAGCGAGCGCATGACCTGCCGCACTCTCTCCTGCGACCCTTGAGCAACGGCCAACATCACCACCACCGAGCCGACGCCAACCACCATGCCCAACATGGCGAGTGCGGTTCTAAGAGGGTGTGAGCCCAGCGCTTTCCACGCCTCTACGGTGAGCGAACCCAGCATGGTTGCGTGCCTTAAAAGAGACGCAGGCGGAAGCTGCCGGATTTGGATGGCATCTGTGCGCCCACCAGTTCGGCAGTGACGACCCGCTCACCCTCACGCAGCAGCCCCTCGTCAAGAAGTTCGGTGTAGGTGCCGTCGGTAATACCGAGCGCTGGACGCACTCGCGCCAAGGCCGGGCGCCCCTCGTGAGCGCTTTCAATGAAGAGGTTGCCGCGCCGTGCGGTGGTGGTCGCCGCTGGGCCTGAGGAGGGCGTGGCGGGGCTGGCTGCCTGACTGGAATCAGGCCTTACGATGGACGCGTCGCTGGGCCTGAAGCGCAGCGCGGTGTTGGGTACACGCAGTACCCGATCACTGCGGGCCACCTCAATACGTACGTTGGCTGTCATACCCGGAAGCAGGCGGCCCGTATCGTTGCGGGTGCTGAGCACGACGTTGTAGGTCACCACGTTTTGCTCGATCTTGGGGTTGAGTCTCACCTGCCTGACCTGGGCCGCGAATCGTTGTTCGCCAAGCGCATCGACCCGGAATGAAGCCTCCATGCCGACCTTGAGCGCGGCGACGTCGGCCTCTGCGACGTTGGTGTCGATTTGCAGGTTGCCCAGATCGCGAGCGATGAGGAACAGAGTAGGGGTCTGAAAGCTTGCTGCCACCGTCTGACCCACGTCGACGCTTCGAGCGATGACGATGCCGTCGATCGGGGACCTGATCCGGGTGTAGGCGAGGCTGGTGAGCTCACGCGCGACCTGTGCCTCGATGGCGCGCACCCGAGACTCAGTGAGATCGACTGACTGTTTATCGTCTTCAACCTGCGCCGCCGATATGAAGCCGCGACTGGCCAGATCTTCGCTGCGGGCCAGTTTTCGTCGGGCGACTGCCAGCTGCGTACGAACTTCCTGCAGATTCGCCTGCAGTTGGGCGATCTGGGCTTCGATCAGCGCAGGATCAATTTCAGCCAGGACCTGGCCGGCCTTGACGGTCTGGTTGAAGTCAACCAGCACATTGCGGATGGTGCCCGAGATCTGGGTTCCGACGTTGACCAGCACGACCGGGTTGAGCGTGCCGGTGGCCGCGATGCTCTGAACGACCGAGCCACGTTCAACCGTGGCAAAGCGGAAGCGTTGGTCGAGGCTGGTCGTATCGGTCTGTTCGGGTTGCAGCCACAACCAGGCGGCTGCGCCCGCCGAAACGAGCGCGAGGATGAGCAGTAGGCGTCGCATGGGGCCGTCATTATCGGGCATACCGCGCTCGGGCCGCCGTTCGCCCCCTGGGTTGCGGGGCGATAGCCCATAATTAAGGTCACTACGGTACCGAAAGGCCTCGCCCAACATGGATATTCAAAAGCTCAAGGCGATCGACATACATACCCACGCCGAGGTGTCGTGCTGGAATCCGTTTGATGCGTACGGTGAAGAGTACGACCGGGCGGCCGATAAGTATTTCAAGTCGGCCCGGCGTCCGACCATTGCCGAAACCGTGGCTTATTACCGTGAGCGTCAGATCGGTCTGGTCATGTTCACGGTCGATGCCGAGTCCAAACTGGGGCGCAGACGAATCCCCAACGAGGAAATCGCCGAGGCTGCTCGCGACAATGCCGACATGATGATCGCCTTCGGCAGCGTCGACCCACACAAGAGTCGGATGGGGGCGCGCGAGGTCCGACGTCTTATTGAAGATAACGGCGTCAAAGGTTTCAAGTTTCATCCGACCGTTCAGGGTTTTCACCCCTACGACCGTATGGCCTGGCCCATTTATGAGGTTATTGCCGAATATGGGCTGCCGGCGATTTTCCACAGCGGCCATTCGGGTATCGGCAGCGGCATGCGCTGTGGCGGGGGCTTGCGACTGGAGTACTCCAATCCCATGCATCTCGATGATGTGGCCATCGACTTTCCCGACATGCAAATCGTGATCGCGCATCCGTCCTGGCCCTGGCAGGATGAGGCTTTATCGGTGGCCATGCACAAGCCTAATGTGTGGATTGACCTGTCGGGCTGGTCGCCTAAGTACTTTCCCAAGCAACTCGTGCAGTACGCCAATACCTTGCTGCGTGATCGCATGCTTTTCGGTTCGGATTTTCCGCTGATTACCCCCGATCGTTGGATGAAAGACTTTGAAGAGGCTGGGTTTCGCCCGGAAGTGCATTCGCTGATTCTCAAGGACAACGCCGTTCGGCTTCTGGGTCTGTCCGGCTGAGGACACGTGTCGATGATGACCACCCCCTGTCGGCCCACTCGGGTGGGCGGTGCCGTGTCAGTGCAGGTGTCGCGAGGCGCCGATGGCCTCCAGCACCTGGTGTCCACCGAGGCACTGCAACCCTATCCGAAGACCCTATCCGATCGTTTTGAGCAGTGGGCGCACCGGGCGCCTGAGCGCACGCTGGTGGCTCGGCGCGGATCAGACGGTCAGTGGCAGCGCGTCACCTATGGGCAGATGCTTGAGCGCGCCCGTGCTATCGGCCAGGGGCTTCTCGACGCGGGACTTGGGCCCGAGCGGCCCCTGGCCATTCTGTCGGGCAATGATCTGGAGCACTTCAGTCTGGCTATGGGGGCCATTTGGGCCGGCATACCGCATGCGTCGGTGTCGCCAGCCTATTCGCTGGTGTCCCGCGATTTTGGCAAGCTTAGACATGTATTGGGCAAGCTTACGCCCGGAATGGTTTACGTCGCCGACGCGCAGGCCTACGTTGCGGCGCTGTCCTGCGCGCTGCCCGCAGACACCCGGGTGCTTGTCGGAACCGGCACGCTCGGGGCCGGACTCAGCGCGGTTTCACACGGCCATTTCGATGATCTGTTACAGGCGCGACCGGGCGCTGCGGTCGATGCCGCTCATGCGCGCTGCACGGCTGACACGGTTGTACGTGTGCTGTTTACCTCAGGGTCAACGCGCCTGCCAAAAGGTGTCATCACCACCCATCGCATGCTGTGCAGTAACCAGCAGATGATCCGGCAGTGCTTTCCGTTTTTTGCAGACGAGCCCCCCGTACTGATTGACTGGCTGCCCTGGAACCATGTGTTTGGCGGTTCGCACAATACCGGTATCGTTCTTTACAACGGTGGCACGCTGTACATCGACGACGGGCGGCCGACGCCGGATGGCATGTCCGAGACACTGCGTAATCTACGTGAAATCTCGCCGACGATTTATTTCAACGTACCTCGTGGTCTGGAAGAAATCGCGCGTGCCATGCAAACCGATTCCGCACTGCGTGAGCGGCTCTTTGCTCGGCTGAACGCCTTCTTTTTTGCGGGTGCAGGCTTATCGCAGCGCGTATGGGATGAACTCGATCAGCACGGGCTCAACACCATCGGCATGCGGGTTCCAGTGTTCACCGGGCTGGGCATGACCGAAACGGCCCCATCGTCAACCTTCGCGTTGCGCCCAGACCTGCGCTCGGGTGATATCGGTCTGCCATGCCCCGGTGTCGAGGTGAAGCTCGTCCCGATCGACGGCAAACTCGAAGCACGCTTTCGCGGTCCGCATGTCATGCCAGGGTATTGGCGCGAGCCCGAATTGAGCGCATCCGCTATTGATGAGGAAGGCTATTACTGCACCGGTGACGCAGTGCTCTGGGTTGAAGAAAACCGCCCCGAACGTGGGCTCCGATTCGATGGTCGCATTGCGGAAGACTTCAAGTTATCCACGGGTACCTTCGTCAGTGTCGGACCATTGCGGGCACGCGTGATCGCGGCAGGCGCGCCGCTGGTGCAGGACGTGGTCGTGGCCGGGCTCAACCGCGATGAAATCGCGGTGTTGCTCTTTGCGCGGCTTGATGGTTGTACTGAACTGGCCGGCATGCCGAGCGGAACCCCTCTGGCACGTCTGCTCGATGTCGAGGTGGTCCGGCAAGCCTTTCAGACTCTGGCGGACCGTCTGTGGCGCGAGGGTACGGGCAGTGCGTCGCGGGTGGCTCGTCTGGCGGTGTTGCTGGAGCCCCCATCCATCGATAGCGGAGAAATTACGGATAAGGGCTCGATCAATCAGCGGGCCGTGCTCACGCGTCGCTCGGCCCTGATCGACGATTTGTACGCAGCCAACCAGTCGCATGGGGGCTTTTTCATCCCCGCGCGCTTGTGACGACCCACCTGAGCGGCGTCCTATAATCCACCGTTTTCGATGACCCGGTAGGAGCACTGTCTTGCAAGTCGTCTGTCTTGATCTCGAAGGTGTTCTGGTTCCTGAAATCTGGATCGAATTCTCGCGCCGTACCGGAATCGCCGAGTTGTCGCGCACGACCCGTGATGAGCCCGACTACAGCAAGCTGATGCAGTTTCGCATCGACCTGCTTGATCGTCACGGACTGCGTCTGGCGGATATCCAGCGTGTGATCGACAGCATGGGCCCCATGGAGGGTGCTCGCGAGTTTCTTGACGCGCTACGATCACGCTATCAGGTGTTCATCCTGTCGGATACCTTTTACGAGTTTGCCCAGCCGCTCATGCGCCAACTGGGCTGGCCTTCATTGTTGTGTCACCGTCTGGAAGTCGACTCGCAGGGTGCGGTCCGTGGTTGGCGTCTGCGCATGCCCGATCAAAAACGGGCAGCGGTGAATGCACTGAAGTCGCTCAATTTTCAGGTCATGGCAGCGGGCGATTCTTACAACGATACCGCCATGTTGGGTGCGGCCGATGCCGGGTTTTTCTTTCATCCTCCCGAGGCTATCGCGGCCCAGTTTCCCCAGTTTCCGGTGACGCACAGCTACACCGAGTTGCGCAGCCTGATCGACGCGGCGGCTGAGCGCCTTGCGCAGTGAGTGGCGAGCCCCGATCACGATCGGGGCTGGAATCATCGCTGCGCTTAACACGGGTAAGCTGCCGCCCGCCCTGGGCGTGCTGCGCGATGAATTCGCGCTTTCGCTGGTTCAGGTCAGCTGGCTGGTGTCGCTGCTGCTGTTGGGTTCGTCTCTACTGGGGATAGCCGGCGGCTCGATCGCTGACCGCTTTGGACATCGCCGGGTGATGATCAGCGGTCTCTTGATCCTGGGCGTTGCTGGGTTAACAGGGGCCCTGGCGCAAGACCCGCGGGTGGTATTCATCAGCCGCGCCTTTGAGAGCATTGGCTTCATTCTGACCGTGCTGCCCGGTCCGTCGCTCCTGCGCCGCGCGGTACCGCCCGCGCGCCTGTCCCTGTGGCTGAGTGGCTGGGGTACTTACATGCCGCTGGGTACCGGCAGCGCGCTCGCACTGGGGCCGTGGTTGATTGAATCAGCGGGCTGGCGCCCACTCTGGATCACGGTCGCGCTGCTGTCTCTGGTCTGGGCCTGGGCGATTGCGCGTGCATACCCCACAGCGGTGACTGGCACAGACGTGTCGGCCGCGACGGCAGGGACGGAAGGGACGGCAGGGACGGCAGGGACCGGAGATGCAGCAGTGACCGTGGCTT
This sequence comes from Burkholderiaceae bacterium, assembly GCA_044359405.1. Lineage (GTDB taxonomy): Bacteria > Pseudomonadota > Gammaproteobacteria > Burkholderiales > Burkholderiaceae_E > SYIM01. The sequence goes on from JBIKMC010000029.1 coordinate 19,641, forward strand.
CGGTCCGCGGCTCTGCCC
>JBIKMC010000030.1:0-19486 GCA_044359405.1 Burkholderiaceae bacterium
CGGGCACGGTCAAACGTCCGAACACAAGCTGGCCAGATAGCGCGCACCAACTTAGCGGAAGAAGCCCCTGACGGCCGCCAGCGCTGCGTCCACGTCGGCATCGCTCACATCCAGATGAGTCACCCAGCGCTGCACGGCAGGTGCGCCGTAAGTGCCGCCGCGTGTGTTCAAGCGCACCCCGGCCTGGCTCAGATGGGCCGAGAGGTCAGCGGCGATATCGGCGGCTACTTCGACGAATACGATATTGGTGTGCGGCATGTCGAGCCGTAGTTTGCCGCCCTGCGCAGCGCCGATATCGGACAGCCCCTTGGCAAGCTTTAGCGCAAGACGGTGATCATCGGCCAGGCGGTCAATGTGATGCTCAAGGGCGTGATGAGCGGCCGCAGCCAGAATGCCAGCCTGCCGCAGACCGCCGCCCAGCATCTTGCGCCAGCGGCGTGCCCGCGCGATGAAAGGCGTTGAACCCAGGAGCAGTGACCCCACCGGTGCGCCCAGCCCCTTGGACAGACAAACCGAGACCGAATCAAAGTTGGAACAGATTTCGCGCGCGACAAGCCGGGGGTCAGCGTGTTTGTCGCCGTGCGTATCGCCCGTATGCTCGCCACGGGCGCGTCGCCGAGCGACTTCAACAGCCGCGTTAAATAGACGCGCGCCATCCAGATGCGTGGCCAGACCCCGTCGCGTGGTCAGAGCGCGCACATCGCGCAAGTAGTCCATGGGCAGCATCCGCCCGCCCGTGGTGTTTTCCATGCAGACCAGGCGTGTGCGCGCGTAGTGGGGGTCGTCGGGCTTGATGGCCCCTTCAATGGCAGCCAGCGGGATGGTGCCGTCGGGGGCATGCTCGAGGGGCTGCGGCTGGATGGAGCCCAGGACAGCCATGCCGCCTGCTTCCCAGCGGTAGGTGTGCCATTGCTGGCCGACGATGGCTTCTTCTCCGCGCTCGCAGTGCGCGAGCAGACCCATCAGATTGGTTTGCGTACCCGAGGTGCCGAAGACCGCCGCCTCGTAACCCAGCATATCGGCCGCGAAGGCTTCAAGCCGGTTGACCGAGGGGTCATCGCCATAGACATCGTCACCCACCTCTGCGTTGGCCATGACGGTGCGCATGGTGGCGGTGGGTTGCGTAACGGTGTCGCTGCGAAAGTCGTGCATGGCGGTCTCTCCAGGTTGGCGACTTCAGTTTACCCGGTAGCGGGCGATGGTTTCAGGCCTGATCGAAATCCCCAGACCTGGCTCGTTCGGGATGGGCACGAAGCCATCGACCAGATCAATCGGTTCCGACACCAGCTCACGTCGGAAGGGGTGCAGCGAACGGTCGTATTCCAGCACCGGATCACGGGCGAATAACGAATGATGAGCCACCGGTAACGCCGCGATCAGCTGCAGCGATGCTGCCTGTGCGACGGCCGAGCCCCACACATGCGGGTTGACCTCAATGCCATGAGCCTGGGCCAGCGCAACGATATGTCGGGCGGCGGTGATGCCGCCGCATGAGCCCAGGTCGGGCTGTGCGATATCCACCGCGTGTCGACCCAGAAGTTCGCGGAATCCGAATAGGGTGTGCTCATTTTCGCCGCCGGCGATGGGCGTGCGTAGCTTGGCGCGCAGCTCGCAGTAGCCCTCAATGTCTTCCGGCACAACCGGCTCCTCGTACCAGCGCAGATTCAGATCATCCATGAAGTAGCCCAGGCGCAGGGCCTCGGCTCGACCGTAGGCATGATTGGTGTCCACCATCAGGGTCACGTCCAGCCCCTCCACCGCCCGGGCAATGGCCGCGAGAACGGCCATGTCGTCGTCGACACCATAGCCCAGCTTGACTTTCATCAGCCTGAATCCGGCGGCATGGTGGGCAAGCGCCTCCTCGGCCAGGCGCGGGCTCTCGCCCTGACCGCTGATACGGTAGAAACCCGTTGCATAAGGCTGTACTCGGGTGCGAAAGGCACCACCCAGCAATTGATACACCGGCACGCCGTAGTGTTTGCCCGCGATGTCCCAGAGCGCCATATCGATGGCGCTGATGGCGGCAATAACCGAGCCCTTGCGTCCGTAGTCGCGACTTTGGTGGTACATGCGATGCCAGAGCACTTCGGTGGCCAGGGCATGTTCGCCAATGAGCAGCGGGGCCAGTGCATGCTCGATGACTGCGGCTGCGATCTGGGGTGGTTCCAGGCCCTGGGCGAAGGCTTCCCCCCAGCCTGTCACGCCGGAATCGGTCGTCACTTCAACCAGGGTGGCTGAGCGGCGGTGAACCCAGCCCTGCGAGAATGCAAACGGCTGGGCAAGCGGGCTTTGCAGAACATGAACCCGAATCGAGGCGATTTTCATCCGTATGACTCCACAAGTGATCTGGAAGCTTCCCCGTTGAATGATGGGGTGTTTTGGAGAAGTTTGCCCAGCCTCTTGAAACGTGGCGGTACGCCCCCATATCGCGCTCGGTCTGGGCGCATTCGCCGCGGGCACACTAGCGAGGGTTTCATGATCCAGGTTGAACATCTGTCCAGGCGATTTGGCGCCAAACGTGCCGTCGATGATATTTCCTTCTCGGTGGCCAAGGGCGAGGTACTGGGCTTTTTGGGCCCCAACGGCGCGGGTAAATCGACCACCATGCGCATGATTACCGGATACCTGGCGCCCAGCGCGGGCAGCATCCAGGTGTGCGGGTTTGATATCGCCCGGCAACCCATGGAGGTCAAGCGGCGCATCGGTTACCTGCCTGAATCGGCGCCCTCATGGCCCGATATGAGTGTTCTGGGCTTTTTGCGCTTTAGCGCCAGTGTGCGTGGGCTCAGTGGCGAGCAGTCTCGGGAGGCGCTCAAGCGCGTGGTGTCGCAGTGCCACCTAGAGACGGTTCTGGGTCAACCCATCGAAACCCTATCGAAGGGGTTTCGGCAGCGCACCTGCCTTGCGCAGGCGCTCATCCACGACCCCGAGGTTCTTATTCTTGACGAGCCGACCGACGGGCTTGACCCCAATCAGAAGCATGAGATGCGAGGGCTGATTCGCGATATGGCGCAAACCCGCGCGGTGCTGTTTTCAACCCATATTCTCGAAGAGGTCGATGAGGTCTGCACCCGGGCCATCGTGATCGATCGCGGCCGCATCGTTGCCGACGGCACGCCAGCCGAACTGCGCAGCCGCGTTCCCACCGGCCGCCTGGATGATTTTTTCCGTTCTGTTACCCGTACCGATCTTGAATCTGCGGCTGCCGAAGCCCAGGCCGGGAGTGCATCATGAGTTCCCCGCAAACCGCCATCATCCGTCGCGAGTTTTCGGCCTACTGGTCAACGCCGGTTGCCTATGTGTTCTTAGTCATCTACCTGCTGCTGGCCGGCTTCTTTACCTTTTCGTTCGGCGGCTTCTTCGAGCGAGGCGAAGCCGCGTTGAGCTCGTTTTTTGCCTGGGTGCCTTGGTTATTCCTGTTTATTGTGCCGGCTATCGGCATGCGGCTCTGGTCTGACGAGCAACGCCTGGGCACTCTCGAATTGCTGATGACCCTGCCGCTCACGCCCCGCCAGGCCATTGTGGGCAAGTTTCTGGCGGCCTGGGCCTTCGTAGCCATTGCCCTGGCGCTCACCTTTCCCCTGATCGTCACCGTCAACTGGCTGGGTGAGCCCGACAACGGCGTTATCGCGGCCGGGTATTTCGGTGCGCTGCTAGTCGGTGGGGCTTATCTGGCCATTGCGGGTCTCTGCTCGTCGCTCACCCGCAGCCAGGCCGTGGCATTCATTTTGGCTCTGGCCGTCTGTCTGCTGCTGGCCCTGGCCGGTTCGCAGCCTGTCATCGATACACTGGGTCGTTGGGGCGGCCCCGCGCTGATGGAGACTGTGGCTGGCTTGTCGGTACTGACTCGATTTGATGGTTTCCAGAAGGGCATCATCGATCTGCGCGACCTGGTCTACTTCGGATCCATCATTGTGCTGGCGCTGTATGCGACGGCAGCCCGTATCAACGCTCAACGGGCGGCGTCGCGTTCGGTGGGTATGGTGATTATTTTGGCGATCGTGCTGGTGCTGGCCAATCTGTTGCTGGCACGGGTGCCGGTGCGTGCTGATCTGTCTGAGGGCAAGGTCAATACCTTGTCCGACGGCACCCGCAGTCTGCTGGGCAAAATCCAGGCGCCCCTCAAGGTCCGCCTCTATGCCTCAGCCGATGAGAGCATCCCCATGCCGGTGCGCGCGTTTTCTCGTCGGGTAGAAGACACACTCACCCGCATGAAGAGTGATTCGGGCGGCAGGCTGATCGTCGAAAAGTTTGATCCGCAGCCTGACTCTGATGCGGAAGATGCAGCCCAGCTCGACGGTATCGAGCCTCAGCAATTGCCCAATGGTGATCGCTTCTACCTGGGCGTGGTTATCGGCGAAGGCGACAAGCGCGTCGTGATCACGGCCCTGGGGGCTGAGCGTGAGCGACTGCTTGAGTACGACCTGTCTCGGGCGATTGCCCGGGCGCTGACGCCCGCCAAGCCGATTGTGGGCGTGATTTCGCCCATGCCCGCGTTTGGCTCGCGCGGCATGCCCATGATGGGAATGCCGCCGTCTGAAAAGTGGGCCTTTATCAGCGAGCTTGAGCGCGACTTTGAGCTTAAGCAGATTGCGCCGGATGCCAAGACCATCGATTCCGATGTGAAGGCCCTGCTGGTTATTCATCCGCGCGGACTCAATGAAGCCAATCTGTTCGCCATCGATCAGTACCTGTTGCGCGGTGGACGCATGATTGCCTTCCTGGATCCCAAGGCGTACTTCGATCCAATGTCCGCCATGATGGGCATGCAGGGTGGCAGTGCATCCAGCCTGCAGCCGCTGTTGAAGGCCTGGGGCGTTGAGTTCCAGGAGGACAAGGTGCTGGCTGATTTGCGCTATCTATCGGGTAGCGGGCCGCGCGCCATGCCCGCCGTACTCACGCTGCAGGATGAAGCGCTCAATGCCGACGAGGTGGCTACACAAAACGCCGGCCGTCTGCTGATTCCGTTTGCCGGTGTCTTTGACGGGACGCCGGTACAGGGACTCACGCGGACGGTGTTGCTGCGCTCATCACCGGTATCCGCGCTGGTCGATGGTGCCAAAGCGGCTGAGCCTGGCGAGCGTGCGGTTCGGGGTTTCAAGCCCGAGGGCAAGGAGCGGGCGCTGGCCATTCGCCTCGCCGGCAAGTTCCCCACGGCCTACCCCGAGGGCATCAAGGAGGGGCCGTCCGAGCGTCTGTCGCAGGCCACTGCCGATGCAACGGTCGTGCTGGTGGGTGATAGTGACATGCTGCAGGACGGTGCGGCCGTGCAGATCGGTGAGGTGTTTGGGCAGCGTGTGGTGGTTCCGGCCAATGGCAACATCGCCTTTGCTCAGGCGCTGGTCGATCAGTTTGCAGGTGCCACTGACCTGGTGGGGGCGCGCGCCCGCGCAGTGTTGGCCCGTCCGTTTACGCTGATCAACCAGATGGAAGCTCAGGCGGCGCAGGATTACATCGGGCGCATCGCTGAGCTTGAAGAGAATCTGCAGAAAACTCGCGAGCGACTGGCCGAGTTGCAAAAGGCGCGTGGCGGCGCTGCAGCGGGTGCCGGCCTGAGCGCTGAACAGCAAACTGAGCTCGATGAGTTTCGCAAGCGCTCGGCCGAGACGCGTCGTGAGCTGAAAGAGGTGCGTCGCGAACTGCGAGCTGATAGCGAAGCGCTGCAAAGTTTCACCCGGTTTGTAAACATCGCCTTGATGCCGCTGGTGGTGATTTTGGCAGCGCTGGTGGCCTGGGCGTTCAGACGCAAACGGGTGGTTCGGCTTTAATGGAAGTTATTGGCTTGAGTCTCGTCAGAGCAACTGAACGGGTACACACAGCTGGTAGCTTCCTTCCTGCCTAACCGCCTGGATGGTGCTGCCCTTGATACCGGTTTCCACGAGTGGTCTGATCTACTTGAGTATCTGATACAGGCTACTGAAATCATCCGTCCAGGGGCGCAGGCCTGCCATGCGCTCGACCCGCTCGGTCCGGCCCTTGAGTGCCGCGTGCCTGGCAAGCTCGGTATCGCGGGTGAGCAGCATCCAGTCTGAGCTGTTGGTGGCAGAGTTGTCATCGGTGCCTGGCACATGGGCGATGAGAGTGGCCTGTAGTCCCGCTTCGGCCGCGAGCTCGGCAACCATGGGCGCCAGACTCAGAAAGCGGTTGGTGATGTGAAAGGCGATGATGCCTCGTTCAGTGATGTGTTTCTGGTAGAGCGCCAGCGCTTCGCGGGTGATCAGATGCACTGGAATTGAATCGCTTGAGAAGGCGTCAATGGCCAGTATGTCGAACTGCTGAGGCTTCTCGCGCTCCAGTTGCAGGCGGGCATCGCCCAGCACGGTATCAATGCGCGCTTTGGAGTCTCCCAGATAACTGAAGTGCGAGCGCGCCACCCCGATCACTTCTGGATCGATGTCATAAAAGCGATAAATGTCGCCAGCCCGGCCCCAGGCGGCCAGCGTGCCCGTGCCCAGTCCCACGACCCCGACTTTCACGGGCCCCTCTGCACGCCTGATCTGCAGGGCAAGGCCAATGCCGCTGCCGGGGCCGTAGTAGGTGGTGGGTTCCAGGCGACGGGAACTGTGCAGGTACTGACGTCCGTGCAGAATCTGCCCGTGCGTGAGGTTGCGGGTGGCCTCGCGATCCGACGCAGGGCCCGTATCCTTGATGAACAGTGCGCCATAAAAGTTGCGCGACATCAGTTGGACGTCGCCGGTCGATGCCTTGACGTACTGTGCCACGTACCAGGCGCAGACCACGGTCACCGCCAGCGCGCCCAACTGAAGCGCTCGCGGCGTGTGCCGCAGCAGGCGCACCGCGACCAGTGCGGTGGCGAGTAGTCCCACGCCGATCTCCCAGTAGCCATTGAATACCCGGGGAGCAACGATGCCCACCAGTAGCCCACCAACGGCACCGCCCAGCGAAATCATCAGATAAAAGCGCGTGAGGTAACGCGGCTCGGGTCGCATGGCGGCAAGTTCACCGTGCAAGAACATGCAGCAAACGAACAGTCCTACGCAGTACAGCGGTATCTCGATCAGTACGTCCATGATCGCCCCGTCACCGTAAAGTCCCCATGACATCGCAATCAGGCTGATCGCCAGCGGACCCAAGAAACGGCTGCGCGAATACCAGCCCCGACCTTCAAAACACAGGATGAAGGTGACCAGATAAAGGGTCAGTGGCAGCAGCCACAGGAAGGGGACCGAGGCAATGTTCTGAGTGATGTGATTGGATACGGCCAGCAGCAGACCCGAGCCCAGCGCTGACAGCGTCAGCCACGTCAGTAGGTCTGCGAAGCCGGGCGCTTTGCCATCTGCTGCGGCCGAGGACTTGCTCGTTGCCGGTATTGGCGTGACGGCTTCGGGTTTCGGCGCGGCGGCTGTCGCCGTCGGCTTCTCCGCAGTCACCGTGGTTGTCGCCGTCAGCGTCGTTGAGCCTGTGCGAGCCTGGCGAAGTGCATACAGTGCGGAGGCTGCGCACAGAAGCGCGAAGAGCGTGTAGGCGCCGCTCCAGATCAAGCTTTGCAGGCGTGTGCTGATCCAGGGTTCAACCAGAAAGGGATAGCCGATCAGCGCCAGCAGCGAACCAAAATTTGAGAGGGCGAACAGTCGATAGACCTTGCTCGACTCGAAGCTTCGGGCAAACCAGGCCTGAACCAGAGGGCCGGTGGTGGACAGCAGCAGATAGGGCAGGCCTATGGTGGCGATCAGCAATCCCAAGATCTGCCAGGTGGGATCTTCGTCACCGGCCGGTTTCCAGCTGGCTGCGGGAATGATAGGCAGCACCGCCAGACTGGCCGCGAGCAGGGCGATATGCAGCCAGGCCTGCCCACGGGGCCTCAGCCATCGGATACTGGCATCGGCATAGGCGTAGCCCACCAACAGGGCAACCTGGAAGAACACCATGCAGGTGGTCCAGACAGCGGCCGACCCCCCGAACCAGGGCAGGATCTGCTTGGCCATGATGGGTTGAACCAGAAACAGGATAAAGGCGCTGACGAAGATAGTGCTGGCGTAAAGAATCATGGCGGTGGTGGACGCTTGAATCAGTTTCAGAACCAGGGCTTGCCCAGGGCGAAGTAAATGGCGTTACGGCCACTGCTGGCGTGGCCCAGACCAAGGTAAAGAGGGCCCAGCGGTGTTTCTGCCCCCAGCAGCAACGATTCGCCGCGCAGGATACCGTCCAGACTGACGCCGGCGTATTCCCGCCATGCGTTGGCTGCATGGATGGAGGCTCCCACGTACAGAGGGAATAGGCCGCCCGAGGCAAGCCGGTAAAGGTAGGTCAGGCCCGCGCCACCCGCATGTTGTCCGACCAGTGCATCGGCGGGGTAGCCGGGCAGGCTGAACAGGCCGCCCGTTGCGAACTGACTTTCGATGGGAGCCAGGCCCGACAGAGTGCTGTCGGCAAAGATCTGGCCGATCAGGGTATGGGCACCACGACTACCCGCAACGGTCATGCGCAGCCGGAGCTGCTCAAAGCTCGCGCTGGCGCCCAGTTCGGGCTGTGAACCGATGAACTCGGCGCGCGCGAGAAAGCCTCGACGCGGAAAGCTGGACGAGTCCAGGGTCTCAAGCTGAGTTCGCGCGAACAGCTGACCCTGATCGAAGCGATAGCCTGGATAGGGGTCAATGCTGCCCGTGACCAGCTGCGTGGACCCGCGATAGCGGCGAAGTCCTACGCGCAGGTCGCCGCGGCGCTGAAAGTTGACGCCCAGAGCCACATCGGTGCCATAGTGACCGATGCTGTACTCGGCGTCGGCCGTACCGTCGCTGTACAGAAGTCGGTTGGTGCGCATCGCAGATAAGCCCGCGTCGACGAACCAGTGTTCCGACACGTCCAGGGGTTGATAGATGCGTGTGGAGACTATGTTGGTCTGGCCGAACTGAAGCTGCGTGCGCCACTGTCCGTTCAGTGCGTTGATGGCTCGCGCCGTATAGGCGGCACCCAAATCGAACTCGGAGCCTCGACGCGCTTCGCTGGACAGCCGAAGCCCAAACTGCAATGCATCCACACCCCAGGAGCGGGCGATGGTTTCAATCAGCAGACCGCGTTCGCCGTTCTCTTCTACCAGGCGGTATCGAACACTCTCGAACACCTCCAGCGCGTACAGGCGATCCAGACCCAGCTTGAGGCGTTGCAGATCAAGGGGCATGCCTTCAAGCTGACCCAGGCGTGCGCGTAGAACCGATTCGTCAATGGCCGAGTTGTTTTCGAAGCGTACGAAGCGGATCACCGGCGCGGTGCCCGAGCCAGGCAGTGGCCGTGCAATATCGCTACCGACTGCGGGTACGGACGGTTGTGCGTTCACGTCGGTGGGGCGTACTTTTGCAGGGCCAGAGCTCTGGCCTGCCACTTGCGTCGTATTCGATACGGTGTCGCCGTTTGCAGACTGGGCTGTATCTGGCGTACCACCAACGCTGCGACGCTCGGCCAGCGCGCGAATTTTTTCTATAGCCGTCTGTGCAGCCTGCTCGCCCAGTTGGACGGCTTTGGCCGCCTGTTGAAGATCAGAGGGGGCAAGGGAAGACACATCGGGCTCGATCAGGATGTCGTCGACCTGCAGGAGCGCACGCTGCTCGGCCGTGTTGCGTGCGGTGAGAAAGCCTGACAGCTGATCCATCATGCCCAGGAGCGAGCTGAGCCCTTCACGGGTGCGCAGCGGCGTGCTGATATCGACCGCGATGACCACGTCTGCGCCCAGGGCGCGTGCAGCCGATACCGGCAGGTTACTCGAGAGCGCACCGTCGACCAGAATGCGGTCATCGATTTCTACTGGCGCGAAAACGGCAGGCACTGACATGCTGGCTCTGATGGCGCGGGCAAGATCACCGCTGCCCATGACCACGGGCGACCCGGTCACAGCGTCGGTGGCCACCGCGCGAAAGCGAATGCGAAAGCGGTCAAAGTCGGTGACATCAGCCACATGCAGGGTCAGATTTCTCAGCACGAAGTCAAATTGCTGGCCCTGCAGCAGCGCCGTGGGTGTGTTGACCTCAAGCCCCCGCACGCCGGCCACTTCGCGCGAGATGAATGAGCGAGCCGTGCTGCGTGCCTGCTGCGATTGCCGGGTGCGCTCGGGGCCGTCCCGCACCAGGGCATCCCAGTCCATCTCGTCAATGACCCGTTCGATGTCCCGCGGGCTGAGACCCGAGGCATATAGACCGCCCACAATCGCGCCAGCGCTGGTGCCGGTGATGATGTCGATCGGAACCCCTGCCCGCTCCAGCACCTTGAGCACGCCCACGTGCGCTGCGCCGCGAGCGCCGCCGCCACCCAGCACCAGAGCGATGACCGGTCGCTCGGCAGCGCCTGCTGCCTTCCTCTGTGCGTTCGTCTGAAGTTGCCGCTGTGCCTGCACTTGCCCCTGCGTCTGCGCCAGCGGCGCATGGCCCACCAGCGCTGTACCGGCGAGCAGGGCCGCAACCATCAGCGCGCGCATGCGTCGCATGGCTGTCAGCCAGTCCGCTTAGAAATCCACGCCGGATGACAAGGCAGGTTCGATCAGGCAAACGCCTGCTGCAACAGGGTGCGGTAGTCCTCGCGCGAAGGCGTGCGCGGATTGGTTAGATGGCAGTGATCGCGCATGGCCTGATCGGCGATCGAGTCAAGAAGGGTTTCAGGCACGCCCATAGCCGACAGTGACGCGGGAAGACCAATGCGCGCGTTGAGTCGGGCCACCGCGTCGGCGACGGCCTCTGCCTGCTCACCGCATCCCATGATGCGGGCCAGCCGACTGATTTTGTCACCCACCGCCGGCGCGTTGAAGCGAATCACTGGGGGTAGAAAAATCGCGTTGAGCGTGCCATGGTGCAGCGAGGGGGATTTAAGCGCACCCAGAGGGTGGCTGAGTGCATGGACCGCGCCCAATCCTTTCTGGAAGGCCATGGCACCCTCCATGGCGGCCATCATCATGTTCCAGCGTGCTTCGCGATTATTGCCATCCTGAACCGCTTTTTCCAGGTGGTGCCAGGCACGTGCCAGTCCGTCTAGCGCGATCGCATCGGCGGGCGGGTTGATGGTGGGTGCGAGGAAGGTTTCGATGCAGTGCGCGATCGCGTCCATGCCAGTGCCTGCGGTGACCGCCGCCGGCAGGCCCATGGTCAGTTCGGGGTCGCATAGCGCGAGTTTCGGGACCATATGCGGACTGATCAACGCGAGCTTGCGACCATCCCCCAGCACGATGACCGCGCCACGCCCCACTTCGCTGCCGGTGCCTGCCGTGGTAGGTATCGCCACGACAGGGGCAATATCTGCACGAATTCGACTGACGCCGCCCTCGACCAGCGTGTAAGGCGCCAGGGAGTCGCCGCCATGGCTGGCCCAGAGTGCCACGGCCTTGGCCAGGTCAAGCGCAGACCCGCCACCCAGACCGATGACGCCATCACAATCGCCCTGCCGGTAGGCTGCCAGCGCGAGTCGGGCCGCAGTCTCAGTGGGATTGGCGGGCGTACCGTCGAAGGTCGCCAGCGGGATGGAGGCAGGCAGGACTGCGCGCAGTTTCTCGACGATACCCGCGCGTACGACACCGGGATCAGTCACCAGCAATGGCCGATTGATGCCCAGAGTGCGCAGTTCATCCGGCAGTAACTTGAGCGATCCAAAGTCGAATTGAATGCGAGTCAGGTAGTTGATGAGTGCCATACGCTCCTCGGGGTCGGGTTCGGAACTATTCCGCTTCGGCGGCATTTATACCGCACAAACCCGACCCGGCCTGGCTGACATCCACCGCAGCCCACCTGACGCCGCCTTCGCCAACCGTAGTGGCGCCGTCCATTGACGCTGCCCGCCCTCAGCGACGAAAGCGTTTGATGAGCAGAAAAATACCGACCACCATGGCAATCGTCAGGAGCGCTCGCGTCTGTGGCGAGGCGGTCTGCAGCGATTCAGCCAAAGCGACGCCGATAGAGGTGGGGGCCAGCATCAGTGGCGTCCAAAGTACGGCTGAGATCCAGTTTCCCCACTGAAACCCCATACGACCCGTACCCATGGCACCCGCCATTAGCGGAATAATGGCGCGGCCCAGGGGGATGAAGCGGCTGACGACGATGGCCAGCGCACCCCAGCGTTCGAAGAATTGATGTCCGCGCTTGATCCAGTCGGGCCGGCGGGCGAGAAAACCGATGGACTCGATGCGCTGGGCATATCGATGTCCGACTTCGTAGCTGATCCAATATCCCAGACCCGCACCGACGACGCCCCAGGCGCAGAGCTCAGTCAGACTGACCAGTCCGGCGGCTGCGAGCGAGCCGATGGCCAGCATCAGCAGGCTGGCGGGAACGAGTGCACTCACGATGGAAAGTGATTCGATCAGACTGAGCAGGAACACCAAGGGGCCGGCCCAGCCGGCGTGCGCCCGTACCGCATCGAGGATAGGCGCGAAGAGAGTTTGAAGTGTGTTGTCTATCATGGCGGCGCGAAGCATAGCGCGAGCCCCGTTCCGGGTACAGCTATCGCTTGCCAGGAGATTTATCGATGAAGCTACTCATCATCAATCCAAACATTTCAAGCAGTGTTACGACGCTGATCGAGACTGAGGCGCGGCGGGTGGCTTCAGCCAGCACACGAATCACCATGGCTACGGCGGCCTCGGGTGTCGCGTACATTGAAACCCGCTTTGAGGCCTTGTTGGGCGCGCATGCTGCGGCCCTGGTCGCAGCCGAGCAATACCCTGATCATGACGCAGTCATTGTGGCAGCCTTCGGTGACCCCGGTCTGGCGGCGCTGCGCGAGTGCCTGCCCATTCCGGTGCTGGGCATGACCGAGTCGGCACTGGCCAGCGCCATGCTGCTGGGGAATCGTTTTTCGATCATCGCGATTTCCTCGCGGATTACCGCCTGGTACCGTGAGTGTGTGCAGGCCAACGGTTTCATCGACCGACTGGCCAGTATCCGGGCGCTTGACCGGCCCCTGGGTGCGGTGGGCCAGGTTCAGACCGATCACGCTCAGCGGCTGGAAGATCTCTGCGAGCAGGCGGTTCGTGAAGATGGAGCCGATGTGGTCATTCTGGCGGGAGCTCCTTTGGCCGGACTTGCGCGCAGCATCGCCGGGCGCATCAAGGTGCCGCTGGTCGACGGCGTTTCAAGCGCGGTGCGGCACGCCGAAACGCTGCTTGCACTGGCGCCTGGCAAGGCACAGGCTGGCAGCTTTGCGCGGCCGCCGGTGAAACCGAACGCGGGCTTGCCACCCGCGTTGGCGCGTTTGCTGCAGGCGGGGGCTTAAGCTGACAGCGGTGTTCTGAACGGGCGGTGTGGCTCAGGCAGGCGGTGTGGCTCAGGCCAGCGACGGATTCTTAAGCTGCCAGCGGCGGGCCGGTGCGTGCGGGCATGCCACCTGCTCGCATCCAGGCTGATCGAACCGCCTGATTGGCCTCGGCAACAACCGCAGCCCGGTCAGTGCGGGTGGGCTCGCCGTCTTCAATCACGATGTCGCCGTCGACCAGTACATACTCAACATCGCTTCCCTGGCCGGTATGGACCAGGCTGCCCAGGGGACGCAGCACCGGGTTCAGGTGGGCCGAACGCAGATCGACGATGACCAGATCAGCCCGCTTTCCGGCTTGCAGAGAGCCCAGTTCATGAGCCAGGCCCAGAGCCTGTGCACCGCCCAGAGTGGCGGCGTGAAAGACATGCTCGGGTTGCCAGGTCTGGTCAACCCGGCCCTGGTGAAGGCGTCCCAGCGCGAGTGCCCAGCGCAGCACCTCGATCATGTCGCCATGCATGTTGTCTGTGCCCAGCGTGATGCGGGCGCCTGCGGCGGCCAATTGCGGAATGGGCGCCAGTGAGCCGCCGGTGGCGTTGCCCTTGGGGATATGCGCAACGGTCATGCCGGCGCGGCCGCAGCGGGCAATGTCGGCCTCATCCAGATGGATGCAGTGCGCAGCGATCAGTTGTGGGCCCAGTATGCCCAGTCGCTCTAGATATTCAGCGCTGCTGCAGCCTTCGCGGGCCCGTACAGCCTCCAGCTCGACCCGGCTTTGCGCGAGATGCGTTGCTATAGGCAGCATCAGGGTCTGCGCGGTATCACTGACTTTGCGCCATAAATCGCTTGAGCAAGTGTCAGGCGCATGCGCTGCGAGGTGCGCGCTCAGGCGGGCTCCTGGCCTACGCGGCCAGCGTTCGGCCAGCGCAATCGCTTCGCCCAGGGTGGCTTCACCGATGGCCGGGTCGAAGTGCCATTGCCGCTTGCCCAGCAGGGCCAGATCAGCGTCATGAATGCGCGGGCTTGCGCAGACACGCAGGCCGAGATCAGCCATGGCGGGAAGCGTGTGCAGGGCATGCACGTAGGTATCTACGAGCAGCGTGGTGCCAAAGCGCAGTGCTTCCAGTGCGCCCAGGCGGGCCAGCGCCGCCGCTTCGCCTGGAGTGAGACTTGCACCGCCCGGTACGCCCGGTGTGTAGGCGGGGGCGAACCCAAGGTCTTCAGCCACGCCGCGCAGCATGCATAGGGCGGCATGACTGTGAATGTTGACCAGGCCTGCAATGGCCAGCCGGTCAGGTAGATGCAGGCGACGCGCCGCAGCAATGTAGTCGGGTGACTCAGGCGCGTTGACACGACGCGACCCTCGCGCAGTAATGCACCGCAGGGTTCCCTTCGCGATTTCGATGACCGCGTCTTCAATCAGTGTGTGTTCATCGACCAGGACATCAAGGCCCGTGATAAGCAGATCGCAGGGCGCAGCCGCACCAGCGGCGGCATCAAGACCTTGGAAGCTCAGCATCAGAAGTCGACGATACGGCGCAGTCCCACCAGCCGGTCGGCGATGAACAGAATGACGATGGTCAGCAGGATAAGGCCACTGGAGATCGCTGCGATGGTGGGGTCGGGTGTCTCTTCGAGGTACCGCAGAATCTGAATCGGCAGGGTGATATTGCGTGCATCGACCAGGAAGATGGAAATGGGGTAGTTATCCATCGACGCCAGAAAGGCAAACAGTCCCGAGGTGAGAAATGCAGGCGCCAGGGCTGGCACCATGACCCGAGCGATGGCGCGCGGGTACGAGCAGCCCAGCGTTCGCGCCGCATCGATCAGGCTGAAGTCAAAGAGCGATAAGGCCGCCAGCACATTGCGCACCACATACGGCATGGTGATGACCACGTGACCAATCAGCAGGCTGATAAACGCATCGCGCAGGCCAAACTCGCGCATCATCTGAACCATGGCGACACCCACCACGAGGCCAGGCATCATCAACGGCGATACCATGAAGGTGGTGAGCGCGTCTTTGCCGGGAAAACTGCCACGCTCAATGGCGATGGCGGCCAGTGTTCCCAGGACTAGCGAAACAGCGGTTGAAATGGCAGCCACCTGCAGCGACAGGCTTAGCGATGACCAGAAGCTGTCCAGGCGCGGAATACGCTGATACCAGCGCAATGACCATTCAGGGGCGGGCAGGGTGAACACCGGTGATGATGAAAACGACACCATCAGGGTGACCACCAGAGGGGCCAGCAAAAAAAGCACGGCAAAACCGGCCATGGTCCATACGGCTACCCGGGCGGCTCGCTCGAGGGGCGTCACGCGCTTCTCCGATAGCGACGCGCCAGCCAGGCGCTCAGAAAGACCACCGTCAGAGAAATCAGCAGCAGTACCACCGCGACGGTTGCGCCGCGCGGCCGGTCACGCATGAACAGGAACGAACGCGCAATGATGGTGGACAGCGTCTGATAGCGGTCGCCGATCAGCAGGGTCGGAATCACGTACATGGAAACCGCCATCGAAAAAACAAACGACACGCCGGCAATGACGCCCGGCATGGTGAGCGGCACGGTTACTTTACGAAAGCTATGCCAGGGGCTGGCACCCAGGGTGGACGCTGCCTCGACGTAGCGGCGATCAATCATCTTTACCACCGAGTAGATCGGCAGGACCATGAACGGCAAAAACACATTGACGGCGCCGATCAGCAGTCCGAGTTCGGTGAAGATGAGCCGGATGGGTTGCTCAACGATGCCCAGATTGACCAGCGCCGTGTTGAGCACGCCATTGGAGCGCAGCAGAATCGACCATGAAAAGGCTTTGACCACCACGCCAACCGACAGCGGCAGAATCAGGGCGACCAGCAGAACCACCTGCGTGATGCCACTTGAGCGCGCCAGGGCAAATGCCATGGGGTAGCCGATGATGAGCGACACCAGCGTGACCTTGACGGCGGTTTCCAGCGTATTGCCCAGCACCTTCCAGCTGTAGGCATCCGCGAAGAACTCCCGGTAGGTGGCCAGTGAGAGCCCCTGAGGCGTGGTGACGCTGGTGATCAGCAGCAGAAACAGCGGGATGGCAAAGGCCGCTGCCATGTAGATCGTGGCCGGTAGTGCCAGCAGGCTGATGCGGTCGCGCGAGGCGCCCAGGGCAGCACTCATGGGATGTCAGGCCGGAAAGACGAGCGTATCGCGCACAGCCCAGCGCAGATTGACGGTGCTGCCTGGCGCGGGAATTGAGCTTGCACCGGCGATTTCAACCGTGATGCGCGCGTCGTCTGAACTGCCCTTGAGGTAAAGCTGGATTTTGGAGCCCAGGTAGACCACGTCTTCCAGCGTCAGTGCAACGCCGTTGTCACCATCGCCTGCAGTCCCCAGACTGATATGTTCGGGGCGTACGGCGAGCATGACGCGTGAACCGCGGGTGAACACCGCGGGCGCTTTCAGGGCTCCGACTGCTGTATCTGCGGTGATGCCCGACGAATCACTTACCGAGACGGTACCGGCGAGTCGTGATGAAAGACCGACGAATTCCAGCACGAAAGCGCTGGCCGGGTGTTCGTAAATTTCCGCGGGCGTGCCGATCTGTTCGATACGCCCGGCATTCATGACCGCGATGCGATCAGACATGACCAGCGCTTCATCCTGGTCATGCGTGACAAAGATGGCCGTGATGCCCTGCGCACGCAGAATACGGCGCAGCTCGATCTGCATGGTCTCGCGCAGTTTGCGATCGAGCGCCGATAGGGGCTCGTCAAGCAGCAGCAGCTTGGGCTTGACCGCCAGCGCGCGGGCGACCGCCACGCGCTGCTGTTGGCCTCCCGACAATGCCGTCACCGGCCGCTGGGCGAATTCGCTCATGCGAACCAGATCAAGCGAGGCCGGCACCTGACGGCGGATCTCGTCGCGTGATACACCACGAGCCTCAAGGCCGAAGGCGACATTTTCGGCCACGGTGAGATGCGGAAACAGGGCATAGTTTTGAAAGACAACACCCACATCCCGCCGATGGGGCGGAATACGGGTGATGTCAGCGCCGTCGAGCAAAATGGCGCCCCGGTCAGCCGGCAGCAGCCCTGCGATCATGCGCAGCATGGTGGTCTTGCCACAGCCTGAAGGGCCCAGCAGCGACACGAACTCGTTTCGGTCTATGGCGAAATCCAGACCATCGATGACCGAGGTGCTGCGAAACGATTTGGAGACCCCGCGCATCTGCAGATACGCGCTGGCGGGAGCACCCCCGCCAGACGAAACATGAGACGTCATCAGACAGCCATTTCCTTGTCCCAGCGCTCGACCCACTCCTTGCGCTTGGCCGATACGTTAGCCCAATCCGGCACAAAGATGTCGACCTTGGGAAAGCCTGCGGGCGGCGACACCGTTTTATTGGTGGGCAGCGCATAGGCCAGGGTGGCCAGTTCGGTTTGGAAGGCGCCCAGCATGTCGTTGATGAAGGCATTGGCCAAGTCGGCATGTGGCCCATTGGTGACCTTGGCGATACCCGATGGCATACCCATGGAGCCTTCCTTGAGCGTGACCATGTCAACCGGGGCTCCATCTTTTTTGCGCATGAGGGCATACGAGCTAAGCGCCCCGCCAATCATGAAGGCTTCACCCTGCTCAAGCAGGTTGAAAGCCTGAGTCATCTGCGAGTAGATGGTGAGCAGGTTAGGCTTGAGTTCACGCAGTTTGCGGAAGGCGGCATCGGTGTCGTACTGCGCGTCTTTGGGCGGCTTGCCGGTGGCGACCGCGCCAGCCATAAAAAAGGTTGAAAGCCCCTCGGTGTTCTGCAGGCCCGGGATGATGACCCGACCCTTCAGCGCCGGGTTCCACAGGTCATTCCACGAGGTGGGGGGCGTTTTTACTTTCTGCGTGTTGTACGCGATGCCGGTGTAGGGCTGCTGATAGTTGGCCCACATTCCGTCCTGGTGAATGGCCTCAGGTTTCAGTTGGGCAAGATTGGCCACCTTGTCGGCCGTCATTTTCTCGATGACGCCCTCTTTGACTGCCAGCAGCATTACCGGGTCGTCCATCATGACGACAGACAGGTAAGGCTTGGCCTTGTTGTTGACCATCTTCTCAAGATTGGTGAGCGAGCGCGTGCCCTCCAGAATGATCTTGACGTTGTGTTTTTTCTCGAAGCTGGGCACCACGTTGGGGCGTAGAAACGTAAGGTGACTGGATGCACAGCCGATCACCATTTCGCGTGCCTGTGCACGAATGATGGCGGGAAAACCCAGCGAGGCGGCGCCGGCGGAGGCGGCGGTGAGCACGCGGCGGCGTGAGGCGGAGCTGACTGACATGGACTTCTCCTGGTTCAGATTCGAGTCGATGAGCCCAAAATGCCCGGGCGTCTTGGTGTAAGACGCTCACAGCAATCCACATGCCACCCGGCACGGCCTGAGCAGCGCCGGTGCATGCGCTTGTTCTGATCATTGTGCACGCCGTCGGTGCGGCGTGCCCGCGCGTGGTGCGCTGACCGAGGGTTATTCCCGTGCCTCTTGCGGCGGCTGTGCTACCAAGGCGCGCTGCACGGCCAGTCGTACCGCCTCGGGAATCGGCTCAATCACCGGAACAGACAGTCTTGGCGCGAGCGCGCGAGCCACCTGGGCCAAAGGTCCGCCACCGATGACCAGAGCGCTGGCCCCCCGTTTCTGAATGGCACGAACACAGGCGGCGTATATAGCTTCTTCGAGGGCCTCGGCGTCGGCCATGAGTGTGGCCGGATCGCCGGGTGTCAGCTCGACCCCGGCAAAGCAGTCCGCATGACCATAACGCCAGGCACTGGCAACAATAGAGTCTGCGAGTGCGGGGGTGGTGGTGACCACCGCAAAGTGAGCGCCGGGGTCGATTGAGACGGCTGCCTTGGCCATCGAAGCTTCGGCAAGCCCGGTCACGGGAATGCTCGTGGCTGCGCGGATCTCGGCCAGCGCAGGGTCCCCGAAGGCGCCGATGATGACGCCAGCAAGATCGGCGATGTGCAGGTCATTCAGGCTTTCGATGAGCGCCTGCGCCGCCTCGGAAAGCGCCAGCTCGTTTGTGATCAGACTTACGCCTCGATGGACGGTACGCGTGATGATTTCAAAGCGGTCCTCGCCGCTCAGATCCACCAAGGCATCACGGGCAATGGCGCCCATTGCCATCGTCACCCGACTGTCGGTGTTCGGGTTGACCAGCACCAGCTCGCGCCTGCGTGGGCCGGACGCGTGGTTCAAGCGAAGTCCTGAAATAGACTGCCCCAGCCCTTCACCCGGGCGGTATCGACGCCGGTCACACGCAAGGCCTTCCAGAGCGCGGTGGCCACG
>JBIKMC010000214.1:0-5908 GCA_044359405.1 Burkholderiaceae bacterium
GGCCGCCGCCTGGGCGGCCGAGTTCGGGGCGCCCCGGCGAAGGGCCCGAGCGAAGGGAAGCCTGTCCGCAGGACAGGCCGCAGGCGTATGAGCGCACGGGCGCTTACCGCCTCGCGCCCAAGCCCCCGACAAATGACCCAGCGCACGGGCGCTTACCGCCTCGCGCCCAAGCCCCCGACAAATGACCCAGCGCACGGGCGCTTACCGCCTCGCGCCCAACAAACTCCGAATCAATGAAACGCGAACCCGCCGCGCACGGGCGCTTACCGGCCTGCGCCAGAACCTCGACAACGAAACCGCAGAACAGCAGCGCACGGGCGCTTACCGCCGTGCGCCAGCGCCTCGCCCTCACGTAAAATCGCCAAGAAGAACCGCTGAACCCACTCTCGCCTCGGCGACTACTGACGCTGCCATGAACCTTGCCCACGATCTGCACAGTTTTCGAGTTCATCAATTTCATGGCCTTAGGCCGGGCCCACGCCTTATCGTTCTCGGGGCAGTGCACGGCAACGAGATTGCTGGTGTTAAGGCCATCAAACAAATGCTGGATGCGCTTGATGCCGGAGATGTTCGGATCCATCGTGGCGTATTGACGCTGGTGCCTATAACCAACCCGCTTGCGTACGCTCGAAATGCCCGCATGGGCGATCGCAATCTGAACCGTAACCTTCGGCCCAGCGCTGTCCCGCAGGACTTTGAAGATCGTCTGGGCAATGTGCTGTGCCCGCTCCTGGCCAGTCATGATGTACTGCTGGACCTGCACTCATTTGCCAGTCTCGGCGAGCCGTTCTTATTGTTCGGCCCTGAAAATAACGGGAGCGAACTCGAGCCTTTTTCGCGTGCGGCTGAAGAGGCTCGTCTGGCTCGCTATCTGGGGCCGCGTCGTATCGTCGAGGGTTGGATGCGCGCCTATGAACAAGGGGTGGCACGCCGGCGCGCTCGAAGCGCGCGCCTTGGCATCACGCTTGACACTGATCCCAACTATGGCGTCGGTACCACCGAATATATGCGTGCACAGGGTGGCTATGCGGTCACTCTTGAGTGCGGCCACCACACGGATGAGTCCGCGCCCGCGGTTGGGCTGCATGCGATCCGCCAGGCGATCGCGCTTCTGGGTCTTGCCGACATCGCATTGGCGCCGCCCCCTGATCGGCATGAGGTCCTGCGTCTGGAGGAGGTGACTGATCGGCTTCATCCCGATGACCGGTTCGTGAAGTCATGGTCCAGCTTTGATGAACTCAGCGCTGGCGAAGCCATAGGCATCCGACATGACGGCACTGTAGTCAGTGCGCCGGCTGATGGTCGTATCGTCTTCCCGAATGCCAAGGCTGAGCCCGGCTTCGAGTGGTTCTATTTCGCGCAACCCAGCCCTCGGGTCATTGACTGAGGTGACGCTGCGCCTAAGACCTTGGCTGGTTCTGGTGTTCGTGGGGCTGGTGGTCCCGGTCTTTGGTCTGGTTCTGGTCTTTAATGACTTCACAGCCGAGAGGGTAGCGCGAGAGGCCGCCAACGGTCTTGTCGAGCGCGTCCGGCAGGAAGACGCCCCGGATCAGGCGCGTGCCCGCTACGGCGAGGTGCTTCGTTTCGAGCCCGACGACCGTCTGGCCAGCCGAATGCCGCAGCTGCTCGCTTGAATGGCCGCTGGCCCGCCGCACCGAGCAGGCTTGTCAGCCCCAGTCGCGCGAGCTTGAAGCGTTGCGGCCAGACCTCGCCAGCCCTCAGCGCGCCCGCCAGTCGCGTCGATCGGTGGCGTGGGCTTCAATCCAGTCCCAGTCGTAGCTCACGCCCAGACCCGGCCCTTTGGGGACAGGTACGCAGCCATCGGATGGCAGGTCTGTCTCCTGGTCAGTGTAGCCGCAGGTGTAAACCGGGGGGATTAAGTTAGGCATATCAGGGCCGGTGAGCGCCATCTCGTAGAAGTGGGTGTTGCGGGTGGCTGCCACACAGGCCCGATGGGCCGGGCCGCAGGCATGAAACTGCACATCGATGCCCAGCGCCTCAGCCAGATGCGCGCATTTCATGGCGCCGGTGATACCTAAATCATATTCAGGATCAATGTGGAACATATCGCAGGCGCCCGCCACGGCATACGCGGCCTTCATTTCGGGGCCTCGCACGTGTTCGGTAATCATGAGCGGCGTCTTGATCTTCTCGCGCAGAATTTTTGAGCCGGTGAGCGATCTCGCAGAGTCGCGGTAGGGGTCTTCATACCAGAAGGCACCGATTTCATCGCAAACGTGACCCAGGCGAAGTGCATCAAGATGGGTACGCAGCTCACAGCCCGGGTCGTACATCACTTCCATGCGGTCACCGACCGCCTTGCGGACGGCGCGAAGGGTGGCCGCCTCGCGGCGGACGTCGCCGTCGTGCCAACCGTGAATCTTGAAGCCGTGAAAGCCGCGCTCGGCGCATGACAGGGCATATTCGCCGAAGGCCTCGGGAGAGTCCAGACCACCCTTGGTCTCTTGCCCGTGATGCGTACTCGCATAGGTCGGCAGGCGATCTTTGTAAGCGCCGAGCATCGTGGCAACCGACATCTGGTATTTGCGACCGACAAGATCCCACAGTGCGATATCCAGAGGACCGTGCCCCATGCCGTCGTAGGCGCGCAACTCACGTTTGAAGTCATCATAAATAAGCTCGCGCTGCTCAGGGTCCCGCCCCAGCAGATGCGGGGCCAGCATCAGTGTCTGGCCAAGTGCGCCGTGCGTTCCCACCCAGTGCGTGACGTAGCCGCCGGTGAGCCCGTCATCAGTGCGGATGCGCACCGCATAGCGCATGACGCGCAGCGATGCGCCTTTTTCGTACTGAAGGTTGCTTACGCCCATGGCGGCATGCCCGCCAAGGCCAAGGTCCTTGACGTCGAAGTGAAAGGGAATCACGGATACTTCGGTAATGCGTGACATGAAGATCTTCTCCGCTTTGAAGGTTTAGCTTCGATAGCCTGCCATTTGCGGCAGCCAGGTGGACAGTTCAGGCCAAAAGGCGATGATCAGGTGTGCGAACAGCAGCGCCGCGAACATGGGTAGCAACGGGCGATTGGTGCGTCGCGCATCAATGCCGGCGATCTTGCACGCAATGAGCACCAGCACAGCAACCGGTGGCGACAGGGACCCCAATAGCACGCCCACGGTAATGACCACAGCCAGATGGGTGGGGTCGATCTGGTAAGCATTGGCGATTGGCAGAAGCACTGGAACCAGCATGATCATGGCGGGGATGGGTTCGATAAAGATACCCACCACAAACAGCAGCACCAGCAGCACCATCATGAAGCCGACGGAGCTGCTCACCCATGACTGCATGAAGGCGGCCGCCTGCGCGGGGACCCCCTCGCGTGTGAGTATCCAGCTGAAGAGCGCAGCGCCACCCAGGATGATGAGAATGCTGGAGGACACAACCGCCGCCGACAAGGTTTGTCGTACGAGGGTGCGCCAGTCGAGTTCGCGAGTGACGAATCCGTAAACAATGCCATAAGCCAGCGCGACTACGCCCGCTTCAGTGGCGGTGAAAACACCGCTGAGGATGCCGGCAATGATGATGACGGGCATGACCAGGGCGGGAAGTGCCCGCAGCAGTGCACGACTGATTTCGCTGACCGAGGCCCGGTGTTGGGAGCGCGCGCCCATTCGGGAGGCCATCAGCCAGGTCATGGCCATGAGTGTGCCGGTGATCAGAAGCCCCGGCAGCACGCCCGCAAGAAACAAGGCGCCCACGGATTGCCCAGTCATTGAACTGTAGATGACCATCAGGATGCTGGGCGGAATGATAGGCCCGAGGATTGCCGCGCTGGCTACGATGGTGGCCGACCAGGCTTCGTCATAGCCCTCTCGGCGCATAGAGGGCAGGAGCATTCCGCCCACGGCCGCCGCCGCTGCCGCCGCCGATCCGGAGATGCTTGAGAAAACCAGGCTGGTGAAGATGACCACCTGCCCGAGCCCTCCGCGCAGATGCCCTACCAGCGCGCGTGCCAGATCGACGATTCGTGCAGTGATGCCGCCTTCGTTCATGACGGCACCGGCGTATATGAACAGCGGGATGGCCAGCAGTGGAAAGCTGTCGAGCGAGCCGTATACCTTTTGCGCGAGGACGATCAAGGGCACCTGACCGTTAAGCAGCAAAGCGATGACACCCGCCAGGCCCAGTGCAAACGCAATTGGCACGCCCACCAGCAACAGAACAATCAGGCTAATCGTGAGCGACAGCAGCATGAGCGTTGTGATCGGATTTTGGTGACACGGGTTTTGCCATGCGGCCGACGAGCGCCACGATGCTTAGCACAGCGCCCAGTGGGATACTGGCGTAAAACCAGGATCGGGGCAGCCCCAGCGATGGCGAGAGCGAAATACCGCCCCGCTGCATGAAGCTCAGTCCGCTCCAGGTGAGTGCCAGCAGAAACACGATGGACAGCAGATCGACCACCAACAGGCGCTTGCCATCGAGCGATGCCGGCAGCTGAATGATGTTCACCACAATTTCATCACGCCACCATAGCGCCGCGGGCATGCCCAGAAGGACTGACCAGACAAAGAGCAGCAGCACCATCTCTTCGGTCCAGAACAGGGGCAGCCCCAGGGCATAGCGGTTGACGACCTGAACCAGAATAAGCACACAGAAAGCGATAAAGGAGAGCCCGCAGGCGAGGCGGACTCCCCTCATCAGCGCATCGATTGCGCGCAGCACGGAGCCTATGCCGCTTTGATAGCCGCAACGACGTCAGTCGCCTTGGCCGCTGTGGCGAACTCGTTATGCAGCGGTGTGAGCTTGTCGGCGAAGGCCTGCAGGTTGACGTCGTTGATCTCGAGCTTGCTTTCCTTGCGGAACCGATCCATCCAGGAGGCTTCGCGTTCGAAGTGCTCTTTTCGCTGTGTGGCAGCGGCCTCGCGTGCGGCTCGATCAATCGCGGCTTTCTGGTCAGCGGGCAGACCGTCATACAGTTTGTTGTTGATGACGAAGCTGCCATCGAGCAGGATGTGCCGGGTTCGCGACAGGTAGCGCGTGACTTCGTGGATCTTGAAGGTAAAGCCAACCTCGGGGCTGCCTTCCATGGCGTCGACCACGCCGGTCTGCAGCGCCGAGTACATTTCGGGAGCAGGGATGGGCGTGGGCTGTGCACCCAGCGCCTGGAAGGTCTTCACGAACAGGGGCGCCTCTGGGAGCCGGATTTTGACGCGGGCGAAGTCATCCGGCATGCGGATGGGTTTGGTGCGCAGATAGGTATCGCGGTAGCCGGCGGTCATCCAGTTGACGATGCGTAATCCTGCCGTCTGGCGCAGCTGGTCGGCCAGGCCCGCCCCGATCGGACCATCGACAACTTTTTCCCAATGACCGAAATCACGATACAGGTAGGGCAGGGCGATCACGCCGAACCGTGAAAGGTAATTGGCATATAGGCCCGATTCTCCGTAGCCCATTTCCAGCGTCCCCAGGGAGACGGACTCGATGATCTCGCGCTGGCCGCCCGCCTGAGCCGCGGGCAGCACGCGAACCTCGATGGCACCGTTGGTGTACTGTTTGAGCAGCCGGCCAAAATTTTCCGCTGCTTTGTGCTGTTCGGACTGGAGGCTGACGTGGTGCGCGACCCTTATGATGCGCGGGCTCTGGGCTCGGGCGATCCAGGGCGCACCCGCGAGCGAGGCACCTGCCAGGGTGGCTCCCAACAGTTGACGGCGTTTCGGTGAGGGCGAGGCAAAATCGGACATGGTCTCCTCCGTATGGGGCAATAGTGCGATCGGGCACGCGCGCCATTCGCCGCTGATTTCGAGTCCGCGGTGTGGCGCGTCAGTGAAATTTGTACGCCGTTTCTGCTCTTGCGACAATGTTGTTCCAGGTAGAACAATACAGTTGCCAGATATGGAACATTTTGCGCAATGAGCTCACTTGACAAAGGTCTTCAGGCACTCGCCCT
>JBIKMC010000215.1:0-5899 GCA_044359405.1 Burkholderiaceae bacterium
TCGATGAAGGCGTCGGTCTGGGCATCGACCTTCAATGCACCCGCGGATTTCACCGTGGAGTCGGTGATCGATGCCTGTGCGCGTACGGGCTGGGCCGTACCGACCTGGGTATTGGCGATCGCTTCGTAGGCGAGCTTCAGAACATTCTGAGCCTGCCAGCCCACCGTATTGAAGGCAAGCGTCACGCCGATGGTGGAGCCCTCGGAACTGGTGACGCTGCTGTTGGTGGCCTCGATGTAGGCATCATCGGCCGACTTCACAGCGACATCGCCCGCCGTGGTCACGACCCGGCTGGACTGAATGTCGGCCAACGATTCGGCCAACACCATGTTGGTCGCGATGATGCCGTTGACCGCAAGACCGCCACCGGTCAGACCTCCCGAGGTCTTCACTACGCTGTCGTTGCTGGCCTCGATGATGGCCTCATCGCTGGATTCGATCGCCAGCGAGCCCGCCGTGAGATCGGCGCGAAGCAGCAACGCCTGAGCCGCACCGCGCACGTCGTTGCGCACCACCAGGCCGCCCAACGACATGCCGCCCGAGATCGACACATCCGAGATCAGATCGGTGAGACTGCCCAAGAAGCTGGGGTCGGTGGAACGAAGCTTGAGACCGGAAACGGTTCGATCCCTGGAGCCTCCAAAATCGATCTTCCAGGCCCAGCTGCCGTCCTTTTGAGTAATTTTGTCAACCCGGACCGAGATGCCCTCGTCCTGAAAGCGCTTGCCGGCCGCATTGACCGCCTTGTTGAACGCCTGCACGAGTTGCGTGTCGGTGGCGTCGCGGCTGACCCCTTCGGCCAGGTAAGTGCTGCCGCCAAAGTCGAAGCCGATATCGACATGGTTCACCGAGTTATCGAACTTGGGCTGCAATGTGTAGCTGCTGCCGCGCTCGGATGAGCCGACCGTGGCCGTGCCCGCCTTCACGCTCATGCCTTGGCTGACATCAAACGCCCGCAACTGCGGCCGGTCGCCTTTCTTGCCAAAAGTGACCGTGAACGCCAGGGCGTCGCCCTCGGCGGCGGTAACCGTCAGTGCGGGCTCGGCCAGCGCCTCGCGCAGCGCCGTCTGAATCAAGCCGGCCTGCTCGGCACGGGTGGGCGCCATACGCCCATCGCGCACCGTTTCCATCTTCGCCGCAATCCGGTCGGTGCCCACCTGCGTGGCAATGGCGGCACTGATCTGCGCAATGGCCACACCGACGTTTTGACCTGCTGCGGCGACATCAAAGGCCCAGCCCGCGGCACGCTTGGGCAGCGCCGTGACAGTGACCCCGCCGGTGCCGAACCAGCCCTCGAGCGCCGTCTGCAAGGCCGCTGCCGTGGCCTCGGCGGTGGCCAAGACGTCGAAGGCAATATCGCTCTGGCCTTGCAGCGAGAGTCGGATGCGACTGCCGGTAGCAGTGAGCGGATTGATCAGGGTGAGCCGCTGCAACTCGGCCACCGGCGCGCCAATCGGCAACAGATTGATCGGAGCGGTTTCTACATCGCCCACCGCCAGACTGAACAGCCCCGGCACGAAATTGGCGGGAGGCGTGATGGTGAGCGTTTGCGTCTCGAAGCTGCCGTTGCTGCCGGCATCCTTGGGGGCTGCGGCCGACTGCCAATCGCCGGCACTGCCGGCCTTGAAGGGCAGCTTGATGAGTTCAAGGGCATTCTTGCCGAGGTCTACCACCGTTGCGAGCACTCCGGGCAGAACCGGATCGGGTTCAACCTCCATCCAGTAGCCGATATGGGCATAGTCCTGCTGGGAGAGATCGAGCTCGACCTCAGAGCCGCCCATGTAGCGGTAGACCTTGCCGCCCTCGCCACCCTCTCGGTAGCCCTCGGCAAGACGCACCTTGCTGCCGAACTTGACTGTCTGCTTGCCATCGGACGATACGAAATCGGCCTTGATGCCATCGAGCTCCTGATCGGCTCTGTCGCCCGCCGCTGCCACCATCACGGTATCGGCAAAGACCGAGGGCGAGTCGCTGGCCGCGATGCGCAGTTCGCCGTCTACCTTGGCACCACCGCGGGCACCGGTCTGCAGACCCGCATCGGCCAGTCGGGCGTCGGCTTCAGACTTCACCAGGTTGGAGGTGAGCACCAGGCTTGCCGAAGCGGACCCAGCCCGCGCCGCGGCCTTGTTGCTGACCAGCGCGGAGATCGACGCCGTGACGTCTGCCGTGATGGATGCATCGCCACCGACATCGAGCGTGCTCTGGGTGACCTGCGCTTTCACGGTGACCGGCTGCGCGCTACCCACCTCACCGATCAGGGTGTCGGTGGTCTGTGACAACAGGTCTTCAGCCTTCCAGCCCACGGTGTTGAAGGCGAGCAACACCCCGGCCGCCATGCCACCCGAGCGAACCGTCGCCGTGTTGTCGGCCGAAATCTTCGCCTCGTTGAAAGCGTCGACATGCAGGTCCGCGCCCACTTTGAGGTCGCTGTCGCTGACGGTGGCCGCGGACTCAGCCAGCACCAGATTGTTGGCAATCAGCGCATTGAGCGCGAGCCCGAAACCGGGCAACCCCTGATCAGCCTTGGCACTGCCGTCGACAGCGGCCGTGATTCGGGCCGATTCGTCGGCCAAAACCGAGAAATCGCCTCCGGTACCGACGCGCGCATCGTCGACCGATGCTCGGGTTCGGCCACGCACATCGTTGCGCACCGCCGTGCCGCCCAAGGCTGCAATGCCTCCCGCACTCGCCAGACTTACCGAGGCATCGATCTCGGCCACATCATCGGCGCCCACCGCGAGATCACCACCCACGGCGATATCGAGCACCTTGCTGCGACCCGCAACAGCACCCGGCTCGGCTGCGGTTCCAATCCATGCTTGCGAACCCGTGCTCACCCGGTTGAGCGCCAACACGAAGCCTGCACCACCGATGAAACCCCCGTCCGTGGATGAACCGACACGGGCATCGATAGCACCAGCGCTGGAGGCATCAACCGACGCATCCCCGGCAATCGACAGATTGGCGTCGTGCACAGCGGCCTTGCTGAAAAGGGTCGTCTCACTGCCCATACCCGTGCCCAATAGCGCACCCAGCGAGAGCGATGCCAGGCTCTGGTCTTTCCAGCCGATCGAATTGAAGGCCAAAGCAATGCTGGCCGAGAGCTTGCCGTTGGTCGTGGCCTTGTTGATTGCCCGAATCTCGGCGTCGTTGGCCGCATGCACATCGAGATCGCCGGCGGCAGCCAGACGTCCACCCGAAACCAGGGCGCTGACGCCACCATTGACGATATTGCTGGCTATGAGCGCATTGCCCGTCAGCCCGGGCAGGCCTGGCAGTACGCCAATGCCGTCGAGCTTGACCGAACCCGAGAGCGTGGCGCTGATCTTGGCGCGACCATCAGCCCAAACGTCGATGTCGCCGCCCGCCGTGAGTTCCGCACCCATGACCCGGGTGTCGATGACATGGTTGACCTGATTTCGGATAGCGGTCAGCCCCAGCGCCACCATGGCGCTGCTGGTCGTGACGGTTCCCGTTGACGTCAACTCGGACACATCGTTGGCCGCCACGCGCGCATTGCCGCCCACATAATGCTCGGTACCCGCGGTGGGGGCGAGCCGAACGATCGTAGAGGCTTCGCTCAGGTTCTGCGCCAACGCACCACTGGCGCCCACCAGCGAGCTGTCGGTCGCCTGTGACAGCGAAGCACTGGCTTTGAGCGCAAGATTGCCATCGATGCTGAAGTTGCCGCCTACATCGATAAAGCCCTTGTCGAAACTTGCACCCACCTCATACGTGGCGACGGTGCCGGCATTGCCGGCCAGAAACTGCTGCACGCCATTGGACTTGAGAGTGCCCGCGCCCTGCCGTCCGATGAGGTTGTAGACAAACGCCGAACCTTCGCCTGCAAAGGTATTGGTGATCACCTCATTGCTGGCTGTCAGTGAGGCATTCGCGTCAGCACGCAGGGACGCATCGCCACTGATCTTGAGGTTTACATCATTCGCGGCAACCCGAGTGCCGCCCAACAGCCAATTGGTTGCCACCGAGCCGTTTTCGGCGAGTTCAGTCCAATCCTGAAACGGGCTGGTGCCATTGGCATAGACCTGCCCGCGCGCAAGCGCCGAAATAGTCGACGCGTCGATGGCTTCAACCGCCAACGCACCCGCGTCTATACCCAAACCATCCAGACGTGCCGTCAGGCTGCGGTCCAGATCATTGATGACCAACAGACCACCCGCTTCCAGCCCCCCCGACGACGGTCGACCGGTGTCGGACTTGGCCTGAACCTTGATTGAGTCACGCGCGATCACGGAGACGGTGCCACCGGCCTTCAGGCTGGCAATGCCTGTCCGTGCCTCAACCTCGGCACGGGTACTACCGCGGTAGCGATTGAGCGCCACCACGGCAGCCGCGGCCAGCTTGACATCGGGTTCGCTCAAAGAGTCAGCAATGGCCTGCATGAGCAGCGACGAGCGAGCATCCACGGCCAAGGCGCCCGCCGCATCGAGCTGACTGGCATTAACCAGCACACTCACGTCACGCTTCTTGCCGGTATCGGTCGACTCGCCACCGGCAAACTTGGCCACATCGAACACGCCCAAATCACCGATGTAGCGGCCCACCAGGTTCACCGCAACCGCGGGTTCCTGATCACCATCAAGCGGCGCATTGGCTCCGGTGGGCGTATCGGCCTTGAGACTGGCCTTGTCACGCGCCGCCAGTTCGATGCCGGCACTGCTGGTCGCTGCGAGCGCATCAGCTGAGACACCTACGCCGCCATTGAGGGTGTTCCAGGCACGCAAGGTGCCGATGTTGATATCAAAACCCAGTGACAAACCGAGAAAACCCAGGGCGTTACCCTGCAGCGGCCCCATTTTGCCCAGCTTGACTTCGGAATTGAGCGTTTGGGATGCGAGCGCATACGCACGCATGCCGGCCGACCGCACGGACGACTGCGTCATGGTCACCGTGACAACCGCATTGACATCGTTGCCCGCCAGACTGGCAGGCAAGGTCGACACCCCATACCAAGACTCCAGCAACTCACCGGTGTAGCCACCCCCGATCGCAGACCAACTCGAGCGGTCTTGTGCGACAAGGCTGACGTCGCCGCTGGCTCGAACGGTGGCGCTGCTGAGCTTGACCGATGTCGTCCCGATACCCTGATTGCGGGCCTGTTTGGCGGTCGCACTGACGCTGCCCGCGTCC
This sequence comes from Burkholderiaceae bacterium, assembly GCA_044359405.1. Taxonomy (GTDB): domain Bacteria; phylum Pseudomonadota; class Gammaproteobacteria; order Burkholderiales; family Burkholderiaceae_E; genus SYIM01. Next base: position 5,152 of record JBIKMC010000215.1, read on the forward strand.
AACGCAAAAGCCCGCAACCCGGCTACATCAAGCTCGGCGCCGTTGATGACGGCTTCGAGTGCAGATGCAACCAGAATCTGGCTGGTGCCCGCCTGCTTGGAGCCCGCGAAATCGCTGAAGATGCCGCCAGTGGCACGGTCACGCGCGAGGGCGCCGACCTGGACCATGGGCGCATCGGCGCCCGCAGCCGCAGCGACGGTGACCTTGCCGCTTCCATCGCCCAGATAGGCCTTTGCCTGACGATCGACTGCAAACCGGTTCCAGACATCGTCGCTTTCGGCAGACCCGGCAAGCACATCGTCCTTGACGCCGACGACACTGCGCAACTGGGTTGAGTCTGACGCCTCGACAAGCACCTGAACCGTCACCGGGTTGGTTGCATCCACGAGCTTGAGAGCAGCATCGCCGCGCAGGCCTGCCTCGCTCTTCTGGATGACACCCAGGCCAACCTTGGAGCGCTCGACGCCGGTCCGCTCGACCTCGAGACGAACATCGGTATCGGCCGTAATGAATACGCCCGCCGCGGTAGCCGAGGCTTTCGGCCCGAGAACGGCGCTTGCCCTTGCGTCTGCGGTGAGCGACAGATCGGCCAGCGTCGCTGCAGGTTTGGCAATGGCGCTGATGGACGAGCTCGCCATCAGCATCAGTTCTCCCGCGGTGCGTACCGTACCGTCAACGCGGATGTCGGTGGCCGAGACGTAATCGGCCGATAGCGCAGGCGAGGCAGACACGGCCGACTCGGCCAGCA
>JBIKMC010000216.1:0-5889 GCA_044359405.1 Burkholderiaceae bacterium
TACCGAGTTGGCCATGACGACACTGCGGGCACCGGGCCCGTGGCTGCTCATGCTGTGCTTTATGTTCTACGCCGCGCAGTTCCTGGGGATTTTTTCGTTTCTTCCGACCATTTATCGAGAGACGGGCATTGACCTTCGTACGGGCGGCGCGCTGACAGCCCTGGGGGTGCTCATCAATGTCATTGGAAACCTCAGCGCGGGTCGACTGCTTGAGCGCGGTATGCCTAGATGGCAGTTGGTGATTGGCACCGCGGTTACCATGGCCCTCATGGCCTGGATCGCGTTCGGCAGTGACGCAGCCTTCTGGCTTCGCTATGGGGCGGTGCTGATGTTGTCCATGGTGGGGGGGCTTATTCCCGGGGCTTTATTCGCGAGTGCTCCAGCCTACGCGCCTGACCCTCGCTCGGTCTCCACGACCGTAGGCTGGATGCAGCAGGGCTCTGGCATTGGTCAGTTACTCGTTCCGCCGCTGATTGCCGCGCTGGCCCAGTCAAGCGGCAGTTGGCAGTACACCTGGGTGATTACGGGTCTGTGTTCGGCAATCGTGGTGTTGACCGGACTGGGCATGCGCCGTCTTGATCGACGTCTGTCGGGCTTGTGACTGCTTGCGTCAGTCGCTTAGAAGCTTGCGGGCGCGTTCGCGGCGGTCCTGTCCTGACGCGCTAGCGCCTGTATCAAGCGATGAAGCGGCCGCTGGGGTGAGCCGACTTCTGCGTTGTACCAGCCACCAGATCAGTGCGCCGGCGCCCAGCAAGCCGAAGGGCCCAAACCACAGCAACGCCGTGTTGGACTGGACCGGGGGTCTGTACAGCACGAAATCACCGTATCGGGCGACCATGAAATCACGGATCTCCCGATCACTTTGCCCCGCCGAAATCATGGTCTGTACCTGGCGTCGCAGATCGACAGCCAGGTCAGCATTGGAGTCGGCCAGCGTCTGATTTTGGCAGACGAGGCAGCGCAGTTCTTCCGACAGTTTCTTGAGTCGGGCAGCGGATTGCGGATCTTCGGCAGCATCGCTCATGGGAGTGCCCTAAGGGGCCTGCAGGCGCTTGAGCAGGGGCAGAAGTTCATCGCGGATGATCTCGGGCGTGAACGGACCAATCTGCTTGTAGCGGATGATGCCCTGCTTGTCGATCACGAATGATTCGGGGGCGCCGTAGACGCCCCAGTCGATGGCGACACGCCCCTCAAGGTCGCTGACGACGATCGAGTAAGGATCACCGAACCGATCGAGCCACTTAAGGGAGTCGTCGCGCTTGTCTTTCCAGGCCAAACCGACCATGGGCACTGTCTTGTTGCGTGCCAGCTCGTTCAGCAGCGGATGCTCGATCTGACAGGCCGCGCACCAGGAGCCCCAGACGTTGAGCATCCAGACCTGGCCGCGCAGGGCTTGTGGTGACCATTGCCCTTCGGCCTTGAGCAGCGGTAGCGAAAATTCGGGTGCGGGTTTGCCAATGAGCGGGGATGGCACCTGTCTTGGATCGCGCTCAAGACCCTTGAGCAGAAACCAGGCAATCGCCGAAAACAGAATGACTGGAATGAGAAATCGCAGACTGCGCATGATGGGCTACCGGGCCACTGACAGATTGGACCGTTCGCCCGCCTGCGCCAGCCGGCGCCTGTACCGTCTGTCGGCAATCGCCACGAAACCTCCCGCCGCCATCAGTACGCAACCTAACCAGATCCAGTTGACGAAGGGTTTGACGTGAGCGCGAACCGCCCAGTGCCGACCACCCAGGGGTTCGCCCATGGATACGTATACATCGCGCCACAGGCTTCGGTTGATGGCCGCCTCGGTCATGGGCTGCCGTTGTGCGCGGTAGATACGTTTCTCGGGTTGCAGGATTGCCTCGGGCCGTGAGCCCGGTGCCGCGTCACGCGCGCGCAGCTCAAATCGCCCGCGCGTGGCGTCATAGTTGGGGCCAGCAACTTCACGAAGATCAATGAAGTCCAGACGCCACTGGCCCACCTCAACGGATTGTCCGGGCGTCAATCGGACTTCTTTTTCGCTCTCGTAACTCTTGACCAGCGTAACGCCGACTACAAACACGGCCACACCCAGGTGAGCCAGCTGCATGCCCCAGACGCTGGCCGGGTACAGCGAGGCGCGCCTGAGTTGCAGACGGCGATCAGGGCCACGCAGCATGTCGAGCAAAGCCACGATGACGCCAGCCGCGATCCAGAGACCGAAGGCAAGGCCCAGCGAAGTGAGTGGTCTGAAACCGTCGACAGTGAAGGGCAACAGCAGCGCAACCACCACGCTGATGAGCAGGGCCCAGCGCAGGCGGGTGACCAGATCGGGTAGCGATGCCTCACGCCAGCGAGCCAACGGGCCTACCGAGATGAGGAACAGTGCCGGCGCCATCAAGGGGTAAAAGACCGCATCGAAATACGGGGGGCCCACTGAAATCTTGCCCATGTCCAGGGTGTCCAGCGCGAGCGGGTAAAGTGTTCCGAGCATCACGGCTGCCATCGCGACCACGAGCACGATGTTGTTGGCCAGCAGCATGGATTCCCGCGAAATCAGACCGAACCTGGAGCCGTTGCCGATCGCAGGCGCACGCCAGGCGAACAACAGCAGCGAGCCGCCCACCACGATACCCAGGAAAATCAGGATGAAGACCCCTCGCGCCGGGTCGGTCGCGAAGGCATGCACCGATGTCAGCACGCCCGAGCGCACGAGAAAGGTTCCCAGCAGGCTGAGACTGAAAGCCAGGATGGCCAGCAGTACCGTCCAACTGCGGAAGGTGCCGCGTTTCTCGGTTACCGCCAGCGAATGGATCAGGGCGGTGCCCACCAGCCACGGCATGAATGAGGCGTTCTCGACGGGATCCCAGAACCACCAGCCGCCCCAACCCAGTTCGTAGTAAGCCCAGAACGAACCCAGCGCGATGCCCAGGGTAAGAAAGGCCCAGGCTACTGTCGTCCAGGGTCTGGCCCAGCGCGCCCAGGCCGCGTCGAATCGACCGCCGATAAGACCCGCGACGGCGAATGCGAAGGCGACCGCCATGCCTACGTAACCCATGTACAGCAGTGGCGGGTGAAACACCATGCCCGGATCTTGCAAGAGGGGGTTGAGGTCACGACCGTCGGCTGGCGGTGGAGTCAGACGCTCAAAGGGGTTGGAAGTAAACAGAAGGAACAGTAGAAATCCCACTGTGATCAGCCCCATCACCGCGAGAATTCGGGCGCGCAGAAGATTAGGTAGCGACCCCGAAAACGCGGCGACCGCACCCGTCCAGCCCGCCAGCATCAGTACCCACAAAAGCATGGAGCCCTCGTGTGACCCCCACGTAGCGGCGATGCGGTAAGCAATCGGCAGGGCAAGATTGGAATGGGTGGCGACGAGCTTGACCGAAAAATCATTGCCGATGAATAGCGTGCCCAGGCATAAAAATGCAAATAGCGACAGCGAAAACAATGCGCCCGACGCCGGAGTGGCCATACCCATGAGGCGAGCCGCCTGGGGACCCCTGAGGAAGGAACCGACCAGGGGGACGATACCCAGTACGATCGAGACCGCCAGCGCCAGCGCCAGCGCGAAGTGACCAAGTTCGGCAATCATGGCTTGGGGGGCTGTCTGAACTGTTCGGGAGCGCCGACCGGATGGCCGGCTCGTTTGAGGGCCTCGGCGGCCTCGGGCGGCATGTAATTTTCGTCATGCTTGGCCAGTACCTCGCTGGCGCGGAAACTGCCGTCGGCCTGCAGAGAGCCCTGCGCGACAACGCCTCGGCCCTCCTTGAACAGATCGGGCAGGATGCCGTTATAAGCCACCTGAATGGTGCGGGCATTGTCAGTGACGCGAAAGTTCACCATGGTTCCCTCAGTGCTGCGCTGCACGCTGCCCACTTCGACCAGTCCGCCCACCCGGAATGACCGACCGGAGGGTGCCTTACCTTCGGCGATTTCAGTGGGGGTAAAGAAGAACACCAGATTGGTACGGAAGGCGTTCAGCACCAGGGTGACCGCCACGGCGACGGCCATGACGCCCGCGAAAATCCAGGCAAATCGGCGATGGCGAGCCTTCATGATTGATCAGCCCGACGGATGGCGCGTGCCCGCACCCGCGCGGCGCGACGGCCCGCTTTGAGCGCGACGATCTCGGCAATGATGCAGATCGCGAGCATGCCGTAGGACATGGCAATGAAAAAGGCATGATCAGTCATGCGCGGTGTTCTCCTGGCGAATCAAGTTCCGAGGCGAGCCAGTCGGAATGAGCCTCACGCTCGACAATGATGGTGCGCACTCGATGCATGGCGGCCCATATGGTGTACGCCCAGGCGGCAAACGTCATCAGCAGCATGGACGTCAGCATGGTTTGCGCCATTTTTGGGGCTGCGGTCATCGAGATGGTGGCGCCCTGGTGCAAGGTGTTCCACCACTTTACGGAGAAGTAGATGATGGGCACGTTGATGACGCCAACGATGGCCAGCAGCGCGCAGGCGCGGTCGGCCCTGCGGGGATCGTCGATGGCGGCCCGCAAGGCGATCAGGCCGAGGTAAAGGAACAGCAGGATCAGGGTGGAAGTGAGACGCGCATCCCAGACCCAGTAGGCGCCCCAGGTGGGACGTCCCCAAAACGCGCCGGTCCACAGGGCCACGAACGCAAACATGGCGCCGGTGGGTGCGAGGGCGTGCCCCATCATGGCGGGCAGGCGTGCGTTCAGGCTCAGTGACAGCATGCTCCAGAATGCGATGACCACGTAGGTGAACATGGCCATCCACGCCGCAGGAACATGGATGAAAATAATGCGGTAAACCTCGCCCTGCTGGTAGTCAGTGGGGGCCACAAAAAAACCCACCCACAGTCCCGCCGCGGCGAGCACGAGGGCCAATAGACCACTTGCGAGGCCGATACGGCCCGCCAGGCTGTAAAACCGGGCGGGTGAAGCGAAATGAAACCAGTTGATCGCAGTCATGTCATTCGTGCGCGATTCTAACGGCCAGCGAGGTTGCCCAGGGTCCGCCCAGGGTGATCAGGATCAAGCCCGCGCCGAGGAGCGACAGATGTGCCTCAGCGCCCAGACCGGCGGTTTGCGCCTCAACCGAGCCCGCCCCAAAAATCAGTATCGGCACCGCCAGGGGCAGCACCAGAAGGGCCAGTAATGAAGCGCCGCCGCGCGCCCCCAGAGTGAGCGCAGCCGCAATGGCGCCCAGCCACGCCAGGATGGGTGTACCAAGCAGCAGGCTGGCCGCCAGCACGACGATCGCCTGAGGTTGCAGCCCGAACTGCAGGCCAGCCAGCGGGCTGAGCAGCACCAGTGGCGCGCCGGTGACCAACCAGTGGGCCAATACCTTGCCACTCATGAGGGCGGGGAGTGGTGCGGGGGCGAGCAGCCACTGCTCGAGGGTGCCATCGGCATGATCGCCGGCGAAAAGTCGCGCCATGCCCAGAAGGCTGGCCAGCAGCGCCGCGACCCAGGAAATACCTGGCGCAATGCTGCGCAGCAGACCGGCTTCGGGGCTGACCGCCAGAGGAAACAGCGCCGTGACCAGCAGAAAGAAAACCATGATGAGTGCCAATTCACCCCGCGCCCGCAGGGCGAGCGTCAGGTCGCGTCGACATGCCCAGGCCAGCGCGACCATGGGACTGAGTTGAGCATTCTCCCGGCTCATGGGCTGATCGGTGCGGCGGGCGCGGTTTGCCTGCGGGCTGCGTAGCTGCTGAGGTCAAGCGCGACGGGTGTGACCGTACTGGCGATGCCCTGGTGTGTCGCGATGACCGCGCAGCCGCCGCGCTGAAGGTGCTGATTGAGTAATTGTTCGAAGAGCGATTGTCCACTGGCATCGAGCGCGTTGGTGGGTTCGTCAAGTAGCCACAGGGGCCTGCGACTCGCACAGAGCCGCGCCAACCAGAGTCGCTTGCGTTGACCGGCCGAGAGCCGGG
>JBIKMC010000217.1:0-5888 GCA_044359405.1 Burkholderiaceae bacterium
ACATCACGGCCGACGCCTCTGGACCCAAGCATCTCAACATTCGCCTGACGCGGTCCAAGTTCGAGTCGCTGGTTGAAGAGCTGATTGAAAAAACCATCGAGCCCTGCCGCACCGCTCTCAAAGATGCCGGCGTCAAGGCCTCCGACATCGATGACGTTATTTTGGTCGGCGGCATGACCCGCATGCCCAAGGTGCAGGACAAGGTCAAAGAATTCTTTGGCAAAGACCCCCGCAAGGATGTCAATCCGGATGAAGCGGTTGCGGTCGGTGCGGCGGTTCAAGGTTCAGTGCTGGCGGGTGACCGCAAGGATGTGCTTCTGCTCGATGTCACCCCCCTGTCACTGGGTATCGAGACGCTGGGTGGGGTCATGACCAAGATGATCCAGAAGAACACCACGATTCCCACCAAGTTTTCTCAGGTGTTCTCGACGGCAGACGACAACCAGCCGGCCGTCACCATCAAGGTCTTCCAGGGCGAGCGAGAAGTGGCCTCGGGCAACAAGCTGTTGGGCGAGTTCAATCTTGAGGGCATCCCGCCGTCACCGCGCGGAACACCGCAGATCGAGGTCACGTTCGACATCGACGCCAACGGCATTCTGCATGTCTCGGCCAAGGACAAGGCGACTGGTAAGGAAAACAAGATCACCATCAAGGCCAACTCGGGCCTGTCCGAGGCCGAGATTCAAAAAATGGTGAAGGATGCCGAGACCAACGCCGCTGAAGACCGCAAGCGTGTTGAGCTCACCAACGCACGCAATCAGCTTGACGGTCTGGTGCACACCGTCAAGAAGTCTCTCGCCGAACACGGCGATAAGATTGACGCGGCTGAAAAAGAGAAGATTGAAGAAGCAGTCAAGAAGTCTGAAGAGGCCCTGAAGACGGACGACAAAGATCAGATTGAGGCAGCCAGTCAGGCGCTGGCAACAGCGTCACAGAAGCTGGGCGAGATCATGTACGGCAAGGCCGGAGGCGGCGATGCCGCGGCAGCTGCAGCAGCGGGCGCTGCCGCTGGTGCTGCGGGTGCGGCCGAAGTCAAGCGACCCAAGGACGATGATGTGGTCGATGCCGACTTCAAGGAAGTAAAGTCCTGATCGCAATCGGTTGGGAGACCCGTGCGGGCGGGGTGTTGGCGATTGTGGCTGGCACCCGCCCGTCGTCGTTTCCAGAATGGATTCCAGGGCGTTTTTAGCGGCGGGCAGATGAATGGCAAAGCGTGATTTTTACGAAGTGCTGGGGGTAGCCAAGAACGCTACCGAGGACGAGCTCAAGAAGGCCTACCGCAAGCTTGCGATGAAGTATCACCCGGACCGCAACCCGGATGACAAGCAGGCTGAGGAAAAGTTCAAGGAAGTCAAAGAGGCCTACGAGATTCTCGCCGATGCGCGTAAGCGCGAGGCTTACGACCGCTTTGGCCACGCCGGCGTCGATCCCAATGCGGCGGGCATGGGTGGCGGTGGCGGCGGCGCGGGTGGGTTTGCCGATGTGTTCGGCGATATTTTTGGCGACATCTTCGGCGGTGGTCGCGGGGGCGGTGGAGGCGGCGGCGGACGCAGCGGCGTCTATCGCGGGGCTGATCTGCGCTACTCGATGGAGATCTCGCTCGAACAGGCGGCCAGCGGCTATACGACCGAGATCAGGGTGCCCAGCTGGGAGGGCTGCGATGTCTGCAAAGGTACCGGCGCCAAGCCCGGAACCCGCCCTGAAACCTGTCGCACCTGTAACGGCCAGGGCGCGGTCCGCATGCAGCAGGGTTTCTTCTCTATCCAGCAGACCTGCCCCAGCTGTCACGGTGCCGGAAAAACCATTACCGATCCCTGCAAGAATTGTGAGGGGGTGGGTCGGGTCAAGCGTAATAAGACCCTTGAGGTGAAGATTCCCGCAGGTATCGACGATGGCATGCGCATCCGCTCAGCCGGCAACGGTGAGCCTGGCGTCAATGGCGGACCGTCGGGCGATCTTTACGTTGAAATCCGCGTGCGCGAGCACGACGTGTTCAAGCGCGATGGTGATGATCTGCACTGTGAGGTTCCCATCAGCATGGTCGCCGCAGCGTTGGGCGGATCGGTGCAGATTCCAACCTTGGGTGGCAAGGCTGAGATCGACGTGCCTGAAGGTACCCAGGCTGGCAAACAGTTTCGATTGCGCGGTAAGGGTATCAAGGGAATCCGCTCAAGTTACCCTGGCGATCTTTATGCGCACATCGTGGTCGAGACGCCTGTTCGACTGACTGATCAGCAAAAGCAGTTGCTGCGTGAACTCGATGCGTCGCTGAGCGACCCCAAGCACAATCCCCGCGCCCGATCCTGGATGGACCGGGTCAAGTCGTTTTTTCAGTGATCAGGTTTGATGCATTGATCGATAGACTCGCTCGGGCGTGAAGGGGATCTGAGACAGACGTTTGCCGGTGGCTGTCCGGATGGCGTTGCCGATCGCCGGAGCGATGCCGATAATGGGCGGCTCGCCGATGCCTTTCGCCCCAAAAGGCCCATTCGGTTCGGGATGCTCGATGATGATGGGCTCAATGTCAGGCAGATCGAGAGCCCCCGGAATCTTGTAGTCGGCCAGGGTTGGGTTGGCGCTGTGCCCGTCGTGCTGGACGAGCTCTTCGTACAGCGCATAGCCGATGCCCTGGGCGACGCCGCCCGTGATCTGCCCCAGGACCCCGGCCGGATTCACGGCGCGTCCGACGTCATGGGCAGCCCATACTTTTTGCACCTGGACCTGACCGGTGGTCTCATCGATGATGACTTCGACGGCCTGTGCGCCGAAGATGAATGCCCCCAGTCGACCGATACCGCTGCCACTGAGCTGGGTACGCTTGGGGTCGAAACCGCCGCCTTCAAACATGATGGAGGCGCTGGCGATGATGGGTCCTCCCGCCTGCCAATGGGCGCGCTGGCTGACGGCACCGAAGCTGATCTCAGAGCCGGGAACGCCCGCGATGCCGATACGTCCTCCGCTGCGTAACTGTAGATCAGCCGCCGAGCACTCGAGCATGGCGGCGGCATGCTCGAAGAGCTTATCGCGGGCCTGTTCGGCGGCTCCTCGGACCGCGCGTCCGACCATGTAGGTGACCCGTGAGCCCCCTGTCGACCAGTTATAGGGAGAACTATCCGTATCGGGTGGTGCCAGATTGATCCGTGCCATCGGCAATTTCAGGGTTTCCGAGCAGATCTGCGCCAACACGGTCTCGGCGCCCTCGCCGAGATCGACCGCTCCGGTGTTCAGGGTGACGCTACCGTCTTCCAGTATTCGAACGATGGCCGCTGTTGAAAGAATGCCGCAGATATGCGCGAAGGCCGAAACGCCGATTGCACGACGGCGGCCGGGTTCGGGCGGTACAGATGGTCGCTGCTGTGTGCGCTGCCGCAGCGCCAGCAGGCAGTCTCTGAGCCCGCAGGCCTCGATTCGTTGGCCACCGACCCATTGATCGCCCGCCGTAACGGCATTCTTCAGACGAATATCGATCGGGTCCATGCCCAAACGATGGGCGATATCGTCGATCTGACTTTCTCCCGCGAAACTGACTTGAGGGTTTCCGTAGCCTCGGAAACCCGCTGCTCGCAGGCGATTGGTATAAACGGTTCGACCTTCACAGCGCAGATGGGCGATGCGGTATGGCCCTCTGGCCATGAGGAGCGCGAATCCGAGCACTGCGGGACTGTCCTCGGTGTAAGCCCCGCCGTCCATGGTGAGATCGACTGTGCGAGCAACCAAAGTGCCATCGCGCATGGCACCCGTACGCATCCTTACCCGCGCCGGATGCCGCGTTCGCATCATCATGAATTCATCATCCCGGCTGAGGACCAGTTTGACGGGACGGCGGGTACGCAATGCCATCATCGCCGCCAAGGGTTGAACCGTGACATCAGCCTTGCCTCCGAATGAACCACCCACCAGCGTCGCGATGGCTCTGATCTGTGACATGGGCATGCCGAGAATCTCAGACAAGGTTGCCTGCACCCGGAACACTGACTGACAGGCGGACCAGACGACCAGCTTGCCGCCGTCTTCGATGGCTGCGACAGCGCCGCAGGGTTCAAGGTAGGCGTGTACCTGTGCCTGAGTTTGAAACTCTCCCTCGACCACCACATCGCAGGAGGCCAGGGCAGCTTCGGCGTCTCCCTCAATCAGCAGGGTGTGTGCGCAGACATTGGGGTCCAGTGCAACCGGGTTGCGGCGCGAATACTGTGCGAAGTCCGGGTGAACCAGAGGCGCGTTCGGCGAAAGCGCCTGTTCGATCGAACTGACCGCAGGCAATTCCTCATAGTCGACCTGAATCAGTTGCAGGGCGTCTCTTGCATGGGCGAGGGTATCGGCACAGACGGCTGCGACAGGTTCGCCCGCGTAGCGCACAACGCCGCGCGCCAGTACCTGCTCATCGTGCACGAAGCCACCAAAGCGACGCGCAAAGTCGTCGCCGGTCAGCACACACCGCACACCCGGCGCAGCCCTGGCCGCCTGTGCATCCAGGCGCGTGATTCGCGCATGGGGGTAGGGCGACAGTAGAAGGGCACCGTGTAGCATGCCTGGTCTGACGATGTCGTCGACGTAAACCGCTGATCCGTTGAGCTTGTCGACACCCTGGAGTCGGGGTACGGATTGGCCGACCGTTTCAAACTGCTGTTCCATCTCAGGTCTCCTGGGCATTCGGCGTATCCGGTGACGGTGACTCAAGCGCCGGACCGTCCAGCCCTGGGGTCGCGGCGGCTCGGCTCGCAGCCGCGCTCAGAGCAGCCTTAACAATCGCCGCGTAACCAGTGCACCGACATAAGTTGCCACCGAGTGCTGCACGGACGGCCGGCTCATCAGGTTGCGCTTCACGGCTGAGCAGGCAGTGCAGCGCCATCACGACGCCGGGCGTACAAAATCCGCACTGCACTGCCCCGGCGTCCAGCAGAGCCTGTTGCAGCGGTGACAGGGTGCCAGGGGCTGCAAGACCTTCAATCGTGGTGATGCTTTTTTCGTCGCAATCAGCGGCCAGCGTAAGACATGCTCTGGCCGGCTGCCCGTCGATGACGACTGTGCAGGCGCCACACACGCCGTAATCACATCCCCGCTTGGTACCAGTGAGCATCAGCTGATCGCGCAGCACTTGCAGCAGATTGGTCGAGCCATCGACACTCACCTGACGACTCTCGTGGTTCATCGTGAGCGGCATGTTCAGCATGGTTCGGTGCATTCCAGTAGCGTTTGGCTAATCAGTCCGGGCAGGATCTGCTGCTTGTAGTCGGCGCTTCCGCGCACGTCTGACATCGGGCTTGCAAGGCTCGCCAGGGCGCGCGCGAAGCTGCCTGTAGTGTGCTGGTTGAGAGGCTGGCCTGTCAGCTCGCGTTCAAGCGAAGGCGAGCGCACCGGACGGCTTGACACCGATCCCAGCGCGACCTGCACCGCATTGCAGCGCCCGGCATGTGACTCAACGATGGCGGCAACTGATACGGTCGCGTAGTCACCGTCGACGCGCCCAAATTTTCGATAGCGGGCAATGCCGTTCAGCGGTGGAATCAAGACGGCGGTAACGAGTTCTGCCGGTTGCAAGGCCGTTGTCAGGAAGTCAACAAAAAATTCCTGCGCCAGTGTTGTACGCCTGCCGGTCAGGCTGGCGATCTCGATGAGGGCGTCGGCCGCACACAGCGTCACGGGCCAATCGGCCGCTGGGTCGCCATGCGCACAGGCTCCGCCGATGGTGCCCGCGTTGCGAACGGCCGGGTGAGCGATCTGAATCGCTGTGTCCGACATGAGTCGTTGCCCATTGACAAAGCCACCGTACTGGGCAATCCGCCGATGCGAAACGGTGGCGCCGATGCGAATCCAGCCGTCGGTTAGTCGCTCAATGTGCCCCAGTTCGTCAATGGCGTTTAGGGATACCACCGCCTGTGGACGAAGCA
>JBIKMC010000031.1:0-19340 GCA_044359405.1 Burkholderiaceae bacterium
CGTGCAAACCGAGCAGCGAAATCGCTGGCCAGGAGGTTTTCTATCAGTACAACGTCGCTGCGGGCGAGCTGAAACGACAGAGGGCTGACCAACATGCCCAGAGCGGACATGACGCCGGAGGCAACCGGCAGAATTACGCGGGGAATCCGCAGCTTGCGGGCAATTCGCATCGCATGGGCGGGCCCTGATCCGCCAAAGCCGATCATGGTGCCCCGACGGTAGTCGAACCCTATTTCGCTGGCGTGCACGCGGAACGCCCTGGCCACATCCTCGTTGATGATTTCGTGAATGCCCCAGGCCGCGCGGGCCAGATCGATTCCGAGAGGCGAAGCGATGGTGTCATGAATGGCCCGCTCGGCAGCCTGCTGATCAAGTCCCATCTGCCCGCCAAGAAAAAACGCCGGATCGTAGTAGCCGAGGACGAGGTTGGCATCGGTGAGCGTCGGCTTAAGTCCGCCCAGGCCATAGCAGGCGGGCCCAGGAGATGCGCCCGCGCTGCGCGGCCCGACGCGGATGAGGCCGCGCTGATCGAGCTCGGCGATGCTGCCACCGCCGGCGCCGATCTCGATCATCTCGATGACCGGCACGCGCACTGGCAGACCGCTGCCCGCTCGAAACTCATGCACGCGCGCGACTTCGATTTCATAGCTGCGCTCGGGCTGGCCGCCGCGGACAATTGCACCCTTAGCAGTGGTGCCCCCCATGTCATAAGAAAGGATGTCATCAACACCGAGCCTGCGCCCATGATGCGCAGACATCAGAACGCCGGCCGCCGGGCCGGACTCCAACATCCTCACCGGATAGCGGCGCGCGGTAGCCGGAGTCACCGTACCGCCGCTTGAAGTCATGATGTACAGGGGACCCGTTGCTCCGCGCTTAGCTAGCCCGGCCTCGAGATTGCTGAGATAACGATCAACCATGGGCTGCGCATACGCGTTAATGAGCGTGGTCGTCCAGCGCTCATACTCCTTGGCATAGGGCAGCACATCGGCCGATGTGCTCACGTAAAGATCGGGCCAGTGTTGAGCGACAAGGTCGCTGATACGCTGCTCGTGAACCGGATTGACAAACGAGTTCAGCAGACAGACGGCCAAGGCCTGGATCTGGTGCTGCTCAACCAAGGCGCGAACACCGCGAAGCACCTCATCGTCATCCATCGCCTGGGTGCATTGACCATCGTGAGCGACTCGCTCGCTGATCTCCATGCGATGCCTGCGTTCAACAAGCGGCTTCGGATAGCGAATATCAAGCTGATACAGATCGTAGCGCTGCTCGCGCGCGATGTCGGGCACATCGCTGAAACCCCGGGTGACCAGCATGCCGATACGCGCACCCTTGCGCTCGATGACCGCATTGGTGACCAGCGTGGAACCGTGAATAACGCTACTGACACGGTCGATGCTGACACCCGCCTTCAGCAGCAACTGATCGATTCCGTCAAGAACCGCGATCGAAGGATCGCTGGGAGTGGTGAGGCGCTTGTGAATGCAGATCGAACGCTCAGCGTCATCGATCAGGACAAAATCTGTAAACGTGCCGCCAATGTCAACACCGATGCGGTAGGCCATGTGCCTCGTCTCCCCGTATACTTTGTCGTCCCCGGAGAATGCCCGCCTCATTCTTGGAAAGCGATCATCCGGGTAGCTTTTCGGCTGTCTAAGTATACAATCCGAAGGCGCTTGCACCAAGCCCTTTGTGCCGTTAAGAAGCCCTTGGCGCGCCCCGGGGCGACCGCTTTGAACGGGCGCCACCGGCACGCTGCCAAGACGACAAAGCGCCACGGCACGAAGAACATTAAACTTCGGCCATGGTCAAGTCCGCATCCAATCCGTCCCGTCTGGCAAGCGCTGCGGTTCGTCGCAAGCGCTCGGAGAGCACCGCATCCGACAAGCCGGCCCAGGCGCTGCATGCGCAAGACAGTGCTCCCGCCGGCCAACAGTCGGACGAGGTCAAACGCCTTGCGAAATCAGCGGCAAGGGCCTACGACCACATTCGTGAGCATATTCTGTCGGGATCGTATCGCCCCGGTGAGGCGCTACGCGAGCATGTTCTCGCCGCCGAGATCGGCGTCAGCCGAACGCCCATCCGGGAGGCGCTGCGCCGACTGGCTGCCGATGGATTCGTCAGCTTCGTGGCGAACCAGGGCGCCTCCGTCACCGAATGGACCGAGCGCTCGCTGGCTGATCTGATCGACGTGCGCAGTGAGCTCGCTGCGATGGCGGCCAGGTTGGCCGCGGGACGAATCCAGAGTATCGAACTCGAGGCTCTGCGCCTGCTCAACGTGCGCCTGTTGGAGGTCTCGCGGCGTCGCGCCTCGGATTACCTGAACGAGGCGGCCCGTCTGAATATCGAATTTCACAAAATTGTCTTTAGTGCGGCGGCAAACCCCTGGCTTAGACAGTTGCTGGAACAGACCTCCTACCTGCCGATGGTTCAGCGGGCCTATTTCGAATTCGATGCCGGCGCATGGCAGCACGCGAGCGCCCGCTATGATGATCTGATCGAGGCTTTATCGCTGGGCGATGGTGAGTGGGCGGCTTCGGCGATCCGTTCACATTTTCGAGCGGCCCGTCAGTCGATCGCGCGAAAAATGCTGTCATCGCACCTCGGTGGCCCGAGCGCGACCGGCGCCGCCAGTCAACCTGACATCGCCGCTGAATCCGAACCCGCCCAGTCACGGACGAGATCGCCGCCGCGCCCCCGAAAACCCTAGAGAAGATCAGCCGCCCGACCCACCCAGACGCAGGGTAACGCGCTGCGCACTCGCGATGACCGTTGCCGCCATCGCACGCATTCTGCTCAGCCCCATACGTGCGACCGGCCCGGATACGGCCAGCGCCGCACCGACGGCGCCCGTGTGATCGCGAATGGGCGCCGCAACACCTGCGATACCCTCACGCCACTCTTCACTGGCGGTCGCGTAGCCTCGTCGGCGGATTCGCTGAAGTTCGAGTATCAAGCTGGCCGGATCGGTGATGGTGTGAGGCGTCATCGCGACCAGCGAACCGCTTACCCGCTCGATACAGGCCTTATCCTGCCAGGCCAGCATCGCCTTACTGGCCGAACCGCAGTGCAGTGGAATGCGTGCGCCCAGCGGGGTGTGGATACGAACTGCGGCATCACTGTCGGCCTTGTCCAGAAATATGGACTCGTCCCCACTGCGAATGGCCAGATAGGCTGTTTCGCCCGTCGCCAGGGCCAAGGCTTTGAGTTCGGGCGCGACCGCATCGACCAGCCCGCGCCCGTGGCCACTGCGCATGCCCACAGCCCAGAGTCTGGCGCTCAGGCGGTAGCGGCCGGCTGAATCGTACCGCTCGACGTAACCCGTCTGCTCCAAGGTTTTTAGGACTCGGAACACCGTGGCCTTGTCCAGGCCCACGCCGCGCCCAATCTCGGTGACACCGGCCCCGCCGGATACGTCCGACAGAAACTCAACCACATGCAGCGCCTTGACCAGTACCTTGATCGTCATTGAAGCACCCGTTATTCGGCGACCCAACACAGCGTCCAGCGCGATGAACCCATGCCCCGCCCAAGATCAGCGGGACTGTCGACCCGATATCCGCACGCGTACGTTGACGGTGGTCTGGTCCGATGTTAGCGTTAGCCGTTGACGAATATAACACGCTGTTTCACATTGTGTAACGCTATTAACGGAGACTCATGATGCCCCTTACCCGCACCTCGTCAAGACTCGCCGTTGCCCTGTCGGGCCTCGCGCTGGCCGCCAGCACCCTGCTACTTGCGACATCACCCGCCAGGGCTCAAGATCAACGCACCGCTTATCCCAATCGCCCCGTCAAACTGATCATTCCCTACACGCCCGGTGCCCACGCTGATCTGCTGGCCAGGGCGGTTGCACAGAAACTGTCCGAGCAGTGGAACCAGTCGGTCGTGGTTGAGAATCGCGCAGGAGGCGGTGGCAGCATCGGCACGTTAGCCGGTGCCAAGGCGCCCAACGACGGCTACAACCTGCTCATGACATCGACCGGGGTTCTCATCGTGAACCCCCTGCTTCAGAGCAAACCGCCTTACGACCCCATTAAAGATCTCGATGCTGTTGCTCCGCTGGTTGAAACACCGTGGGCGCTGTACGTACACCCGTCGGTTCCCGCCAACAATGTGCGCGAACTGGTCGAAGTCGCCCGTCGCGACCCCGGCAAGCTCAACGGCGCCACACCGGGCATGGGTACCACCAATCACCTGGCCATCGAACTGCTCGGGCTGTCCACCGACACACGCTTCAATACGGTGCACTACAAAGGCAGCGCTCAAGCCATGATCGATCTCATGAGTGGACTTAACCAACTGATGTTCGACTCGCTACTTCAGATGCAACACGTCAAGACCGGCAAGCTCAAGGCCCTGGCGGTCACCAGCTCGAAGCGATCCGAATTCGCGCCCGACGTACCCAGCGTGGTCGAGGCCGGCTTTCCTGGCCTTGAGCTCAGTACCTGGTTCGGTCTGTTCGTCCCGCCGGGTGTGCCGTCCGAAATCATCAACAAGATCAATGCCGACGTCGATCGCGCCATGGATAGCCCCGAGGTCAAGGAACGACTCAACCTGGCCGGCTTTGCCCGCCTGAAGGGGTCTGCGGATGCGTTCCGCAACATCGTTCGCAAAGATCACGAAACGCTCAAGCAGGTTGTTGGTAAAGCCAATATTCCACAGCAGTGAGCCCGACTTCCATGACACCGATCATTGACATTCATTCGCACTGGGGAACCGAGGCGTTTTACCCCTTGCGAGGCGCGGCCGCTCAGGCAAGGCAGGTACAGATCTGGAAAACCGAGTGCACTTTCGTCTCAAAGGACGACATGGCCGCCTACCTTCGCAACAGCGGCGTACAGACCATGCTCGACATTGGCTTTACGCGCGAGCTGCCGCTCGAGCAGGTCAGGGCCATGCACGACGAAATGATCGCATTTCAGAAAGCCCATGCCGATGTAGTGCTGGGTAACTGGATACAACTGTCGCCACACACCGGGCAAGCGGGTATTGATGAGCTTGAGCGCTGCCGCCAAGCCGGCGCCGGCTTGGTGGGGCTGGCCGTGTCCGCCATCGGCAATCGCCTCTCCATCATTGACGAAGCTTACGCACCTTTTTACCGGCACTGCGCCGCCCATGGCATCCCGGTGATGTTTTTCGTGGGCTACACCGGTATCGGCGCGGGTACACCGGGCGGGCTGGGTATCGAACTCGAGCTGGGTCACCCGCGCTACGTCGATGCCATCGCGGCCCGCTATCCGAAGCTTCAAATCGTTGCGGGTCGTAATCCCTGGCCATGGACTGCCGAGATGATCGCGGTGCTGCTGCACAAAGCCAATGTCTGGATTGAGTTCCACGGGATGTCCCCGAGACGACTGCCCGCGGAGATGAAGGAAGAGATTGGCAGCCGGCTGCGCAGACGCGTCATGTTCGGTTGCGATTACCCACTGCTTCGATACGAAAAAATCGTCGGCGACTGGCGCACCGAAGGCTATGACGAAGCGGTTCTGGCTGATGTTTTCCATCACAACGCGCAACGTCTCTTTGCACAACTTCAGGCGAACTAAGCGATGAATATCCCTTCCGGAGAACGCTCTCCGTTCAGAACCGATCTGCTGGCCGGCAAGCGCATACTCATCACGGGCGGTGGTAGCGGACTTGGCAAGGCCATGGCGCAGCGAATGGCGGGGCTAGGCGCGCAGCCCGTCATCTGCGGACGCCGCTCTGAGGTACTGACCGCCACCGCGCAGGAGATCCTGGCCGAGACAGGCGTGGCGGTGCAGACAATCAGCTGTGACATCCGCGACAGTGCCGCGGTGCAGGACATGATGGAGACCATCTGGCAGACCGGCCCGCTCAATGTACTCATCAACAACGCAGCGGGAAATTTTCTCGCGCGCACGGAAACTCTGTCTGCGAGAGCCTTCGACGCGGTAACCAGCATCGCCATGAACGGCAATGCTTATTGCAGCATCGCCGCCGGACGACGATGGATTGATTCGGGCCATGCCGGTGTCATCCTGAATGTGCTCACGGCAGGTGCCGCCGGTGGCCGGGCATTTACCGTTCCCCTCACCATGGCCAAGGCTGCCATGCTTGCCATGACCAAGAGTCTGGCGGTGGAATGGGGCCCCAAAGGGGTTCGTTCAATCGCCGTCGCTCCGGGGCTTTTTCCTACCCCGGGCGCCTGGCAGCAACTCTATCCGGAAGACCGTGACAAACAGGCGGCCATGATGCGGGCCATTCCTGTGGGCCGCTACGGCAGGCATCACGAGTTCGCTGATCTGTGCGCATTCCTGGTCTCCGATGCCGCGTCCTACCTGAACGGCGACATGATCACCATCGATGGAGGCCGGGCACTCAAAGGCATGGATGTCGATGACCTGCTGTCATGGCCTGCTGAAAAATGGGAGGCCATCAAGCAGGCCCGAAAGCGCTGACATCCAGCAACTGCGCACACTCACCCCTCAAATGTTCGTAGAGCGATTCAAAGGTCTTGACGCGCTGTTCGAGCCGGCCTCGATCGCGGTCGTAGGCGCGTCGGATGACGCGACCAAATTTGGGGGGCGGGTACTCAGTTATTTGTTGGCGCGTGAGCAGGGTCCCGCATTGAGACCGCTGAGCGTCTACGCCGTCAACCCCAGGCGCTCACAGGTACTGGGGCTGAACACCCACCCCAGCATCAAAGCAATCGGCACGCCCATCGACCTTGCCGTACTCTCGGTACCAGCCGAGGCCGTACCGTCGGCGATCGACGACTGCATCGCCGCAGGTGTTGGCGCCGCCATCGTGTTCAGTGCAGGCTTTGCCGAAACGGGCGAGCAGGGTCGGCTGGCGCAGCAGGCGCTGCTCGATCGTGCCAATGCGGCCGGTCTTCGCTTGCTCGGTCCCAACTGTATCGGGTTGGTCAACGAGCACGCAAAGATCGCAGCCAGTTTCGCGACTCTATGGAGCTCAGGCTTCGCGTCGTCTGGCCCCGTCGCTGTTCTCAGCCAGAGCGGTGCGACCGCATCCTACCTACACGTCATGCTGCAAGCGCAGGGTATTGGCGTTTCGCTGTGGGCCAGTACAGGCAACGAGATTGATGTCGATGTCGCCGACTGCATCGCCTACGCGGCGCGACATACGCCCACACGCATCATTCTGGCGGCTCTGGAAGGACTGCGTGATGGAGCGCGGCTGATGCAGGCCATTTCGGACGCCAGGGCCGCAGGCAAGATCGTGGTCGTGATGAAAGTCGGCCGATCGGCGCTGGGTGGGGAAGCGGCCCGTTCACATACCGGCGCACTCACTGGCGAGGACAGAGTTTTCGATGTCGCATTGCGCCGATGTGGCGCACTTCGGGCCCACAGTTTCGAAGACTTCATTGACCTTGCAGCGGTTTTTTCGATCAACAAACGGCCACTCGGTCGGCGAATTGCCGTGGTCAGTGCGTCGGGGGGAGCAGGTATTCTGCTGGCCGACCGGGCTGAGGATCTGGCTCTTGAAATGCCCGAGCTTTCCCCTGCCCTGCGATCGCAGATTGATGACCGCGTTCAGCACGGCAACAGTCGCAACCCGGTGGATGTCACGGCGGCCGTACTCAGCGACTTCTCGCTGATGGTCGACCCGTTGGTGGCGGTCGCGCGCAGTGGTGAAGTGGACGCGGTCATCGGTTTTCTGACCTCGGCCTTCCGCTCCGACGAATCGGTCACCCGCGTGATCGCCGCGCTTCAGACGGCCCAGCTTCATACCCTCGACATACCGGTGCTGCTGTCGCTGACAACCAGTCAACCGAATCTTGCCCGACTGCAAAAGGCGGGCTTTGCAGCGTTCATCGACCCGATTCGGGCCATCAACGCACTCGCGCCGAGTCTGCCCGAGTCGGCTCACAACATCGACCTCAAATCCGCCTTATCTACCACCCCAACGAGTCTCATTACTGCCGACTCGCCGACACAGCCTCCCCGCGACACCGATGAAGCCTCACTGCTGCTCTGGCTGGACTCGCACGGCATTCGCGCAGCACCCACCGAGAGAGCCGACCGTCAAGAGCGGGCCGTGGATGCAGCCTCGCGTATCGGTTTTCCAGTGGCGTTGAAGCTGTCGGTGGCTGGCCTTGCACACAAGAGCGATTCCGGCGGCGTCATGCTCAAGCTTCAAGATCCCGAGGCGGTCCGCGCGGCCTATCGCCAGCTAATTTGCATCAGCCAGACGCTGGGCCTGGATGATTCCAGCGGTGGCGTCATCGTGCAGGCCATGCGCACCGGTTTGGTTGAAACCCTTCTGGGATATCGCTACGACCCACAATTCGGGCCAGTCGTCGCGTTCGGACTGGGTGGCCTGTGGGTGGAAATGATGAACGACATCGCGCTGCAGATCGCACCGTTTGATGAGGCGACCGCCCTGACGATGATTCACTCAATCAAAGCCCGGGGCATACTGCTGGGCGCCCGGGGTCGTCCGAGGGTCGATATCGACGCACTGGCCCGTACGCTGGCGGCCTTCTCGCGCCTGGTCGCCCGCCTGCCCGCTAATCTATCCCTAGAGATCAACCCCTTTCTCATTGGACCTGAAGGCCAGGGCGGCTGGGCCGTCGATGCAAAACTGAGCGACAGCCGGCAATCGCATCATGCGGAGTCACACTGATGCTGTTCGCGAAAGACTCTGAAGAAGATCGACGGTTTCGTGAGACGGTAAGAGCATGGTTGGCGAAGGCGCTGCCGGCAGCCTGGCGACATCACACGCAGATGCTCGACCCCGACATTCTTCGCAGCTGGCACCGACGCCTGTTTGAGCAGGGATGGGTCGCGCCCCACTGGCCGCGCGAGTTTGGCGGTATGGGTGCAAGCCTTGACGAGCAGCTCATTCTGCTGGACGAACTCACACAGGCCGGCGCTCCCTACCTGCTGCCCACGGGTCTGAACTTTCTAGGCCAGGCCATCATGAGCTTCGGAACCGATGAACAGCGTCGGCAACATCTGCCCGAAATCCTCTCAGGAAAAACGTTCTGGGCTCAGGGCTACTCCGAACCCAATGCCGGCTCTGATTTAGCCAGTCTGAGCACACGCGCTACCGAACAAGGCGATCACTTCCTGGTGAGCGGCGAAAAGATATGGTCCAGCTACGCGCACTTGTGCGACTGGATATTCGTTTTGGTACGCACCGATCCGCAGGCGAATCCACCGCATGCGGGTATCAGCATGCTGCTCATCGACTTAAACTCACCCGGCATCGAGATTCGCCCCATTCGAACCATCGTGGGTCAGTTGGAGTTCTGCTCGGTTCGCTTCGATCAGGTTCAGGTGCCCGTCAGCAATCTGCTCGGGCCCCGAAACGGTGGCTGGAAGGTGGCCAACCACGTTCTGGGCTTTGAGCGTCTATCCAACGGCAGTCCGCGCAATGCCTTGCTCGCCCTGCGTAAGCTGTACGCGGTTGCACAGGCCAACGGTCAGATGGCCGATCCGGTCTTCAGCGAGCAACTGGCCGAGCTTGAGATCGATCTTGTTGCACATCTGGCCGCTTACCGCCAGGCGATTACCCGACTCAAGGCGGGTCAACTTGATGTCGCTGATGCCCCGGTTCTTAAGCTCTCAAGCACCGAGCTGCTCCAAAACATCAACGATCTGCTCCTGCAGGCGTGCGGCGATCAGGCCGGCTCAGCGGGTTACATGAGTCCCGACGGCTGGATCGACACTTCCGGCTCGTTTCTCCTCAGCCGCCGAGCCACCATTTACGGAGGCTCCAGCGAAATTCAGCGCAATATCATCGCCCAGCGGGTGTTGAACATGCCCAGGCAAGGCTGACCTGTCATGACCCGCTTGGCCTCAACGCCGTCCGCAGATCCGTTTGACCCCGCAATCAGCGAGGCCGCGCGCCGTTTTTTTGCGGCGCATCCGGACGCCGATGCCGCACGCGCCCTGGGTCTTGACGATCTGCTCGTCAGCGCGGCCAGCGATGGCGAGCGTGCGCTTCATCTGGCCTGTATCGGCCTGGAGGCCGGCTCTTCTCACTACACCGGGGCGCTGGCCGAAGACTGCCTGGCTTGCCTGTCGGGTCTCACGCCCGACCTTGCCGATCTGACTGGCTGCCGTGTCGCCACCCTGCGCGCACACCCGCTCCCCACGTCAGCCTTAGCATCTGGGCCCTTCAAGTATGGTGTCACCCTGAGGGGTGACCCATCCCTCACGCTTGAAGGACGGATCAGCTCGGTCCCTCATCTGGGCGGGGCGCGCGCACTGCTGGTGCTGGCCCTGCACGAAGGCATACCGGTGCTGGTGTGGCTTGACCTTAAGGGCGCACAGCGCTGCCTTCAATCCGCAACGCCGCCCGGCTGCGAGGCTTCTGAACCTGGAAGCCCGGCCCGGGACCAGACCTGCCTGCAACTCATGCTTAGAACCCAGCTGGATGGTTCTGATCTCGGCGATGTTTGCCTACAGAATCATCCGATGCACGCCCAAGGGATACTTGCTCAAGGGCTAAACGCTGGGCAAGCGATACACAGGCTATCGCAGTTCGCCTGGCTCGTCACCGCGGCGCGCCTGGTGGGCTGTGCATCACGCGCCCTGCAACTCACCCGCGATCACCTCATGCTCAGGCAACAATTCGGTCGACCGCTGGCAGGCTTTCAGGCCCTGCAGCACCGACTGGCCAGCCTTTTTGTTGACATTCAGGTGTCGAAGTCGCTGCTGCAGCAAGTGGCATCGAGCTGGGAGGATGAGCAGGATCGTCGCGACACCTTGTTGCACGCACTAAAATCCAAGGCCTCGCGCGTTGCCCTGTCGGCCGCCAAAAGCGCTGTGCACCTACACGGCGCGATGGGTTACTGCGATGAACACGAAGTCGGCAGACTGCTCAAGCATGTGATGGTTTTGAGCGCCCGCGACGGTACCTCCGCCGAGCATCGGCGCGCGTTCAGTCAGTCTGCCCCGCGTCTTTTTAAGACGCCTGAATGAGCCGCCCTGATACGTTTAGAACTGCATTCCTCGACGGTTTCGATGCGAAGGTTCGAGCCCCCACCTCACCGTACGCCCATGTCGCCCGCACCGACCGAGGCCAGCACCTCCATGAAGTGCTCTACCAACGGTGAGACCGGCACCCCTGCCCGGGTGAGCGCGCCCACCGTGCGGCGCCAGCGGAACTCGTCTATCGGTAAGGCCGCCAGTCCGGCTCGCGCCAGCTGCGCGGCGGGCAGCTCTGAGGTCACCGCCAGCATGCTGGAGGCAGCCGCCATGGGCACTAACGGATCGCCTTGAATGTCCAGCTCAAACCGCACCTGGGGCAGCGGCAGACCGTGCTGGGCAAAGATGCCGTCGATCCAGTCCCGGGTCAGTACACCACGCCTGGGCAGAATCCAGGGCTGATCAACCAGATGGCTCAGCTCGAGCCGCTTGCGCTTGAGCAGCGCATGACCGCGACTTGCAACCACCACCAGGGTGCTGATGCCAACCGGGCGAGTTTCAAAAGCCACGTCGGTTCGATCTGGCACCGTACAGATGACCAGATCGAGCTCACCCCGTCGCAGCTTTGCAAAGAGCAAATCGGAGAGCGCTACAAACAGCTGAAAACGCGAGGCGGGACGGTGCTCTGCAACCACCGCTCCGGCACCTACAAAGAACTGCGTGATCAACGAGGGGGCGCAGCCGATTCTCAGCAGCCCCTGGCTGCGGGTGCGCAGGTCGGCCGCCTCCCTGAGCGCATCCTGAAGGTCTTGACGCAGACGACTCGCTCGTTTGAGGAAGGCTGCGCCCGCCTCGGTCAGCTCGGCGCCGACACTTGAGCGGGTTACCAGGCCCAGCCCAAGCTCGGCCTCCAGCCGGCGAATCGCTTTGGTAATCGCCGGCTGCGATACATCCATACGCGTTGCCGCGCGGCGAAAACTACCGGCCTCTGCCAGCGCGATGAAATAGTCGAGATCTCTGAGCAACATCAGCGCGTCTCCCGGGATTGATGCAATTTAACGACTCGCACCAGCGATGAATCAGTCATTCCTGAAAGTTATCACTCAGACGACCGTCATGCATTCCGATTTGCACGTCGCTGTGCCTATAGTGCTTTTCCTGATCCAACCCGCCGCCTGTAAAGACCCGCCCGAGACCATGTCCTTCTGGACACGACCATGTCAGCAAATGATGAAAACACTTGTCAGCAAGCCCGCTGGCTGCCATCTTTGAGGTTGGCCTGGCTTGTACTGGCCCCGGCTAACGCTGGCTGAAGCCCGGCAGTCTGTACCGGGGTGTCACGAATTACTCAAAACAAGGAGACAACCATGAACGGTTCCCATAACCCGAATCGCCGCGCCGCGCTGAGCAAGTCTGCAGCGATCGGCGCAACGATTGCGGGCGCCCCCTGGGTCACGCGCTTTGCGAACGCGCAAAGTTTTGATCTGGGGCCCTATCAAAACGCCAAGATCAACTGGCGCCAGGCCGAGGGGCAAAACCTCAACGTTGCCGTCATTCCCGCGGTTTACTTTGACAACCTCATCGCCCTTGCGCCTGAGTTTGAAGCCCT
Organism: Burkholderiaceae bacterium; assembly: GCA_044359405.1. Lineage (GTDB taxonomy): Bacteria > Pseudomonadota > Gammaproteobacteria > Burkholderiales > Burkholderiaceae_E > SYIM01. Next base: position 12,478 of record JBIKMC010000031.1, read on the forward strand.
TACCGGCATCAAAGTTCGATTCGATAAGGTACCGCCCGTCCAGATCCGTCAGAAATGTGTGCTCGACCTGTCCTCAAAGGCCGGCAACATCAGCACCCATGCGGCGGACCCCATGTATCTGTCGCTTTACGCGGCCAACAAATGGACCGATCCGCTTGAGCGTTATCTGGAAGATTCCAAGCTCACGGACAAGGCGTGGTTCAACTACGAAGACATTCTGCCGGCCTGGCGTAAGGCCGACATGGTGGGCAACAGCACCTATGGCATCCCCTTCGACGGCGAGGCCACGGTTCAGACCTATCGCAAAGACCTGTACGACGCCAAGGGTCTGCGTCCCGCCGACACGCTGGATGACGTGCTTAAGAACGCCAAAGCGCTGCACGATCCCGATAACCGTATGTGGGGTTTTTGCCTGCGCGGCATGGCTGGCGCCGGCCAGAACATGTACATCTATCCGTCCATTCTGGGCGCGTTCGGCGGTAAGTGGTTCGACAACAGCGGCAAGATGGTCGTCAACAGCCCTGAGGCCGTCGCTGCGCTTGAGTGGTACGTGAACTCGCAGAACAACTTCGCACCCAAGGCTGCACAAAACTGGAACTGGCCTGATATCGCCGATGCGTTCGCCCAGGGCACCATCGGCAGCTATATCGATGGTCAATCGGCGGCGTCGGTGTTGGTCAATCCGCAGCGCTCCAAAGTTATCGGCAAGATCGGCTTCGCACGCTGGCCCAAGGGTCCGTCAGGCCGCCGCGTCAGCTCGATCTGGAACTGGGCCATGCCCATCAACTCGGCGCTGCCCGAAAAGGCACGTCATGCCACCTGGCTGTTCATTCAGTGGGCCACCTCCAAAGAGACGCAAACCCGCTCGTCCACCCGTTTTCCGGGGGTGCGCTTTGGCGTGAATCGTCTGTCGATGTGGCAGTCACCCGAGTTCACCAAGAGCATGAATGACTCCGGTGACAACTTTCTCAAGTCGGTGCTGGATACCTTCGCGCAGGACACCGACCCCGATTGGCGTCCGCGCGTTCCACAATGGCCTGCCATTGGCGAGACCATGGCCAAGATTGTGCAGTCGGCCCTGGTCGGACAGGTGAAGGCAAAAGCGGCACTGGACGATGCCCAGTCGCAGGTTGAGCGTATTCTGGCCGGTCGCTGATCAGACAACCCTGCATGGTTCTGTCGCCCGCCCAACGGCTGGCGATCGTGGAGCGCCGCGAGCGGCGCTTCGCGATCAGCCTGGCCGCCCCTGCCCTTCTGGTGCTCGCCCTCACGACCACGTTTCCTTTGCTGTATCTGGTCTGGCAGAGCCTGCAAAGCATCAACCTATCCATGCCAGGCATGGAGCGCTTTGTGGGTATGGGCAACTATGTGCGCATGCTGGACGATGCGCGTTTCTGGGCAGCGCTTGCCTTCAGCGGCATCTACACGGGCATCACGGTCAGCCTGCAGCTCATCATCGGCCTGAGCATGGCGCTGCTGGTGCTGCAGATTCCGCGGGCCCAGTGGGCATTCCGTGTTGCGGCCATTCTGCCCATCGTGCTGGCGCCCGTCGTGGCCGGCCTGTTCTGGCGCACGCTGCTGCTGACGCAAGACTTCGGCATCATTGACTTTGCCACCCGGTGGATGGGACTGGGCTCATTCAACTGGTTGGGCGATCCTTTTCTGGCCCGTGTATCGGTCATCACCATACACACCTGGCAGTGGACGCCTTTTGTATTCCTGTACCTGCTGGCTGCGCTGGCCGCCCTGCCCTCGGACCTTTATGAGGCCGCGCGTATCGACCGTGCCAACGCCTGGCAGCGCTTTACGCACATCACGCTGCCACTGATTCGGCCGGCCATCGTCATCGTGATCATTTTGCGCATCACCACCGCACTGTCTGCCTTTGCAGCGATCTATGCCGCCACCGGTGGCGGCCCAGGCACGGTCACCGAAATCCTCAACCTGTATGCCTACCGGGTATCGTTTGCCGAGCTATCGCTGGGCTACGGCGCCGCTTCGGCGGTGGTGTTGTTGCTGATCACCGTAGCTGTGTCGGCGCTGCTCTTTCACATCAGGCGAGCCAAATGAAGCGCAATCCCATCCGTACCACGGTACTGATGACGCTGGCCACCTTTCTGCTGGCGGTCTGGGTTGTACCGGTCTTCTGGGCAGTTATCACTTCCTTCAAGAACGAAAAAGAGGTGTTGGCTTTTCCGCCCTCAATCTTTTTTGAGCCGGTACTGAGCAATTTCGTCGCGGTGCTGACCGGCCCGACCAATATCGTACCCAACCTGGTCAGCAGCATCATCGTCTCAGTGCTCACCACGGTGCTGACCATTGTCATCGCCGTGCCCGCTGCCTATGCATTCGCCCGTCTGCGCATGCCCGGCCGTCGCCCGCTCAGCTTTTATGTGCTGGCCACTCAACTGGTGCCACCCATCGGCCTGATCATCCCGTATTTTCTGATCATCAACCGCGTAGGCTGGATGGACAGCTATCAGGCGCTGGTCATCATTTACCTTACCTTCTCGCTGCCCTTTGCGGTGTGGCTTCTCATCTCGTATTTCGAAGACATTCCGCGTGAGATGGAAGAGGCCGCACTCATCGATCGCGCCAGCCACTGGCAGGCCTTCTGGTATGTGGTGCTGCCGCAGGCTCGCGGGGCCATCGCCGTCACCGTCATCTTCGTTTTTCTAAACGCCTGGAATGAATTTCTGTTTGCCGTGGTGCTGGGCGGCGCGCAGGTTCGCCCGGTCACCGTGGCCATGTACAACTACATCAGCACTGAACAAACGCAGTGGGCGCAGCTTGCAGCGGCAGCCCTGATCGCCATGCTGCCCGTCATTGTGCTGGGCATTGCTGCGCAGAAACACATCGTCGCAGGCCTGTCGGCCGGTGCAGTCAAGGGAACGGGACGCAGATGACCAAACGTGGAGCAGTCAGACTCACGGGGGTGGGTAAATCCTTTGGCGAAACCCGCGTGCTGCGCGATGTTGATCTGACCATCGCACCGGGCGAATTCTTTTCGCTGCTGGGCCCCTCCGGATCGGGCAAAACCACCACACTGCGCATCATCGCGGGTCTCGAAACCGCGACAGAGGGCGAAGTATGGCTGGACGGCGTCGACGCCACGCTGGCACCGCCGGGCGATCGCGATATCGCCATGGTGTTTCAAAGCTATGCGCTCTATCCGCACATGACGGTGTTCGACAACATCGCCTTTCCCTTGAAGATGATTCGTACACCTTCGCAAGAGATCCAGACGGCCGTCCGCGAGGCCGCTGTCCGGGTGCGGATTGATCACCTGCTCGACCGTCGACCGGGACAGCTCTCCGGCGGACAACAACAGCGCTGCGCTTTAGCCCGGGCTATCGTACGCAAGCCAGCGTTGTTTCTTCTGGACGAGCCCTTGTCCAATCTTGATGCAAAGCTGCGTGTGGAAACCCGCGCTGAGCTCAAGCGTCTGCAGCGCTCGTTGGACGTCACCGCGGTCTACGTGACGCACGACCAGGAAGAGGCCATGTCCCTGTCTGACCGAATGGCGGTGTTCATGGACGGCCGCATCGTGCAGATCGGCGCGCCTGAAACCGTTTTTGAACGTCCGGCCACGGCCGCAGTTGCCGCCTTTCTGGGCAACCCCGCCATGAACCTCATGCCAGCCCGCATCAGCCCACACGCCATCACCATTGGTCAGACCACAGTGCCAGTACAGGGGCTGGATCGAGGAGAGCGTGAAGTGCGCCTGGGCATACGCCCATCGGATGTGCAACTTGACCCCCAGGGTACGCCGGCCACCGTCACGCTGTGCGAATTGCTGGGCGAAGACGTCATCATCGATCTCGATCTGGGTGGCCAAACCCTTCGCACCAAAACGGCGGCCCGTCATCGTGTGGCCGAGGGCGCACGAATCGGCATCCGCATTGATGCGGAGCGACTGCATCTGTTTGATAGCGCCAGTGGCACCCGGCTTCCCGACTGAAGACGAGCGACTGCTCCACGAGACACGCGCGACCGCGCAAGGAACTGCAAGCATGCAAACGCACTGGATCGATAACAAAGCCGTCGCCAGCCATGGCAGTGACTCAATCACCGTCGTCAATCCGGCCAATGAGCAGGCCTTGGATACCATTCCCCGCGGGCATCGCGACGACGCTGAGCGGGCCATTACGTCGGCAACTGCGGCGCAGCCCGGCTGGGCTGCCCTGTCCCCCACCGACCGCAAAAACGCCCTCAAAAAAGTTGGGCTGGCGATGCAGGCGCATCTTGATGATCTGGCCCGCCTGCTCACTCAGGAAAATGGCAAGACCCTGGCTCAGTCCAAGGGCGAAATCAGCGGGGCCATCGACCTGCTCAATTCATTTGCCGAATTGGGTGTACACCTGCGCAGTGGGTATGAGGGCGCACCGGCGGGCGAGCTGGTCTTTCAACACCGCCAGCCCCGAGGTGTAGCGGCCTGTATCGTGCCCTGGAACTACCCGATCATGACCGGTATCGGTAATGTCATCCCGAACCTGGTGGTGGGTAACACCGTGGTCTGGAAACCGTCCGAGAAAACGCCGCTCTCATCGCGCATGCTGGTAGAGCGCTGCTTTGCCTCGCTACCGCCCGGGGTGGTCAATCTGCTGATGGGCGATGGCCCCAACGCCGGCGAGCCCCTGGTTGTACATCCATCGATCAATGTGGTGGCCTTCATCGGCAGCGAAAGAACGGGGCGTCGCATTGGCGAAACCTGCGGACGCATGCTCAAGAAATGCGTGCTCGAGCTGGGCGGTAAAGACCCACTCATCGTCGACGAGACCGTCAACATCAAGGCTGCGGCCCGCCTCGCCGCTGAGGCCACGTATACCAACGCCGGCCAGATCTGTACCTCAACCGAGCGGCTGTATGTGCATCGCAGCGTGATGGACGCCTTTGTCCAGGCGCTGGTTGAAGAGTCCCGAGCACTGAGGCTGGGTGATGGCCTGGAGGCCTCGACCCAGATGGGCCCGCTGGTCGACCACCTTCAGTTGGGCAAAGTTGAAGAGCAGGTGCAGCAGGCCATCCGCGCGGGCGCCCAGGTGCACTGCGGCGGGGACCGGCTTGAGCGCGCCGGCTTTTTCTTCCCGCCCACCGTCATGACTGGCATCCGCCGCGACATGCTGCTGATGGAAGAAGAAACCTTTGGCCCTATCGCACCGGTCATGCCCTTCGACGACTTCGACGAAGCCATCGCGCTGGCCAATGACTGTACCTATGGGCTGGCTGCGATTGTCTGCACCACCTCGGCCCCGCGCGCCATCAAGGCGCTGCAATCCATTCAGGCGGGCATGATCAAGATCAACACCATGAGGGGCCGTGCACCCGGCTCCACCTCAGAGCCATTCAAGGCCAGTGGCATCGGGCACGGCTACGGCGTCGAGATGCTTTATGAACTCAGCATCCAGAAGTCAGTGCACTGGCGGGGAGAGCCGCGTTGACATCCCGTCCGCCTGCATCGGGTACGTCGACGCCATCGACGGTTCAGGCACTGTCCGACACAGCGACTGTATCGGCCCTGTCTAACAAGGCCGCGGTCGGCGACCTTTCCGAGTCAAATCAGGCCGGGCATTCACTCGCCGGACGAACCGCGGTGGTCACCGGCGCCACGCGTGGCATCGGGCAAGCGATTGCGCTGCGCTTGTGCGCCATGGGTGCCCGAGTCATCGCCACCGGCCGACAGCCGCAGGGGGCGGCCCCCGCAGGTTGCGAGTATCGTGCGGTCGACTTCGAAGACTCACCAGCGACCGATTCGTTCGCACAAACCCTTGCTGAACTGGCACCCGACATTCTCGTCAACAACGCGGGGGTCAACCGTCTCGGACCCGCGGCTGAGCTGTCACAGGCCGACTATGAACGCCTTTACCGCATCAATGTGCTCGCGCCGATTGCCCTGAGCCGAGCCGTCGTGCCAGCCATGCGACAGCGGCGCTGGGGGCGCATCATTCAGATCACGTCCATCTGGAGCCTGCGCTCGATCAGTGGCCGTGCCGCCTATTCGGCCAGCAAGTTCGGACTGGACGGCTTCAGCGCTGCCCTGGCAGCCGAGGTGGCCGCGGACGGCATACTGGTCAACTGCGTGTCGCCCGGATTCGTTGATACCGAACTGCTCAGGCGCGTGAATACACCCGAGCAGATCGCCGCTCTGGTGGCCCAGGTACCGATGCGCCGGCTGGCGCAAGCCCATGAGATCGCGGCCTTTGTGGCCTGGCTTGCCAGCCCCGACAACAGTTACATCAGCGGGCAGAATCTGCCCATCGACGGTGGATACACGCGCACATGAATGCACGCTACGACTATGTGATCATCGGTGCCGGCTCAGCCGGTTGCGTGCTGGCCAACCGACTTACCGAAGACGGTAAACACCGGGTACTTTTACTCGAGGCTGGCCCGCCCGACCGCTATCCCTGGATTCACGTGCCTATTGGGTACGGCAAAACCATGCATCACCCAGAACTCAACTGGGGCTTCTGGACCGAGCCTGATCCCCACATGGGCGGACGCAAAGTCTACTGGCCCCGGGGCCGCGTGCTGGGGGGCTCAAGCTCCATCAACGGGCTCATCCAGATCCGGGGGCAGGCAGAGGATTTTGACGAATGGGAGTCCTTGGGCGCCACGGGCTGGAATGCGCGTGAAACCCTGCGTTACTTCATCAAGTCTGAATCCAACTCGCGTGGCGCCAATGCTTACCATGGTGCAAACGGTCCCCTGGCGGTATCCGACGTGGCCGGCCGGGGTGAATTACCAGACGCCTTCGTGCGCGCGGCCGGTGAAATCGGCATTCCTCCGACCGATGACTTCAATGGCGCTTCGCAGGAAGGCGCTGGTTATCTGCAATTGACCACGCGCAATGGACGACGCTGCTC
>JBIKMC010000218.1:0-5858 GCA_044359405.1 Burkholderiaceae bacterium
GGCAGTCAAACCGCCCGGTGCGATGACTCGAGTCGATTTTCATTTCAACGCACCCGACAAGCTGCTCTATGGATGCCGCCTGGTGCGCAAAGCGCATCGCAGCGGCAGCCGGGTACTGGTGTGGTGCGAGGACGCCGTGCGTCTGAAGCGCTTTGATGAGCTGCTGTGGACGTTTTCCGACCAGGACTTCATCCCGCATGTGAGCGCGGGTGATCCTCTGGCGGCGCAGACGCCCGTGCTGCTCACCGCCGAGCCCGTTGACTGTGCGCACCATGAGATTCTGATCAATCTGGGCGACCAGACACCACCCATGTTCAGCCGATTCGACCGCCTGATCGAGGTCGTGAGCAACGAAGACAGCGACCGCGCGCTGGCCCGCCAGCGATTTCGCTTCTACAAAGATCGCGGCTATCCCATGAACACCCACGAGGTCTCCTGATCATGAGCAATTCCCCCTCTGAGGCTGGTGCGCAGACAGGCGCTCAGACGCATTCGGCACTGGCCAAAAGCTTTGAGCCGCACGCGATCGAATCGAGCTGGTACGGCCTGTGGGAATCGCGTGGGTATTTCACCCATGCGCAGGGCGATGCGGCCGCCACAACGCCCTGGAGCCCGCCGGTTGATGGGGCACCGGCTTCCGGGGCGTACTGCATTCAGTTGCCGCCGCCCAACGTCACGGGCACGCTGCACATGGGGCATGCCTTTCAGCAGACGCTGATGGACACCCTGATTCGATATCACCGCATGAAGGGCCTGGATACCAACTGGGTAGTCGGCACCGATCATGCGGGTATCGCTACCCAGGTCGTGGTTGAGCGTCAGCTTCAGGGCGAGGGCAAGACACGCCACGATCTCGGGCGGGCGGCCTTTCTCGACCGGGTATGGCAGTGGAAGAAGCAGTCGGGTGCCACCATCACCCGCCAGATGCGCAGACTGGGCGCCTCTGGCAACTGGAGTTACGCGGACACCGAGGGTGAGCAGGCCGGTTACTTCACCATGGATTCGTCCATGAGTGCCGCCGTGCTTGAGGTATTCGTGCAACTGCACGAGCAGGGCCTCATTTACCGCGGCAAGCGATTGGTCAACTGGGATCCGGTGCTGATGACGGCGGTGTCTGACCTTGAGGTCGACAACGAAGAAGAGCAGGGCTTTCTCTGGGAAATCCGCTATCCGCTAACCGACGGCAGCGGCTCACTCACAGTTGCCACCACCCGCCCCGAAACCATGCTGGGCGACACTGCGGTCGCAGTACACCCGAACGATGACCGCTATCGCGCACTGGTGGGCAAGAAGGTTCGCCTACCCTTAAGCGGCCGCGAGATCCCCATCATTGCCGATGACTATGTCGATCCGGCCTTTGGCACGGGATGCGTCAAGATCACGCCGGCCCATGACTTCAATGACTGGAAGATGGGCGAGCGGCATGGTCTGCCTGCCATCAGCATTCTCACTCTTGATGCCCATATCAATGACCAGGCGCCGGAGGCTTATCGAGGTCTTGAGCGCTACGAGGCACGTAAGCGGGTACTGGCCGACCTGAGTGCAGCCGGGCTGCTTGTATCCGAGAAAAAGCACACCCTGATGGTGCCCCGCTCGGCACGTACCCAGGTAGTGGTCGAGCCCATGCTCACCGACCAGTGGTTCGTGGCCATGAGCGCGCGTGAGCATCAAAACCGGTTCTACCCGGGCAAATCAATTGCCGACGTATGCCTTGAGGTCGTCGCATCCGGCGAAGTCCGCTTTTTCCCCGAGCACTGGACCAGCACCTACAAGCACTGGATGGAAAACATCCAAGACTGGTGCATTTCGCGCCAGCTCTGGTGGGGACATCAGATTCCGGCCTGGTACAAGGCCGACGCGCAGGGCAAGCCCATTCATGACGGCAGCGTTTTTGTCGCCCGCACCGAGGCTGACGCGCTCGCAAAGGCCCGCGACGCAGGCTACGCCGGAGCGCTGGTAAGGGACGAAGATGTTCTCGATACCTGGTTTTCGTCGGCTCTGGTGCCTTTCAGTGCGCTTGGCTGGCCAAAGCAGTCAATCGACCTGGAACGCTATCTGCCATCGTCGGTACTGATCACAGGCTTTGACATCATCTTCTTCTGGGTCGCCCGGATGGTGATGATGACCACCTTCTTCACCGGTAAGGTTCCTTTCCGCCATGTGTACATCAATGCCATCGTGCGCGATGCCGAAGGCCAAAAGATGTCCAAATCCAAGGGCAACACCATAGACCCCATCGACCTGGTCGACGGAATCACCTTGCCTGCACTGCTTGAAAAATCCACGGTGGGCCTGCTGCGCGCCGATCACAAGGCCAAGATCGAAAAATACATCCGCAGCAACTTCCCCGATGGCATCGCGTCTTTCGGTGCTGACGCGGTGCGCTTCACCTTTGCATCGCTGGCCACCTTCGCTCGCACGCTCAACTTCGATCTTGGTCGCTGCGAGGGCTATCGCAACTTCTGCAACAAGCTCTGGAACGCAACCCGCTTCGTGCTCATGCAGACCGAGGGGCGAGACTGCGGTTTTGCACCTCACGGCCCCGATCAGTGTGCGCCGGGCGGCTACCTGCACTTCAATCAGGTTGATCGCTGGATTGTTTCGCGCCTGCAGCGCGCCGAGCAGGAGGTCGATCGTGCCCTGAGCGAGTATCGATTCGATCTTGCAGCACGCGCCATATACGAGTTCGTCTGGGATGAATACTGCGATTGGTATCTTGAGCTCGCCAAGGTCAATCTCCAGTCCAGCGACGAGGCGGTCGTCCGGGCCACGCGACGCACGTTGCTGCGCGTGCTCGAGACGGTGCTGCGACTGGCACACCCCATCATTCCGTTCATCACCGAAGAGCTGTGGCAGAAGGTGGCACCGCTTGCACAGCGCTATGGCGAACGCGGGGTGCAGCGACTTGCTGGTGATGACCTGGCTCAGGCTCTTGACGAGCGACGCTACTCGATCATGTTGCAGCGCTACCCTCAAGCCGAGCCCGCACGCATCGATGACGACAGCGAAGCCTGGGTTGCCCGGCTGAAGGCCATGGTGGAGGCATGCCGGGCGCTCCGTGGTGAGATGGGCGTCTCTCCCGCCCAGCGACTGCCCCTGATTGCACAGGGTGACGCCGATGAGCTCTCCCTGTTTGCGCCCTTTCTCAAGGCGATGGCCAAACTCGAGGCGGTTGAAATCGTATCGGCTCTACCGGTAGGCTCGATCGCGCCGGTTCAGATCGTGGAGTCAACCCGCCTCATGCTCAAGGTGCAGATCGATGTCGCTGCCGAAACTGCCCGGCTCGATAAGGAAATCGCCCGCGTGAAATCTGAGCTCGACAAAGCTCAGGCTAAACTTGCCAATGAGTCTTTTGTGGCCCGTGCGCCTGCGGCCGTGGTCGCCCAGGAACGCGAGCGCATGGCGGCATTTCAGGGGACGCTTGCCCGGCTTCAGGAGCAACGCTCGGCACTGGTTGCGTAAGCCAGCACCGCGTGTCTTGGCGTCGCTTACCCAACCGAGCAGTAGCCGCCGTCCACCAGCATGACCGTACCCGTCATGTAACGGGCGGCATCTGAGCAGAGAAACAGAATGGGGTCAGCGATCTCGGCCGGATCAGCCCAGCGCCCTATCGGCGTGCGCGACATGATCTGGGCGTTGCGCTCAGGATTCTCACGCGCACCGCGGGACAACTCGGTCATCACCCAGCCGGGCGCGATGGCGTTGACCCGAATACCCTCGGCTGCATACGCCACCCCCAGAGACATCGTGAGATTGCGAATAGCGCCCTTGGAGGCCGAATAAGCGGGCTGCTTGGGGCCGCCAAAAAAAGACATCACCGAGGCGATAAAAACAATACTGCCTTTTGTTTTGGCCAGCAGCGGACGAGCAGCAGCTGATACCCGCATACCGCCATTGAGATTGACATCGATGACATGCTCAAACACATCAGGCTGATGCTCGGCGTCGCGCCGTATAAGTCCCGCGCAATTGACCACGGCGTCGAGCCGCTGAAGGCCTCCGACCAGCGTGTCGACAGCGGTCTTATCGCTGACATCCAGACGTCGGACGCTGATGCCAGCGAAATCGGGATTAGCCTGTGCAGCCGCGATCTCGGCATCAGTCAGCCCGCAGGCAATGACATCAGCGCCCGCCCGACGGAACGCAATGCTGGTTGCTGCACCTATACCCGACGTGCCACCGGTCACCAGAACCGTTCGGCCACTGAAATCAAAGCGCACATTCATCTCATCGTCTCCTCAGAAAAAAAGACCACTGACGATCCTGCTCATCGACGCGCAGTAATTCGTGCCCGGTCTGGCGGGCGAAAGCTTCAAAATCACGCTTAGAGCCCGGATCGGTGGACATGACCTTGAGTACCTGGCCGCTGGGCAGATCAGTCAGCGCTTTTTTGGCGCGCAAAATGGGAAGCGGGCAATTCAGCCCACGCGCATCGACCTCGCGGTCGACCTGGATGTTGGTGTCGCTCATGGTGATTCGGGAAACGCCAGCCGGACTGGCATGTTTATACGGGGACGACAGTCTACCCGAGCGGCTGCCCGATCGATCAGCCACCGCTCGCAGTGCGATGCCGAGACCTGCACCCCGCCCGCGTATCCGTACCGGCACCGCGGGGTCGACCGCGCACGCTAGATCAGGTCCAGCGCACCCATCAGCGCGCCCAAGGCAATAACCCATAAAGGATTGATTCGCGTCAGGGTGAGCACCAGTATCGACGCAATCGCCAGCAGAGCCAGAGGTACTGAACTGACGGTGCGTTCAGCGATCACCCAACCTGACGCGAAGGTAAGACCGATCGCCACAGGCGACAGACCCAGGCGAATCGCCCTCACCAGGCGGGAATGAAGGTTGGCACTGCGCCAGCGGTTGGCCACCAAGACAATACCGCTGGCCGGCAACATGATGGCCGTAATGGTGATCAGCGCGCCGGTCAGGCCAGCCGCTTCCCAACCCAGCAAGGCCACGAACAGCACATTGGGCCCGGGCGCGGTCTGCGCCAGAACGATTGACTGGGTGAACTGCTCGTCGCTGATCCAGCCTCGCTCGTCCACCATGAAACGATGCATATCGGACGCCATGCTCATGGCCCCACCCACGGCCAGCACCGACAGGGTGAGAAAGTGCGCAGCCAGAGCGAGCAGATCGGCCATCGTCATACGCTCGCCCCCCAGTCGATCGACGATAAGCCAGTCATGAGCGTCGGTCAGAGGGTCGCTGTCTGGGCGGGTCTGTCTGATCGGGCCCGCGCCCCTCGACCCACCAGGCCAGCCCCACCGCCACAGGCACCACGGTGAGCAGCGTCCAGACAATAGGCCAGCGCAACAGGCCCGCTGCGACAAAGGCCAGCACACCGAAAGACAGCCAGCGCCAGCGCTGACGCAGGGCCATGGCGAGCTTGGCTGCCGTGCCCAGAATGAGTCCGGCAGCCACCGCACCCATGCCCTCGATGGCACGACGAACAGCCGGCACATCGGCGAACTGATCATGCACAAGGACCAGACCCAGTACGATCAGCACGGGCGCCGCCATCAGCCCACCCAGCGCAGCGGCCGCGCCGCGCCAGCCAAAGTAGCGATCACCCAGAATGAGCGACAGATTGCAGATGTTGGGGCCGGGGAGCAGCTGGGCAAACGCAAGCAGCTCGACGAACTCTTCGCGGCTGAGCCATCGGCGCTCTTCAACCAGCATCCGTTGCGCCCAGGGCAGCACCCCGCCAAAGCCGTGCAGCGCCAGCCATGTGAAGACACGGAACAGTTCGGCACACGAGGCGGGCGCGGCGGGCGTCATTTTGGCGGCGGTGTCGCGGGCGGCGGAGGCGGCGGAGGCGGCGAAGGCGGCGGAGGCGGCGAAGGCGGCGG
>JBIKMC010000219.1:0-5845 GCA_044359405.1 Burkholderiaceae bacterium
TGCACGGCGCCAACATCAACATCCGCATGAAAAAGCGGTTCCAGCTTGGGATAGACAAGGCTCATGGGCAGATTCCTTTAATTGAGTCTGGGCAGGCGATCCGGCTGAGAGTATGCTTTGGCCCGATTTTTTCTGCAGCCAGGACTTTTGATGAAGCATGTGTATCGCGTGACCGTGGAGTTTGGCGACTGTGACCCCAGCGGCATCGTCTTTCATCCCAATTTTTTCAGTTGGTTCGATGCGGCTTCCCTGCATTTCTTTCGCGACTGTGGCGTGCCGCCTTGGCGCGATCTGCAAAAAATCAACGGCATTATCGGTACACCCATTGTCTCGACCACCTGCGATTTTCGCTCGCCAGCGCGCTATGGCGATGAGCTACAGGTACACACTTCGATCGAGCTCTGGGGAGACAAGAGTTTCACCATGCGCCATGAGCTCATGATCGGTGATCGGCTGGTCTGTGAGGCCCGCGGTGTGCGGGTGTTTGCCATCCGCCATCCCGATGATCCGGAGCGCATCCGGGCGGTTCCTGTGCCGGCCGATATCCGGGCTTTGTGTGAGCGTAAGTTTCCGTCGATTGGAAGGCTCTGACTTGACACTGCCGGCGGCTGCGGGCGAGCATCGAGCCCGATGAATGCTGCCAGACATCGTGAAGCGCCGTCTCACCAGGACCTGCGTCCGTTCACGCCTGCCACGGTCTACTGCGCCATGCTCAACCAAGAGGGTGAGCGCGAGCGCTTGGACTCAGTCGCCGCTGAGCCGCCTTACCGCGGTTTGCCCAAGGCTCCTGTCATGGCCATTCGTCCGGCCAATACCCTGGCTGACCCCAGTCGGCCGGTGCGTGTGCCCGAGGGGGTATCGTCGCTGGCGGTCTGGCCCTGTCTGGTCGCCGTCATCGATAGACCCGCCTGCCGCGTGCCTGCCGCATCCGCGCTTGAACATGTGGGGGGCTGGAGTCTGGCGCTCGACTTCAGCGTGCCCTTGAGCAACTGGCACCGCCCCGCCATCCGCCAGAAGTGCCATGACGGGTTTTGCAAACTGATGCCCGTGATGCGCCCTGCCGATAGCCTCGCTCGTGGTGAACGGATTCCGTCGCTGAATGGTTCGCGCATGCTGATTGAGGCAGAACCCACGGCTACGGCAGCGAACTCTGCGACGGTAGTGCAATCGGTCGCAGCAGCGCATGCAGGTTTAGCGTTGCGCCCAGATATCGAGACCGGCCAGACTACCGATGAAGCTGAGCTGGCCTCGCCGCGCTGGCATAGAGACCCCGCCACCTTTTTGGCCGCCGTCTCGCAGTTTATGACCCTGCATCGCGGGGATTGCATGTTGTTCCCCTTTGTCGACAAACCCCTGCAGGTGGTGACCGGTCAAATGCTGTCGCTCGATGTGCCGAACCTGGCTTGTTGGCAGGTTCGCCTGGAGGCGGCGTCATGAAGCGTGCACGAGTGGCCTGGGCGGGCGGCATCTTTGACGGCTGCGATGACGGCAGTGGCCTATGCTTGATCGACGGTCGCAGGCCGCCGTTGGAAGAGTTGGTATGGTTGCCGCCCGTCGTGCCGCGGACCGTCATTGCGCTGGGCCTGAACTATGCCGATCATGCCCGCGAAATCGCGCAAGGCGCTGCGACTGAGCCGCTGGTTTTTCTCAAAGCTGCCAGTGCACTCATCGGTCATCGAGGCCAGACTCGCCGCCCGGCCGATGCCGCGTATATGCACTACGAATGCGAGCTGGCCGTGGTGATCGGTCGACAGGCCAGCAGAGTTTCGCGCGCTGATGCGTTGTCCTACGTGGCCGGTTACTCGGTCGCGAACGACTACGCTATTCGTGACTATCTTGAGAACTGGTACCGGCCTAATCTGCGCGTCAAAAATCGTGACGGTACAACGGTGTTGGGCCCCTGGCTGATCGATCGCGACGATATTGCTGACCCGATGAATCTTGGACTGCGCACCTACGTCAATGGCAAGCTCACTCAGCAGGGCAATACCCGTGACATGATTTTTGATATTGCCGCCCTCATCGAATATCTCAGCGGCTTCATGACGCTGGCACCCGGCGATGTGTTGTTGACGGGCACGCCGGAGGGCACGGTGAATGTGATGCCCGGCGATGAGGTGGTCACAGAGATCGATGGGGTAGGGCGCTTGGTGAACACGCTGGTTGATGATCGCGCTTTCGGCATCGAAGGCGCTACCTACTGAACACTGAAGGGTGATGGCTATGCTCAAAGATGAAGCGCTTGAAAAGACCCGCCCGGGTCACATTTCGTCTGAGGAGTGGGCTTCGCGACAGCAGTTGGCGGTGACCTACCGCATCTTTGACCTGCTGGGCTGGACCGAGATGATTTACAACCACATTACGCTGCGCCTGCCCGGGCCGCACAAGCACTTTCTAATCAACCCCTTTGGTCTGCATTACTCTGAGGTCACCGCTTCAAACCTGGTCAAGATTGATCTGCAGGGAAAAGTGCTCGACGGTTCTCCCTGGCCGGTAAATCCTGCGGGATTCACCGTGCATGCGGCCATTCACGACGGGGTGCCCAATGCGCACTGCGTGATGCATACACATACCACCGCGGGTCTGGCCGTGGCCTGTTCAAGAGGTGGGCTGTCGATGAGCAATTTTTACTCAGCACAGCTTCACGACAAGGTGGCTTACCACGACTTTGAGGGCATTACCGTGCATGCCGATGAGGGCCCACGCCTCTTGCGCAACATCGGCAGCCGTCCGGCTGTCATTTTGCGCAACCATGGGCTTTTGTCGTGGGCCGATACCCTGCCCAAGGCCCTGGCGATTCTTTGGACACTAACCCGTGCGTGCGAGGTCCAGGTGGCGTCGATGTCCACGGGCCCCGTCATCGAGATCGATGAGGCAGTGCTGCGTAAAAGCACCCGCGACGCGTTGCAGTTCAGTGACCGGTTCGGTGCGGGCCAGGACATTTTTGATGCCCTGGTGCGCCGGGTTGATCGTATCGACCGCAGCTGGCGAAACTAGATCAGGGCCTGGCGTCCCTATCCAGCGGATAGATCGGCCGACGCAGACGCTTGAAATCAAGGCGGCTGTAGTCGGACGTGCACACGCCCTCGCCCGCGCATTCGACGATTGCGCGGGCATATGAGCGCAGGCCCGCCCGCCAGTGAATGCGGCTCTTGAGCATCAGAAAGTCTTTTTCCGATGGGTCGATGCCGACTTCGCGCAGGCATCCAATATCGAAGGGTTCGGTGTGACGCGAGATCACCACGATCTCCACCTTGCCGGTATCGAATACAGCGGTGAGGCCCATGTCACCCATTTCGCCGCGGGCCATGGGACCGCGATGGCGGAAAAGGCCTTCGAACAGCAGCTTGACCCGACCGGTAACCTGCAGTGGCTTGCCCTTGACACCGATGGATGGCATATCGAGCTTTCCGCCCAGGGGTAGCGTCAGCTGGGCACCGACAGCTGCCTTAGCCATCTCGGACACTGCCCAGGGATCACAGATGGCGAATGCCGCCACGCGATCCATACCGCTGTCGAGAATCTGTTCGAGCACATTCATGGTGTCCATGGTTCCGCCCGATGCACAGTTGTCGAAGTGGTCGAGCAGCACAATGGGGCCTTGGCCAGGTGCTGTCTTTGACAGCCCGCGGGCCCGCGCCAGCGACTGCTCGAGGGGCTCGATCTGATAGACGAATTGTTCGCGCGCGTTCCACGCCTGATCAAGCAACTCGTCGCACAGGCGTCTTGCCAAGACCGGATCGTCATCAGTGACGACAACGGCGGACAAACCGGCCTGCGAAATATCAGCGTGCGGAAAGCCGACAAACACGGTCGCGGCCAGCGCACCCTGTGTCTCCATGGCGCGGGCCCGTGCCTGCAGCTCGCGGTTGGGTGAATCGTCACTGCCCTGGCGCATGACATGTGGAATCATGGGACGGTTGCCCCAGGCGAGGCTGGGACGGGCCATACCCTTGAGCATCGCGAAAATGGGTAGGGCGGCACGTCGGCCTGTGTCGTACATGTCAACATGAGGGTAGGTCTGATAGCCAGCGATGACGGTGGCACTGTCGGCCATTGCGGGGTACAGATTGGTGTGCATATCAAGGGCGACGCCAATCGGTAGATCAGGTCGCAGGGCGCGCAGTCGGGCCAGCAGTGCACCTTCGCCATCCTCGAGACTTTCGGTGACCATGGCGCCGTGCAGATCAAGTAGCACTGCGTCGCATCCGGCCTTGACTGCATCGACGATGGGCGCAGTCAGCGCTGCGTAAGTGGCGTCCGAGCATGGAGCGCTGGGCGCTGCGTTGGCCGCAATCGGCAAAACAATCTGAGCGCCGGCAGCCTCAGCGATCTCGATAAAGGCACCGATGGCGGTACCCGTGCCACGAAAGGCGCGCAGCGCTGCATCACCCCCGACCGGCGGGTGGCCGCCAAGGCCGAAACGTTCAAGTGGTGTCGCCACTGACGAAAAGGTGTTGGTCTCGTGTTTCATCTGGGCGATGACGATTTTCACGGTCTGGCTCCGGGGTGGATGGGCTGGCGCTCAGCCAGCTCGGCAAGCAGGTGGTCAAAGGCGCGAACCACGAGTTCGGCGTCGTGATTGGTGATGGCCTCCAGCGGGTTGTGACTGATGCCGCCGTTGAGGCCGCGCATGAACAGCATGGCCTGCGGCATGATGGTGTGCAGCATCATCGCGTCGTGTCCGGCTCCGCTGGGCATGCGATAGACCGGAAGGCCCAGGTCTTGGACGGCGTCTGCCCAGCGCTGTTGCCAATCGGGGGCGCAGGGCGCGGCCGCAGCGCGCATGGCTAATTCGGGCTGACAGCGCGTGCCCCTGCGCTCACAGATGCGGGCAAGCTCAGCCAGAATGTCCTGGGCGCACGCATCGCGCGCCGCATCGGTCGTTGCGCGAATATCAAGGCTGAAGCGGCATCTGCCTGGCACGACGTTGATCGATCCAGCGGGCACCTCACACTGGCCGATGGTGGCGACCACATCGGGCACGCTGGATGCGCGCTTTTCCACGAAGACGGCGAGTTCGGCGAGGGCAGCCAGGGCATCGCGCCGGCGATCCATGGGCGTTGTGCCCGCGTGGCTGGCCATACCGATCATCTCGGCCAGGTAGCGCACTGATCCGTTGATGGAGGTGACTACCCCAAGCGGGAGGTCGAGTTCATTGAGCACTGGACCCTGCTCAATATGCACCTCAACAAATCCGAGATAGCGGGATGGATCGCGTCGCAAGGCGTGAATCTGGGCCAGGTCGGCGGAGAGTCCCACGTCCCGCATGGCCTGCGCCATCGAAATACCCTGGGCATCTCGTTGCTCCAGCCACTCGGGCTGGAAAGCTCCGGTTAAGGCGCCCGAGCCGAGGAAGGTGGCTCGATAGCGCTGTCCTTCTTCTTCTGCGAAGGCAACCAGTTCAATGCCGTAGGACAGTCGGCGCCGCTGTGCATGCAGCCGCTCTACGCACATGAGGGGTACCAGAATGCCCAGTCGACCGTCGTAGCGGCCGCCGTTGCGCACAGTGTCAAAGTGACTGCCGGTCAGAAGATAGGGGGCATTCTCATCGGCTGCGTGGTAGCGAGCCACCACATTGCCTACCGCGTCGCAAGCCACTTCATCAAAGCCCGCCGCGCGCATCCAGTCGGCTAGCTGCTTCGCACAGGCCTGGTGCGCCTGCGTGAGATAGGTGATGGTGAGTTCACCCCGCTCGGCGAAGCCGGGGTCGCTGAAGCGCGCCAGGGACTCGGCAAGATCAAGCACCCGGTTGCCCAAGGCCGGCTCGTGGGCGAAGCGCTCATCAAGGCGAATCTCAGCGATTCGATGAATATTTCGCAGAGCCTCAGCCTGCTCATAGTCT
>JBIKMC010000220.1:0-5817 GCA_044359405.1 Burkholderiaceae bacterium
TGCTCGTCGGTCGGCGGATAGAGTCCCAGTATTGAACGCCCTTGCTGCACCTTTTCGGTGACGAAGTCTTCAAAGGCGGTCATCTCGACAGCCTCGCGCGCGATTTCCTCAGCGATGTCCGCCGGGATGATCACCACGCCCTCGGCGTCACCGACGACCACGTCTCCCGGCCAGACTGCGACATCACCACAGCCAATGGGTACGTTGATATCCAGAGCCTGATGAAGAGTCAGATTGGTCGGGGCCGATGGACGATTGTGATACGCGGGGAAGGGCATGCGGGCGATTTCGGGTGAATCGCGAAAGCCTCCGTCAGTCACGACACCAGCGACGCCTCGCTTCATCAGGCGCGTGACAAGAATGGATCCCGCCGATGCCGCACGCGGGTCTTTGCGGCTGTCAATGACAAAGACCGCATCAGGCGGACACTCTTCGACCGCTTTGCGCTGCGGGTGAGCACGGTTTTGAAACACTGAGATGGGGTTGAGATCCTCGCGGGCGGGGATGTAGCGCAGGGTAAATGCCTCTCCGACCATATTAGGCAGGTTAGGGTTTAGCGGCCGCACGTCTTGAATGAACTGATTACGCAGACCGCGTTTAAACAGGGCGGTACAAAGGGTGGCGGTGCTGACGCCCATCAGCTGGCGTCGGGTTACAGGATTAAGTGCCATGCTGCCGTCTCCGTTTAATAGATTGACGGTTCGGCCACCGGCGCGCCGAAACTGGTTTCAAGGTAGTCGAAGTCGCAACCCTGGTCGGCCTGTAGAATATGGCGGCTGAACATCCAGCCGTATCCGCGCTCATAACGGGCAGGTGGCGGCGTCCAGGCTGCGCGGCGGGCTGCAAGCTCGGCGTTGTCGACCTGCAGATGGATGGTTCGGGCGGGAACATCAACGCTGATGAGATCGCCATTGCGCACCAGGGCCAGGGGCCCACCGACAAAGGCCTCGGGCGCGCAGTGCAGCATGCAGGCGCCGTAGCTGGTGCCGCTCATGCGGGCGTCGGACAGTCTGAGCATGTCTCGCACGCCCTGACGAATGAGCTTCACCGGGATCGGAAGCATGCCCCACTCAGGCATACCGGGGCCCCCCTGAGGGCCTGCGTTTCTGAGCACGAGAATGTGCTCAGGTGTGACGTCCAAGTTGGGGTCCTCAACAGCTTTTTTCATGCTGGCGTAGTCATCGAATACCAAAGCCGGGCCGGTGTGCTGAAGCAGGTGGGGTGCGCAGGCGCTGGGCTTGATGACTACGCCATCAGGAGCTAGGTTGCCTCGAAGCACGGCAAGAGCACCCTCGGCATAAATGGGGTTGGATAGCGGGCGAATGACATCGTCGTTATGAACCTGCGCGCCGGCGATATTCTCGCCCAGGGTTTTGCCGTTGACAGTCAGAACGTCCAGGGCCAGGTGCGACTCAATGCGCTTGAGCATGGCGGGCATGCCACCTGCGTAGTAAAAGTCTTCCATCAACCAGGTTTCGCCGCTGGGTCTGATGTTGGCGATGACCGGAACGCGTCGGCTGGCTGCGTCGAAGTCATCCAGTGTGATGGGATGTCCGGCTCTGCGTGACATTGCGACCAGGTGGATGATGGCGTTGGTCGAACAGCCCATGGCCATCGCCGCGTTGATTCCGTTAAGAAAATGCTGTCGGGTCAACAGGCGCGCGGGGCTTAAGTCCTCCCAGACCATATCGACGATGCGACGGCCGCAGGCTGCGCTCATGCGGGGATGGCCGGCATCGGGTGCAGGGATGGACGATGCGCCCGGCAGGGTGAGTCCCAGCGCTTCGGCAATGCCCATCATGGTGGCTGCGGTTCCCATGGTCATGCAGGTGCCGTGGCTGCGGGCAATACCGGCCTCCATCTCAAGCCAGTCGGCGTCGCTGATGTTTCCTGCGCGCCGCTCGTCCCAGTATTTCCAGGCGTCAGAGCCACTTCCCAGGGTGTTGCCTTTCCAGTTACCGCGCAGCATGGGGCCCGCGGGCAGATAAATGCAGGGAAGGCCAGCGGAGAAGGCGCCCATGACCAGTCCGGGGGTCGTCTTATCGCAGCCTCCCATCAGTACAGCCCCGTCCACCGGGTGGCTGCGTATCAACTCCTCGGTTTCAATGGCCAGAAGGTTGCGGTACAGCATGGTGGTCGGTTTAACGATGGGTTCAGACAGCGAGATGGCGGGCAGTTCCAGCGGGAAGCCGCCGGCCTGCAGAACGCCACGCTTGACGTCTGCCACGCGCTCACGGAAGTGGGAGTGGCACTGGTTGACATCGCTCCAGGTGTTGATGATGGCGATGACCGGACGCCCCTTCCAGTCCTCGGGCCCGTAGCCCATCTGCATGAAGCGGGATCGGTGACCGAATGAGCGCAGGTCGTCGGGGGCAAACCATCGGGCACTGCGCAACTGCTCAGGGGCAACTCGGGTCATATCGGTCTCCTTAAATGTTCTGGCGAGCAGAATACCTTGAGCCTTGTTGCCTCGCAGGCCTTGGTCTCGCTCAAGCGTCTCACTGCGCGGCCATCCAGAGGGCTGTCACGATCAGGGATAGCCCCATGGCGGCATTGAAAAACGCCAGCCGGCGCCCGATCGCGAGCCATCCCGACAAGGACTGTCCGAGCACGGCCCATACCAGCAGGGCCAGGGTGCAGCTGAAGGCGTGAATCAGGGTGAGCAGCAGGGCATCCAGCCACGCGGGCGACGCGACACCTCTCCAGGCGGCTGCGGTCGCTGTGATGAGCATCCAGCCCTTGCCGTTGGCCAGCTGCAGCAGGGCAGATTCATAGGCCCTGGGCGGTCTCGCAACGGTCTGGTGTCCAAGCTGTCGCGCCTTTAGCAGCCTGAGCCCCATCCAGATCAGCCACACAACGCCCAGCCACTTCAGAACCCATGCCAGTCCGGGCAGGGCCAAAAGTATTCCGTGCATACCCGCCAGGGATGCGGCCATGATAAGGCCGGTGCCCACGGTTACGCCCAGCATATGCGGTCGGACGCTGGCCGCCCCGAAATTGACTGCTGTTGCCAGGCCCAACATCGTGTTGGGCCCCGGGGTGACCGCGCCAACCCACGCAAACCAGCAGAAAGCCAGAAGCAGGGTCCAGTTGATGCCGTCCAGCGAGCTCATGCCCGAACTGTAACCCATGGCCGAGGTGCGCCTGCTGGCTGTTCTGAACCTTGAAGGCAGCCTCGCGGTCGCGCAATGTGCGCTCGAACCGCGGCACTTGTGCGGGGCCTTGAAATCAGCGTTGCCTGCCCCATTTACGGCCTGAGGGTATCTAAGGAGTCTGATGTCATGGGATCTATGAAAGAAACGCTGGGTTTTCAGGCTGAGGTCAAGCAGCTTTTGCAGCTGATGATTCACTCGCTGTACAGCAATCGAGAGATTTTCCTGCGTGAACTCATCTCTAACGCGTCCGATGCCAGCGATAAGCTGCGGTTTGAGGCGCTGTCCGATCCGTCCCTGCTCGACGGTGTGGGCGAGATGGATATCCAGATCGATTTCAACAAGGATGCCCGCACGATCACGGTGCGCGACCGAGGCATTGGTCTGTCGCGTGAAGAGGCGATCGAGCATCTGGGAACCATTGCCCGCTCCGGAACCCGAGAGTTTTTCGGCAAGCTGTCGGGCGATCAGGCGCGTGACTCGCAATTGATCGGGCAGTTCGGCGTCGGTTTTTACTCCGCCTTCATCGTCGCCGATCGCGTCACCGTTCTCAGTCGTCGCGCCGGGCGCCCGGCATCTGAGGGCATTCGCTGGGAGTCGGATGGATCAGGCGAATTCAGCATCGAAACCGTCGAGCGTTCAGACCCCGGCACTGAGGTGATTCTGCATCTGCGCTCAGCGGCCGCCTCTGACGAGGGTTCATCGAGCACCGAGTCATACGATGACCTGCTGTCGGGTTGGCGCCTACGCGGCATCATCCGGAAATACTCCGACCATGTGGCGCTACCCATCCGCATGGAAAAGGAGCACTTTGGCGACGAGAAGGACAGGCCCGCTCAGCCTGAATTGGAGACTGTCAATCAGGCCAGCGCGCTCTGGGCGCGCGCCAAGAACGACATCACCGACGAACAGTATCGTTCGTTTTTTGAATACCTGGCGCCGGGCGGCGGAGAGCCGATCGCCTGGACGCACAACCGGGTCGAGGGGCGTACCGAATATACGCAGCTGCTCTACCTCCCCTCAAAAGCGCCTTACGACCTGTGGGATCGGCAAACGCGCCGCGGCATCAAGCTGTACGTGCGCCGGGTATTCATCATGGACGACGCCGAGCAGCTCATGCCGGTGTACCTGCGATTCGTGAAGGGCGTGATCGATTCCAGCGACCTTCCCCTGAACGTTTCGCGCGAAATCCTCCAGGAGAGCCGTGACGTTCGCGCGATTCGCGAAGGTTGTACCAAGCGCGTACTGTCCATGCTGGAAGATCTGGCGGAAAATCAAACTGAAAAGTATCAGGGCTTTTGGAATGAGTTCGGTCAGGTACTCAAGGAAGGGCTGGGCGAAGATTTTGCCAACCAGGAGCGGCTGGCCAAGCTGCTGCGCTTCGCGTCAAGCGTCAATGAAAACAACGATCAGACTGTTTCACTGGCCGACTATATCGGCCGCATGAAGGATGGGCAGAAGGCGATCTACTATGTCACCGCCGAGACCCCTGCGGCTGCCCGCAGCAGTCCGCATCTTGAGGTGTTTCGCAAAAAGGGCGTCGAGGTTCTCCTGCTGACGGACCGCGTCGATGAGTGGATGCTGTCGTTTTTGTCCACCTTTGAGGACAAACCCCTCAGCTCGGTCGCGCGTGGCGGGCTTGATCTGGGCGAGTTGGCCGACGAAGCCGAGAAAGACGCCTTCAAAGCCCAGGAGGGCGATTGGAAGGACGTGCTTGTCGGAATACGCGACGCTTTGGGCGAGCGGGTGAAAGACGTTCGAGTCTCCACGCGATTGACCGACTCAGCGTCCTGTCTGGTGTCTGACGAGGGTGATATCAGCGGCAATCTTGAGCGCATGCTCAAGCAGGCAGGCCAGTCGGCGCCGCCCCGTAAGCCGATTCTGGAAGTCAATGTGGACCACCCACTGTTGGCCCGCCTGCGTGCCGAACCGCAGCGAAACTCGCACTGGTCCGCTATGCTGTACGATCAGGCTTTGCTTGCCGAGGGCGGTCAGCTCGAAGACCCCGCCGCCTTTGTAAAGCGGGTTAATGAGCTGCTGCTTGTAGCGCGATAAGACCCCAAGCAGGGGGCAGTTCACCGACATTGAGCTGACTTGCGGACTCGAACTGATCGCGAACCGGAAATCACCCTGTCAGAGTTCGACGGGGTGAGGTACTTGCATTTTGCAAGCGAGTGGGTGCAGGGCGCCATGCGCCTGGCCCGTCCAGTCGATCTTGAGCTCGAGTATGTCCGGCAGATGATGGGCTGGCTTCTGTTTCTGCATCCGCCGGGGGCAATCGCGCAGCTGGGCCTGGGAGCGGGCGCGCTGACGCGCTTTTGCCATCATCATCTGCCCGATTCGCGCCTGCAGGTCGTCGAGTGCAGTCGCGCGGTCATTCACGCCTGCCGACAATGGTTTCGTCTGCCACCCGACGATGGGCGACTGCGTGTGGCGCATCAGGATGCGCACGCTTTTATCCGCACCGCGCAAGCCGGGACGTTCGGCGTCATTCAGTCCGACCTCTACGATCGAGAAGCCCGAGGGCCGGTCATTGACTCCGTTGCCTTTTACCGTGATTGTCAAGCCGCGCTTGCCACGCCTGGAATCCTGGTTGTGAACCTGTTCGGCGAGCATGCGTCTTACGCGCGCAATCTGGCTCGCCTGCACGACGTGTTTGACGGCC
>JBIKMC010000032.1:0-18955 GCA_044359405.1 Burkholderiaceae bacterium
TCAGCTACATGTTTCCGCTGGTGCATGCCATACGCCTGCGTGATGGTCAGCTCGATGGCGGTGCCGATCCGGCGGGTGATGGCCTGGCCGCGGGAGTAAGCGTCGCGGTCTGAGCCATCTGCGAGGAGCACCGGCGGGCGGGGATTTCTGGCCCTCTCAGCAATGGCGTGCCCTGCGCCCGGGTGCAAGACCGGGCTCTACGATCTTACAAACTTAGGGTGCCCACACTGGCGCCGCCGCACACGTACAGCACCTGACCGGTAACGAAGCTGTTCTGAGCATCGGCAAAAAAGCCGACCGCCCGAGCAACATCATCGGGCTCACCCAGTCGCTTCACGGGTATGCCCGTGGCCAACGCCACCTCGCGCTCGCTGCCGCGTTCGATCACGGCATGAAACATGGCAGTGCCTCGAATGGGGCCGGGCGCCACGACATTCACGGTGATGCCGTCAGCAGCCAGCTCAAGCGCCCAGGTGCGGGCAAGCCCGATGAGCCCAGCTTTGGTGGCCGAATAATGGGTACGCCCGGGCAGACCCAGCGCCGCCCTGGACGCGATGAGCACGATGCGACCAAAGTGAGCCGCTCGCATGCCGGGTAGAAATGCCTGCGCCAGTTGAATGGCACTGCCCAGATGAAGATTGACCAACATATCAAGGTCTTCCGGGCGCGCGTCGGCCAGCGTCGCAGGCCGTATGGCGCCCGCATTGTGGACCAGCGTATTTACCCTGTACTGCATGGCGATGTCATGGGCAACAGACTCGGTGGCCTTTCGATCGGTCAGATCAATCACTCGAGATTGCAGGCGCTCATGTCGCAAATCGCCGGTCTCAAGGGCCAGACTGATGACCGTATCGCCACGGGCCAGAAGCTGCACGCAGATCTCGCGGCCAATGCCGCTTGCGCCACCGGTGACGACGGATACCCGCTGCTTATCCATTAACGCCGCTCCTCAATCAGGGCGAGCACGCGCAGGGGGCTGCCACTGCCTTTCTGGATTTTGAGGGGCGGACAGATGATGAGCGCGCCCGTCGGCGGCAGCAGGTCGAGGTTGCAGAGACACTGCAGGCCATAGCGACCCGCACCATGCATGTAGTAGTGGCAGGGGTAGGGCGGACGCAGATGGTAGCCCTGACCCGCATCGGTACCGATGGCCTCAGAGCCAAAGCCCAACACATCGCGCTCAGTCACCAGAAACTGTACGGCTTCGCTACTGGGGCCCGGCGTGTGCTGGCCAGTGTCGTCAAAGTTCTGGTAGGCCTCGGGGTCTTGGCGTTTGGACCAGTCGGTACGCATGAGAACCCACGAGCCCCGGCGAATGCAGCCGTGCTGGGCTTCAAAGCGCAGGATGTCATCGACGCTGAGCAGGTAATCGGGATCCGCCATCGCCTGTTCGTGGCAATCGATGACGACAGCGGGCGCGATGAAGTCGGCCACTGGAATGGTATCAACCGAATTGTTGGCCAGATCACGTCCCGAGATCCAGTGAATGGGCGCATCGAAATGAGTACCCGTGTGCTCACCGCAGGAAAAGTTATTCCAGTACCAGCCAGGGCCGCGTTCATCGTATCGCGATACCTCCTCGATGCGAAACGGCCAACATTGGCCCATCTCGGGCGGCAAGGCAATCTGCGGAAATTCGGGGCTGAGCGTCTGTGTGAGATCGATGACGCGCACTCGCGCACTGGCGAGGGCATCGGCCAGCGCGGCCAGCACTGAAGGCTGTTGTTGATCGGACATGATTCAACTGCCTCCCAGCGCGAGTTCGCGTTCGAGCACTTTTGGGCCTTCGCGCCAGCGCTCCAGCCACTCTTGTGCGACGTCACCGGGATACACGTCTTCAACGCCATCGCGCAAGGCTTTGACAACTGCGCTTGCCAGGGCCGACGGCGCCAGCTTGGGCGGTGGCAGGTTCTGGTTCCAGTCGTCATCGACCGGCCCCGGAAATACATTGATGACACGAATGCCCGCCTGTCTCATTTCAGCGCGCAGGCATTGAGCAAGGGACAAGGCGGCAGCCTTGGAGGCCGAAAAGGTGCCGTGCGGCGGAAAGTTGCTGAGCGCATAAATGGAGAGAATATTGACCCAGGCGGTGGCACCGGTGACGCCGTCGGCGGCGCGCGCCTTCAGGGCCCCGCCAAACTCCTGGGCAATGCGCAGCAGACCGAAGTAATTGACTTCCATCTCTTCGCGGGCAGCGTCGGTGCCGCGCCGCGCCGCGATACCAAAGCTGCGGTGTACCTCGGCGGTGTTGATGACGATATCGATCTTGCCGCCTAACTCGCCGGCCAGCGACTGCACCGAACGACCGTTGGTGACATCAAGTGGCACCAAGGTCACCTGGGGTAGAGCGGTCAGTTTGTCGAGTCCGCCCGTCTTTTTCCAGGGCTCGGCAACGCCTACCCACACGATATCGGCACCGGCCTTTACCAGCTGTTGGGTGATGGCCTGGCCGACAGGCGTTTTGCCGTCGGTGACCAGTACTTTGCGGAATTTGGGGTCGCTGGTCATCTCCCTCAGCATGGGGTCGTCAGCCATATGGGGTTCCTCAGAGGCAGGAAAAGCAATCAGCACCGCCTGGCCCGCCCGGTCAAGGCGGGCTCCCAGCCGCACCCTGGCCGGTGCCTCAGCCACATCACCATGCAGGTGAGCGATGATGGTCGGGCCACAATCAAGTTTGACCATGCCCACTCGCCAGGGCAGGCGCTCGCGGAAAAAAAGGTCATTGCTGTGGCGAAGAATGGTGATGGCCAGCAACTCGCCCGCGCCATCCTGCTCCCGCCAGGGCAGACGCTCGCTCAGGCAGTGCTGGCAGGCCTCCCGCGGGGGGTACTGCACCGTCTGGCATTGCTCGCAAACTTGCAGCATCAACCGTCCCTCGGCTGCGGCGGCTGTCAGCCCCAGAGCGGTGCGGCCACGCGCGGACGGTGGCAGGTTGATGGTGCGAGTGCGCAGAACCGGGTTCTTGCGCCGGGGACGCATGAGCGGCATGGTCATGATGTGCGCCCCAGAATGACCGCACCAGTGCACAGGCAGCGGTCATAGGTAACCATGCCGAAGCCACAAACCAGCCCCAGCTCGGCGCCGGGCACGCTGCGCTCGCCCGCCTGCCCGGTCAGTTGCCGTAGCGTTTCATTCATGCCCAGATAGCCGCCGGCTGCGCCTGCCTGCCCCGTAGAGAGCTGACCGCCGCCGGTGTTGTTGGGAAAGCTACCCGCATAGGTGAGGTCGTGCGAGCGGACGAAAGCTGGGCCCTCGCCTTTGTCGCAAAAGCCCAGATCCTCGAACTGCATCATGACAATGACCGGATAGTCGTCATAGGTCTGTATGAAATCGATATCGTCAGGCGAGATTCCTGCCTGCGCGTAGAGCTCGTCACGATCAACCCGCCAGCCGCCGCGCTCCATCACCGGGTCATCGCTAAAGGCATTGTGCCGTTCGATCGCGCCGCGTACCGTCACATGGGCAAGGTCAAGCTCGCGCGCACGCGCTTCGCTCATCACCAGAAAAGCCTCGGCCCCGGCGCAGGGCATTACGCAGTCAAAGAGATGGACCGGGTCAGAGATGGCCCGTGCAGCCATGTACTCCTCAAGGCTGAGCGCTTGGCGAAACAAGGCATGTGGATTGAGCACGGCGTTGGTACGCTGTGCGACCGCGATTCGACCGAAGTCTTCGCGCCGGGCGCCGTAGCGCCGCATATAGTTGGCCGTGATGAGGGCGAAGATAGAGTTGGGCCCACCCGCACCGTAGGGGTAGCTGGCATCACGGGCGAAATAGCTGAACCCGCCCAGCATCAGCCGGAACGAATCGACATGATTGGTATCGGCCGCGACGCAGGCTACGATCTCGGCATCACCCGCCTGCACCGCCCGCGCAGCGCGTCGCAGGGCCATGACGCCCGAGGCGCCCCCGTTGGGCAAAAAGTCAAGCCAGCGCGGCGACAGACCCATGTGCTGGGTGATGCCCACTGCCGTATCGGGGCCCAATGAGAAGCTGCTGACACTCAGGCCATCGATCTGCGCCTTGTCGAGATGGGCATCGGCAAGCAGTCGCTTGAGGCCTTGCCCCAGAAACCAGTGCGCACCTCGGGTGGAATAGCGACGGTAGGGAACCGTGACCGGTACCGCGACGGCCACGCCTTCGTACGACTGTCGCCGTCGTATGGCCGGCGCGCCACGCGCCCGCGCCTTGACCGCAGCGGCTGACGATGCTGCACCAGGCGATGCTAGGGTCGACGATGCAGCACCTGGCGATGCTAGGGTTGACGATGCCGCGGCTTTCAATGCTGCGGGTTTATCCGTATCGTTCATGCGGCCTGGCGCTTTTTTAGCGCTCGGGTGTCGACGCAGTGGGGCTGTCCCGGCAGCTGCGCCGCCAGCGCCTTAAGCTCGCCTCGCTGCACTTTTTGCGAACTGGTGAGCGGCAGCGCATCGACAAATGCCACATAACCGGGGGCTTTGTAGTAGGCCAGTCGTGACAGACACCAGGCAACCAGTTCATGCGCGGTGGCCTCTTGCGCCTGGAGCGAGCCCAGCGCTTGGGCTGCAACGATGCAGGCCAGCACCTCATCGCCACGGATAGGGTCGGGCGTGGGCGCCACTGCCGCTGCCTTCACCAGGGGATGCTGCACCAGTACGCTTTCAACCTCGACCGCAGCGATATTTTCGCCGCTTCTGCGGATGACATTCTTTCTTCGGTCGATAAAGTGCAGATAACCCTCAGCGTCACGCCGGACCACGTCGCCGGTGTGGAACCAACCATCAGCCCAGGCCTCGCGGGTGGCCGCTTCATCTTTCAGATAGCCCGAGAAAAAACCGTCGCGCGGTTCAGGCCCCGCATGCCTGACCAGTAGCTCGCCGGGCTCATCGGCACCCGCGTCCTGTCCGGCATCATTGACCAAGCGGACCTCAACGTCAGATCCCTCCCGACCAAAGCAGTTCGTGCCAACCTGACGCGGCTCTTCGGCGGCAATGATGGATGCGCCTGCCCCCGTCTCGGTCATGGCCCAGGCCTCAACCAGCGGAAAACCAAAGCGTGACTCAAAGGGTTCATGCAGGCTGCGATTAACGCCCGCGCCAAAGCCAAAGCGCACCGCATGCTGGCGGTCAGCTGCCGAAGGCTCGGCCTTCATGAGCATGGCAGGCATAACACCGAGGTAATGCACGATGCTGGCGCGAGAAACGCGCACGCTGTCCCACCAGGTATCGGGGTGGAAGCGGTCGAGCAGAATGATGGTGCCGCCGGTGACGATCATGGCCGTGACCGAGTAGGCCATGGCATTCATGTGCACCAGGGGCAGCGGTGTGAGCATGCGTTCGCAGCCATCTTGCAGTTGGACATGGCCACCAAGGCCGGCGTACCACTGGGCGGCGAGCAGAAAATACCGGTTCGACAGCATGCAGCCCTTCGGTCTACCGGTGGTTCCTGAGGTGTAGAGCAGCGCACATTCACTGGCCAGCATGATTGCCGAGCTCGCCAAGGGTGCCGGGCGCAACGCAGGCGGCGGGCCTTGATCATCAGCGATGACGCTGAGCGTGCAGCCGGCGGCCTGGGCCGCTTTGCGCAGTGAGTCGTGTCGCGCTGTGACGGCGACCGCCAACACAATTTCAGAGTGATCGATCAGGTACTCGAGCTCGGCCGCTCGAAGTTCACTGTTGATGGGCACAACCGAAACACCCAGCGCATTCAAAGCCAGCCAGTGCAGCAGAAAAGCCGGTCGATTGTCGAGCAACAGGCCCACACGGTGGCCATGGCCATAGCCTGCACGCGCGTAGGCGTCGCGCAGGCTGGCAACGCGTTCGGCGGCCTGGCGGTACGTGATGGCCACTGGGGCGATGTTGTAGACGCGCGCGGTTTCGGGCAGGACCTGCATGAAATCATGGTCGGGCCAACGCTGCGCGCTGTCATGAAGGGCCTGTGCGACCGTTACTGGGTGAGACGTGGCGATCGGGACAACAGAACTCATGGCGGTTTTATTGGGCTACATGAACAGGCTTATATTGCTGAAGGCGGCGTCACTGTTGACCAGGTCAACCCGCTTCAACTTGATTTTAAGACGGTCGCCGCGACGGACCAGGTGATGAGTGGCCCATCCAGCATACAGCCACTGCTGATCAGCGCGTGTTTCAACATAGTGAAAGGCCGTGCGCAGACGATACTCGCCCGAAGCGTCGTTGGCGTGCTGAACGCGCGGGTGCTGCAGCAGGTGGTGGCAACGGGTTCTGGGCTGCTGCGAATAGGTGCGGGCTCCGGCCAGCCGTTCAACGCGTATCTGCAACAGCAGCTTGTCTTCATACATCAACGAATTGTGCAGCAGCGGATCGGTCTGGCCCGGCGTAAGCGGCATCCAGTAGCGCGCGTCCTCGTCGAACAGATTCAGCCACTCATCGTAGCGGCCGGCATCGAGCAGCTCGGCCTCGTCGAGCACGTAGGCGATCAGTTGTGCAGTCTCAAATCCTGTGTTCATGTCACTGTTCCATCGAGGCTGTCATGAACCTGACCCAGGCTCGAAACTGATTGCGCATCTGCCATTCGTTGGTGCCATTCGTAGCCTGATTGCGCTCATTGACCTCTTCGGGTCTATACAGGCGGGCGACGTTGACCCAGTCGCGTCCGCGGGTCTTGAGCGACTCTTGTGCTCGCTCGTAGACCTCAAGGTCATCGTGACCCACGATAGAGGTGGGCGCATTGACCAGCCGGTTGTACATGCAGGTACGCTCAAACAAAAGATCGGGTGCGCCGACCAGACGAAACGTCCAGCTCTCGACCAGGGTACGGTCGACCGCCACAGGTTTGAAAATACGCAGGGTCTGAATGGGACCCTTGACCATGATGTTGGGGAAGTAGACCGTGTTGTGTCGGACTTCGCCCAAAATACGGGCCGCACGCTCAGGGCCGTAGGCGGCTTGCATCGCTTGCTGGTAACCCGCAATAGGCGAGTACGCAGCATGAATGGAGTCAGACACGCCCGTATGGCCATGACCGTTCTCCCAGACGCGAATGCCCATGCCCTCAAAAAAGCGATACGAGTTGGCAAAGGGGGCAAACTGCTCGACGGCCATGGGTTTCGGTGTTCCGGGTGGCTGTCGCTCCCAAACGCGAACCGTGGTGCCGGCTGATGACTCATGTGCCACCATGGGGTGACAGGTGTCGGTCTGATTCTCGACCAGCATCTTCCAATTGCAGTGGTGCATGTAACGAAGCATGCCACCCGCGACTTCCAGGCACCCCTCGGGGGAACGATCGACCATGTTGTCCAACGTGCTGAGTGACTCGCCAAAGAAGCTTGCAAAGTCGATACCTTGGGGCGCCAGGCGGCAGAATACGAAATCGCGATAGACCTGTACCGCGCCCGCGCAGGCCAATCCCTGCGAGGCCTCGCAATGCTCAAGACCCGTATTGTCGTAGCCCTGTCGCAGAGGAATATTCTGCAGGGCTCCGTCGGTGCCGAATGTCCAGGCGTGATACGGACAGCGAAAAAACTTGCCGGTGCTGCCGTAGGTGTCGGTGACCAATTTGACGCCCTTGTGGGCGCAGCGGTTGTAAAGCACCCGGATGCTGCCGTCGCTGTGGCGAACCATCACGATGGGTTCCACGCCCACGGTAGTGGTGAAGTAATCACCCGGTTTGGGAATCTGGCTGGCGTGACCGACGAAGACCCAGGTGTTGAAGAACAAATGCTTCATTTCGAGGTCAAAGACCTCAGGGTCTGTGTAGACCGCCTTGTGCACTTCGGTTTCGCGTACGAGCGCGCGAATGGCGCTAGCGCTGAAGCGGTTTTTGGCGGCGTGCATCGCATGACTCCTTTCGCGCGAGGGCTGGATCAGTCGATAATCGCGTCATGGCGCGAACATCGCAAACCGGTTTTGTCGACACGTATCTGGCTGCCCTGCTGGCGCAGGCCAGTCACCGCATTTCGAGTGAGTTCCACCGCGTGGTGAGAGCCCAGGGCCTGAGCGTGTCTGAGTGGCGTGTGCTGGCCTCGTTGGCCGAGGGCCATCCCGTGAGTACGAGTCGGCTGGCCGAGTTGGCCATTATGAAGACCCCGACAACCAGTCGCCTGTTGGACCGCATGCAGGCCCGCGGTCAGATCACTCGCATGGTTGATGAAAGCGACCGGCGGGTGACGCTGGTGCGCATCACGCCCAAAGGGCAGCGTACCGTATCGCGTCTGATTGAGCGGGCCCGCGAGCATGAGGCCAAGGTACTGGCCCCGTTCGGCCTTGAGCGCGCAGATGCGCTGAAAACCAGCCTGCGCACGCTCATCGACATGCCTGAATAACAGCGGGTTTTTATACATAGAACTCAACTGCCGGCAGGGATTCGGCCGCGTGCAGTAGGTCAACCCGCTTGAGTTGAATGCGCAGTTGTCCGTCGATTGAGCGCAGGTCATGCCAGGCGACGCCCGGCAGGCTGACTGTACGGCCGCTTCGAAGCTCTGTGTAAATGAAGGCAGTGCGCAGCCGATAGCGCGCGTTTGCCGGATCGATGTTTTCAATCTGCGGCTTCTGCATCAGATGGTGGCACTGCCCGGGCGACTGCTGCGAGTGTGCCTGCGCGCTGCGCAGTCGTGCGATGTGAACTTCGCGCAGCATTCGATCGTCATACAGGTGTGATGCCTGCAGAAGCGGATCAGTGTGGCTTGCGTGGGCAGGCAGCCAGTACCAGCCGTCGGGCGCAAAGAGTGCGTTCCAGTCCTCGAGTCGCTGTTCATCCAGCAGACGCGCTTCATGCAGCACGAAGGCAGTCAGCTCACGCTCGAGCATGATGCTGGGGTCGTTGTGGGCAGATGATCCCCCTCGATTGCTCATGGCTGAGTGGTGAGCGTGCGTGCTCTTGCTCATGGCTGGGCGGCCTGTTTCATGAAGTGACGCCAGGCCTGAAACTGGTTGCGGTGCAGCCCTTCGTCGACGCCGTCGACATCGCGAGGGCGATGGCCATTGTCAGCGCCCGCACCGCGATGCAGGCTGACCCAGGGATTGCCCTGGGCGGCCAGGCTGTGCTGCATGCGCTCGAACAGATGCAGATCGTCATGGGCCACGATGGACATAGGCGAAAACACCTGGCGGTTGTACATCAGGGCACTCTGCAGCAGCTCAGCCGGAGCTCCCTCGGGCTGAAAGGCCCAGGCTTCCAGCACCGTTTCAGCGGCCGAGACAGGGCGCAATACGCGCATCACCTGAGGGGTGCCTTTAAGCGCCATATTGGGATAGAACACCACGTTCTGTGGCGCAAATTCAAGGACTGCCTGAGCGCGCGCTGCGCCATGCGCCTGTTGGAGAGCGTGGCCGTATTCGCCCAGATCGGTGTAGCTGGTATGAAGGCTCTGCCGGGTGCCCAGCAGGCTGTGGCCGTACGGGAGCAGGCGCGCGCCCATTTGCTCAAAAAATTGATAGCCAGAGGCAAAGGGCAACAGCTGCCGCATGGCCAGTGGCGGCGCGGCATCGGTACCGTGCGAGGTCCACACCGCCTGAGCCGACTGCGTGGCTGAGGCATGAGTGGTCACCGGATGGACCGCGTCATTGATGTTTTCGAGATAGAGCTTCCAGTTGGCCGCGAATCGGGTGCGCACCACCCCGCCCGCGATCGACAGTCGACCCGTCGGTGAACGGTCGCACAAGAGATCAAGTGCGGCCAGTAGTTCACCCATCATGGTCTGGAAAGACGGGCCCCCCGCGATAGCGCGCGCGAAGACGAAACCGCGATGCACGGCCACCTCGCCCCAAGGCGATAGGCCGCGCTGACCCTCGCATTGCTCGAAGCCACTGTCGACGTAGCCATGTTTCAGGGGTTGCCCCAGCAGACTGCCGTCCAGCCGATACGACCAGCCGTGATAACCGCAGCGCAGAAAGCGTCCAACGTTGCCCGCACTCGCATGGCAGACCGGGGCCCCCTTGTGTGCACATCGATTGCTCAGCACCGATATGCCGCCGTCTTCACGTCGGATCATGATGGCGGGGCGGCTGGCGAGATCGACCGTGACGAAGTCGCCCGGCCTCGGAATGTGGCTGTCATGCCCCACGAACAACCATGCGCGGCCCCAGACTTCGCGCATTTCGAGGTCGAACACGGACGGGCTCAGGTACAGGTCTCGATGAACTTCCGATGTGCGAACCAGGTCGGCCGCATCAGCAGGTGAGAGGGACAGATTCATTTTCCGATCAGAACAGCCGGCAACCAGGTCGCCAGCCCGGGAACGAGCCAGACCAGGCCGATCATGAGAACACCCATGACGACGTAGGGCGTGACGGCGGCAAAAATCTCACGGGTGGGAATGCTGGCTGGGGCGACGCTGCGCATGGTGAAGAGGAGCATGCCAAAGGGTGGGGTCAGCAGGCCCAGTTGCATGCAGATGAGATAGAGCACGCCAAACCAGAGAAGATCCCACTGGTAGTGCGTCACCAGTGGCATGAAAAACGGCAGGGTAATCAGCATCATGCTGACCTGATCGAGAAAGCAGCCCAGCACCAGCAGGATGAGTACCATGCCCAGCAGAATGCCCCAGGGCGTCAGGCCCGAATCGCGGATGAGCGAGACCAGACCGTTGGTCGCGCCAGAGAACGACAGAATCTGCGAGAAGGTGGTGGCGCCAATGATGATGAAAAGAATCACCCCCGAAATAGCGGCGGTTCCGGACAGAGCCTGAGCCATTGCCTTCCAGGATAGCGAGCGGTACAGGACGCTGACCAGGACGGTGGCGAGTGCGCCCAGAGCCGCGCTTTCGGTGGGTGTGGCCCAGCCGGCCGACATGGCGGTGATCACCAGCACGAAGATCAGCACCAGGGGTGTCACGTTGACCAGCAGAGGTCCCCAGCGCGCCCAGCCGCTCACCGATTCAGGTGCCGAGGCGGGCGCGAGCGCCGGGTTGCGGGCTGCGCTGATCATGATCCAGGCCAGAAACATCACCGCCAGCAGCAGGCCCGGAACCACGCCTGCGATCAAAAGGCCAGAGATGGAAATACCGGCCAGACTCCCCAGCAGCACGGTGAGGGCCGAGGGTGGAATCAGCATGTCGACCCCACCAATCGCCATGATGGGACCCATGGCCATGCGCGGGTGGTAGCCGCGGCGCAGCATCTCGGGCAGCAACAGACTGCCCAGCAGAGCCGTGGTGGCGATGGTCGAGCCCGATATCGCCGAGAAAACAGTACCCGCCACAATCGCCACCACACTCAGGCGGGCGGGTACACCGCGAATGGCGCGATCGAAACTGTCGATGGCCTTCATGGCCAGGCCGGTGTGGAACAGCACTTCGCCCATCAGAATGAAGAAGGGAATGGGTGTGAGCGAAAAATTGGTGACTGAGGCGACCCCATTTCGGACGACCTGCATCAGGCCCGCTTCACCACCCAGAAAAACCAGGGCTCCCACCAGATTGATGGCGAGAAAGGCGATACCCGCCGGCAGTCCGGCCAGCAGCAGCACGGTGAGCACGCCGAACAGCAGTAAAAGGCCCTGCCACCAGATCATGCCTGCGCCTCGTCCGACGTCAGCGCAGCGGGAAATAGCACGCGGCGCCCGCACTCGAGCGCCAGCAGCGCGAAGCCTAGCGGGAAGGGCAGGTAAAGCCACCATTCGGGAAACACCAGGGCCTTCAGTACCAGACTGCCCGCGCTATGGCTGTCAACGACGGTGCGAATGCCATACCAGACGAGCACCAGACTGATTAACAATCCAATGAGCGCCGATAAACGGTCGACCCGACGCTGGCCTTGTGGCGACAGCACCATGCCCAGCAGATCGAGGCGCACATGTTGATTGCGCCACATGAGCCAGGGCGCGGCGGCCAGGGTTGCGATAGGCAGCGCGTACTCGGTGACTTCGTTGATCCAGGGCAGCGTGCGCAGGCCCAGGTTGCGACCGATGACATCAAAACACACCAGCAGGGTAATGAAGGCCACCGTGGATGCCGCAACGAAGCCGCATGCGCGCATCAGCGCGGCATAGGCGCTGTGACGGCGCGGCGATGGTGTCGGTGTCATCAAATAACTGGCATACCCGCCATCAGCAGCAGCTTCAGGCGGGCAGCGGCAGGTTTACCCCGGGCTGTGCCGTGCCGTCGATCAGGGAGCCATCAACTGACGCAGCCTGGGACCATGGGTGGGGCTGGTGGCGATAACACCAGCCCAGCCAGCTTCCAGCGATAGATCAAGCAATTTCTTGGCTTCAGCTTCTGGCAGTTTGATGACCTGAATGCCGGCGTCGGCCTGACGCTTGAGCTCTGCGGGCGCCTGTACATTCTTCATGTCGGCATTGAGGCTCTCCAGCCATTCACCCTGCTTGTTGAGGAAGTCTTTTTGGGCCTGCGAGAGACTATTCCAGGTCTTGGCGCTGAAGATCACGCCCAGCTCGATATTGTAGAAACCGGGGTCAACGCGGTACTTGGTCTTTTCATGCCAGCCCAGATCGAAGATGCCCAGCAGCGGCCAGCCATAACCGTCGACTACCCCGCGGTCGAGCGCGGTAAAGACCTCTCCGGGTGCGACCTGCATGACCGACGCGCCCAGGCGCGAGAAGAACTCGCGATAAATAGGCGCGATGCGAATCTTGAGACCGGACAGGTCGGCCTTGTTGATGGGCTTGTTGAGGTAGATGTGATACGGCACGCCATCACCCGTGCGAGCGAAGTAGTAAAGGCCTTTTTCCACCATGAGTTTATTGAGAAACTCAACCGTGCCGTTGCGGCGCATCTCGGCCCAGGGGACGGTGGCGTAATTGACACTGAGCGATTCGGGCGAGACGCTGGCCACGAACGAGGTGGTGGTGTTGGACAGGTCGACCACGCCATTGCGCAGAGCGGCGCCTTGTTCCATGGTGGGAATGGCCTTGGGGCCACCCAGATAATTGATCTGCACAAGACCTTTACCTTCGTCGTTCACCTTTTTAACAAAGGCTTCAAAGTTCTTGGCGTAGGTGGTGCCCTCCTGAAAGGCGTTGACGGCTTTGAGCGTGACCTGCTGGGCCGATGCGGTACCCGCAGCGGACAGCACCAGTGCAGTGGCCAATGCCGAAGCAATTGCGTGGCGGCGCTTGATGGTCATGTTGAACGACTCCTGGTTCAGGCCCCGTAGGGCGGTGAAGGGGGATAAAAAACCAAATTCAGGAAATTGTGTCACGACTGGCCGGTTTGAAACCACCCGCGTGATTGAGCATGCCCAGCGTTCGCGACAGAACATCCCGGCGGTAGGCTTGCACGTCGCGACCCGCATAATCGTAGAAACCGCGCCCTGTTTTGAGTCCCAGTTCGCCAGCGGCCATCATTCGGTTGAGCACTTCGGGGGCGCGGTAACGCTCGGCGCTGACCGATGCCGACATCTCACGGCTGGCGTGGGACAGAATGTCGGCGCCGCCGAAATCAATGAATTCCACCACACCCAGGGCGGCAAATCGAAGACCCAGACCGTAGCGGGTGGCCCGGTCGATTTCTTCAGCCGTGGCGGCGCCTTCCTCGATCATGCGCGCTGCCTCATTCATGATCAGAGCCTGCAGTCGAGGCACGATGTAGCCCGGAGTCGCGCCACACACCACCGGCATCTTGCCGATGGCCTGCATGAGTCCGCGAGCCTTTTCAAGGGTCGCAGGGTCGGTGCCGGGGTGAACCGACAACTCGACCACGGGAATGACGTAGGCTGGATTAAGCCAGTGAATGTTCAGAAAACGCTCGGGCTTGCGTACCAGGTTGCTCAGCTCGGTGACCAATATGCTGCTGGTGGTCGAGGTGAGGATGGCGTCTTCGCGACAGCAGCGATTCAAGATCTCGAAGGCCTGGCGCTTGGCCTCGAGGGTCTCGGGCACGCCTTCGAATACCAGGTCAGCCGCGGCCAGTGCCCCAGGAGCATCCTGAGCTTTAACTCGATCGATGCGTTCAAGGATGGCCGGAATCAGGTCTGCAGGCAAAGCACCCAGGTCAGACAGCGCTTTCAGACTGGTCTGCAACTCATGGTCGATATCACTCAGCAAACGGGCCCATTCCTGCGGGCTGCGAATTTTGAGATCGATGAGGGATACCCGGTAACCCGCCCAGGCGAAGGCCAGTGCGATGCCACGTCCCATGCGACCAGCGCCAGCGGCGGCGAAGCGGGGTAGGGCGTTGGGGTTCATGGCAGACCTCAGAGGTCTTCACCGGTGTGCAGCATGGCCTGCAGGTGGGCGCGATCAAGATCCCACAGGCCCAGCGACTCGAGCGTGCGGGGACCGCGCCGCAGGTCGCGTCCAAGAAAACCGCCGGTGATGGCCAACAGCCCGTGGGCCAGCGGCGCATCAACCTCAGCCCAGCGGGCGAGCGATGCGAGCAGGGCCAGCCCCAACTCGGTGTCTTCGGTGACATAGCGATGCGTGCTCAGATCAATGTGTTCGCGCCAGTCGCCTGATTTTTGAAGTTTCTTGTGGGCGTCGCCATACATCCACTGGTCGTTGCGGTAATGGTCAGCCAGCGGAAAATGAGGGGCGCCGTAACCCAAGGCTTCGCGAATGGCGATACGCTCAGCATCGAGCCCATCGGTGACGGCACGAACCGAGGGCTGCGTGCCCTCGGTGTGAATATCCCATCGCTCAAAGTGTTGCAGTGGCGCGGCATTCATGACGATGAGAGGCGGGTGAATGATGGGGCCGGCATTCATCAGCGCGCCCGACAGCGCATCGCCGCAGGGCAATACACTGGGCCAGGCACGCTGAATAACATCGAGTGCCTGCCGCGACTGTTCAGCCGGGTAGACGCCTGTGGGAAGCCGCACGGCTCTGACCGTGACATTGACTTCACGCGGGCCATGCTTGCGCGCCAGGTAGGGCAGGGTACCGGTTTCGGCCCAGAGCACGCGTGCTCGCGAGCCCGCGGCGCGCGCGATACGGGGCATGA
This sequence comes from Burkholderiaceae bacterium, assembly GCA_044359405.1. Classification (GTDB taxonomy): domain Bacteria; phylum Pseudomonadota; class Gammaproteobacteria; order Burkholderiales; family Burkholderiaceae_E; genus SYIM01. The sequence goes on from JBIKMC010000032.1 coordinate 14,852, forward strand.
TGAAGGCCCCCAGGGTACCCGGTGCCAGAAAGACCACCTGACCGTCCGACAGGTGGGGCGCCATCAAGCGGGCGATGTCGTCCTGCGCTGTAGCGGGCGTCGGCAGCGCGATCAGTTCGGCTCCCCGCACGGCCTCCGCGATATCGCGGCAGACCCGGTAAATGCGTACCTCGCGCGTGCCAGCGACATCTTTCAAAATGATGCTGCCACTCTCCAGTACGGGGGCGAGAGCGGCGTAATCGCGGCGCCACAGGCGTACGCGATGACCAGCCTCGGTGAGATCGGCGGCGGCGGCGTAGCAGCCGTGACCGCCGCCCAAAATGGCGATGTCCATGGTGATACGTTACTTTTCAACTATTTTGGTGTCAACGATTTTGGTTCCGTTGGAGGTGCGCTGGGATGCCCTCGCTCAGGGTCGACACGCAAATGAGATACCTGCTGATTCCTCAGGCAATACTGAGTCGGTCATCAGCGCTAAAACACAGAAAGTGTCGATTGAGAGCCCGGCCGATGGCGCATACGCCCAGCCGCCGAGCGAGCTCAAGCCCCATCTGGGTGATGCCGCTGCGCGAGATGACAATGGCCACTCCCATCTGTGCAGCCTTGATGATCATCTCGCTGGTGAGGCGCCCCGTGGTGTAGAGCACCCAGGGTTCGGCTTGTTGATGCAGATTACCCAAAGCCAACCAGCCCGCGATTGCATCGAGTGCGTTATGCCGACCCACGTCTTCAATGAAGCAGCGTAGTTGCGAGCCCTCAAACAGGGCGCAGGCATGGACTGAACCGGCATTTTTGTAAACCGTATCCCGCTCGCGGATGGTTTGCACAATAGCGAAGACGGTCTCGCGGCTCAGCCTTGCATTGGGCGACAGGGGCAGGCGGTCAAGTTCATCCATCAGCCCGGCAAACATGCTGCCCTGACCGCAACCCGTTGTGATAATCCGTCGCCCGAGTTCGTGTCGGGCGGGGCTTGAACCCATCCGGGTCTTGACCGCGGCGGCGTTGACCGACCAGTCGACGGTGATGGATTCCAGCTCGTACGCGTGGCGGATCATGCGTTGATTGAGCAGGTAGCCCAGGGTGAGCCATTCAGGGTGTGCGCCCAGAGTCATCAGGGTGATGAGCTCGCGCTTGTCGAGGTAGATGGTGAGATCGCGCTCAGCTGGAATGCTGACCGTTCGGCGCTGGCCTTCGGCATCGATGACGTCCACCGCCTGAGTCAGTGGGGCGTTTGCCTGGGTGAGTTGCGGGGGCAGCTTGACGGAGATGTCCACGGTGCGTGCGTCGATCTGATGGGTTTTATCAGTCGCGGGTGACGGCCCTCGTTGGCGAGCCGCTTTCACGCGAGGTCTGTGATGCTAGACCGATGGGCATGATTTGTGCGATCGCCCCGTCGGGTATCGGGGTCTGGCTGGACGAACGACGTCAAACCGTGCTTCCATCCGGCCTCATGAGTTCAACATCCACCGCTTACCGTTTCGCCAGCGGTCTTGAGGCCCGGCTGGCGGTGCGCAAGGGCGCTTTCCGCGGCCCGACCGCGGGTATCGCGCCGGGATATGTGCAGGGTAACCTGGCTATCCTGCCGCAGTCGCTGGCCTACGATTTCCTGCGTTTCTGTCAACTCAATCCCAAGCCGTGCCCGCTGTTGGCCGCTTCGGCGCCCGGCGATCCGCGCCTGCCCGCGTTGGGCAGCGATCTGGACATACGGACCGACATCCCGCGCTACCGCATCTGGCGCCAGGGTGAGTTGGTGGCCGAGGTTGACGACCTGCATTCGCTGTGGCGCGATGACTTGGTGAGTTTTGTGTTGGGCTGCTCGTTCTCATTCGAGGAGGCCCTGCTGGAGGCAGGCGTCCCGGTTCGGCATATCGCCTGTGGCACCAATGTGCCCATGTACCGCACCAGCATCGCGACCGCACCAGCTGGTGTTTTTAGCGGCCCTATGGTGGTGTCCATGCGGCCGCTCAAGCCTGCCGATGCGATTCGAGCCATACAGATCACCAGTCGCTTTCCAGCCGTGCATGGCGCGCCGGTGCACATAGGTCACCCAGAGCTGATCGGCATTCGCGCCCTCGACAAGCCTGACTATGGCGATGCGGTGCCCGTGCATGCGGATGAGCTACCGGTTTTCTGGGCGTGTGGCGTCACGCCTCAGTCAGTGATCGCGGCGGTCAAGCCTGAGTTCTGTATTACCCATGCACCCGGCTTCATGCTGGTCACGGATCAGCTCAATAGCGCCTTGGCGGTGATTTGAGGTGGTAGCTCGCGTGTATTGATCAGGCTCGCAGCAGGACGGGCTCGATCGCATCGCTCTGCGGCAGAACCTCGCCAATGATCGCCGCGTGCGCGAATCCGGCCTGCCGGAGTACGTGCACGCAGGTCTCGGCCTGATCGGCCGGTACGCCGGCCAAGAGGCCTCCCGCCGTCTGCGGATCGAACAGCAACGTGTGTCGAGGGTCAGCAGCAAAATCGGCACCGTTGCGCAGAGCCCTTCTCAGCCGCAGGTTGTCGGGCTGAAGTGAGCTCACCAGACCCGCCTGAACGCATTCGATCGCGCCGTCCAGCACAGGTATTGCGGCCAGATCGAGTTCGACGTCCACGGCGGATGGGCGCGTCATCTCAACCAGATGGCCCAATAGTCCGAAGCCTGTGACGTCGGTGCAGGCGGCGGCGCCGTGAGCGCGGAGCAGCCGTGCGGCTTCACCACCGGATTGCCGCATGGAGTCGAGTGCGGCAGAAATCCAGCGCCCGCGCGCGGAGGCGCGCCCGTGCGCCGCGAAGAGAGTGCCGGTTCCGATGGGCTTGGTGAGGATGAGTCGGTCGCCAGGGCGCAGTCCACTTTTGCGGGTCATCGCGTGCAGCGAGGCGTCGATGAGCCCGTTCAGCGCGAAGCCCAGTGCCAACTCACGGCCCTCGCCGGTGTGTCCGCCCACCAAAGCACAACCGGCCGCATTGAGAGCCGCCAGAGCGCCGCTCATAAGTTGGCGCAGCAAGGCCTCAGTCTTTGACTCGAGCCCGGGTGGCACGGTCAGGATGGCGGTGGCGCTTTGGGGCTCGGCCCCCATGGCGTAGAGGTCACCCAGGGCATGCACGGCGGCGATCTCGCCAAATACATAGGGGTCATCGATGAAGGCGCGAAAGAAGTCGACCGTGTGCACCATAGCCTTGCCCGCGGGCACTCGGACCACGGCCGCATCGTCTGGCGCATCCAGACCCAGCACGATATCGCTGCGTTGTACCGGCTTCAGATCGGCGAGCGCACGTGACAGGACATTGGCACCGACCTTGGCACCACAGCCGCCGCATCGCATGGCCAGCGCCGACAGCGCCTGACGTGCCTCTTCACCCTCCAGGGCTATGCCTCCGGTTTGGGTTGAAGGAGAGGTCGACCCGTTCGCCGCCATCGGCGGCAAGTCGCTGAAGCGCCGCATGAAACGACGGTCAATCCAGTCCTTCCAGCGCCAGACCCACTCGCCCGCGAATCCGATAGGGCCGCGCGAGGCCACGGCATGGCGATCGCCGGTGGAAATGAGCGCCAGCCAATGACGTTGTGGACGCCAGGGGCTGGGCGTGCGGCCCAGCAGGACTGCGCGCAGATTGGCGGCCAGTGGCGGTCCCATGCGGACCGCAAAGACACCCGCCTTTTCTAGCGGGCGGGCGTCAAAGGCGGTGACGTCACCGGCGGCAAAAATCATTGGATCGGTGAGGCTGCGCAGGCTGTCGTCGACCCGGACAAAGCCCTGGGCGTCCAGCGCAAGCCCGGTATCGCGCAGCCATTCCGGCCCACCGGCCTGCGTGACCCACAGTGTTTCATCAACCGGGAAGCGGCGGCCATCGTGGGCCACCAGGCAGTGGGCATCCTGGTCACGGATGGCGGTATTTAAGTGCACGGTGATGCCGCGGCGCCGCAAGGTATCGGCAAAAATTGCTTGCACCCGCCGATTGTGGGTGGCCAGTATCGTGCCACCCGCTGCAAAAATCTCGATGCGCAGACGGGCCAGGTCGCGGCCCTGCGAACGCAGCGCCTCATGCAGACGCCACTGCATGGCCAGCGCCATTTCAACGCCGCCGGCGCCCGCACCCACGACGGCCAGCGTCCATGAA
>JBIKMC010000221.1:0-5705 GCA_044359405.1 Burkholderiaceae bacterium
CTTGAAGTCAGCGACCGAGACGGTCTCACCCCAGGCGGTGAGCGTCTGGGTCTCAGGGTTAAACACAAAGTCGGACTCACTGGATTTGCCGGCGCAAACGACCGGAAACCCCAGCGTTCGGGCCCAGTCGACCAGGCCGATCAACAGACTGGGTTGGTCGCCGTCGACCGGCGAGTGAATCACACCGCGCTCTGCTGCCCGCGCCGCAAGCTCAGGCCCCACGACGATTTCAGCCTCCTTGGTTGCCAGCACGACATGCTTACCCGCTTCGATGGCCGCCAGTGCGGTGGCCGCCGCAGCGGCCGGATCACCGGTAGCCTCAAGCACGGCGGCGACCGGTAGCTGTGCCATGGTGGCGGCGTCGGAGACGATGGCGATCCGGCCTTGGGCGATCGCTGCCTTGGCAAGCGCTGCATCAGCGCAGACCTGATACTGAGATTCGGTGAGCCCCGCTGCGGCTGCAGCGGACCTGGCGCGATCGGTGTCACGATCACAGATGGCCGCGATTCGAATCGAGGGTGTGCGCAGCGACTGAGCCACGAAGGTGGCGCCAAACTCGCCCGCGCCGACCAGTCCGACTGCGAGGGCTTGTCCGGTTTGGCCGTGGGCCTTAAGAATTGGAAAGATATTCATACGCGATTGTTGCATGGCCCTTGATGAATCTGTCAACATGACTTGCTCGCCTCGGAATGTCAGTCCCCGACCGCCTGACGCCAAGCAGCGATGCCTTTGCTCAAGACAATAAATTTTGGAGACAACTTTCATGACCGTGCAAACGTCAAATCGTCGTCAGATTCTCAAAGCTGGTGCAGCAGGTCTTGCGGCCGTCACCGTACTGCCTGCTCGTGCGAATGTTGAGTTGAAGCTGACCCATCCGGCTGATGTGTCGCATCCGGTGCACATAGAGGCCGACAAGATGGTCAAGCGCATCGCAGAGCGCACCAACGGTCAGGTCAAGATCAACATCTTTCCAAACAATGCCCTGGGCTCGCCGGTTGAGACCGCTCAGCAGACCAAGCTGGGCGCCATCGATATGATTTTGATGAACCCAGCCAATATTGAGGCGATGTCCAAGGCCGTTGGCGTCATCAATATTCCCTACCAGTTCGACAGCTATGCCCATGCGCACAAAACTCTCGATGTGACGGCGCGCGACTGGTTGAGCAAACAACTGGCGGCTGCGGGGTTTTCCTGGATTGCCAATTTCGAATGGGGGTTTCGCGCCCTGTCCAACAGCCGCCGCGCCGTGAACCGTCCGGACGATGTCAAGGGGCTCAAGCTGCGTGTGCCGCCTGAGCTTGCCATCAAGGCTGCTTTTGAGGCCCTGGGCGCCAGTACACAGACCATTGCGTTCCAGGAGGTGTACCTGGCCCTGGCGAACAAGGCGGTTGACGGTCAGGACAATCCCATTGGCACCACGTTCGCTGCCAAGTTTTTCGAGGTGCAAAGCCATGTCGCGCTCACGCGCCACATCTATACCTCAATCATGTTCGCTGCCAATCCGCGTGCCTGGCAAGGCAAGCTGAACGATGCCCAGCGCAAGATCATCAGTGAAGAGGCGACGGTGGCGGGTGCGGCTGCCCGCAAAGGCGTTCAGGATGCTGAAGAGTCCATGCTTGCACGCATGCAGCAAGCCGGTGTCGCCATCACGCGACCCGATGTGGCGCCATTTCGCGAGCGCATGGGGCCCGCCTATGAGGTCCTCAAGAAAAGCCTGGGCGATACGGTCTGGAATGAATGGACGCAGCTGGTGAACGCGGCCCGCGGCTGATACCTGGCCTGTAACACCCGTTTTCAGGCTTAGCCCGTGTTGCTCGCTGGTGTCCTGACGGCGGTCTGCCTCACGATTCTGCTGGGACTGCCGATTGCCGCGGCGCTCGCGCTGGTGGCGATCGGCGTCATGGTAGTGACCGTAGGGCCAGACCTGCTGGTTATCTTCATGCAGCGTGCGTACGCGGCGACAACGTCATTTCCTCTGCTGGCCATACCGTTCTTTATTCTGGCTGGCAACCTGATGAATCTGGGCGGCACGACCGAACGTATCTTTGCCGTTGCCAATTTGCTGGTGGGCAAGGTCAGGGGTGGTCTGGCCCATGTGAATGTCATTGGCAGCATGTTGTTCGCGGGCATGTCGGGCTCTGCGGTGGCTGACGCCGCTGGGCTGGGCGTGGTTGAGATTCGCGCCATGACACGTGAGGGTTTCTCCCCTGAGTACGCGGCCACCATCTCGGCTGTTTCGGCAACCATTGGGCCCATCATTCCGCCCAGCATCCCGTTTGTCATCTTCGGCAGTCTGGCCAACGTCTCAGTCGGGGCATTGTTTCTGGCGGGTGTGGTACCAGGCCTGTTGCTGGGTCTGGGCCTGATGGCCGCTATAGCCATTGAGGCGCATCGGCGAAAACTGCCGCGTTCATCAGGCTTTCCGGGCTGGTCACCAGCCCTGCGGACCATTTTTCGGGCGCTACCTGCACTGGCCCTTCCGCCACTTATCCTGGGTGCCATTCTGGGCGGACTGGCCACACCCACCGAGGCCTCGGTGATCGCGGCGGGCTATGCCTTTATTTTGGGGCGTTTTGTGTACCGCGAGATTCGGGGGCGCGATTTCTGGCGGGTAATGTGGGAAAGCGGTCGGCAAACCGCGCAGGTGATGATCATCATTGCCATGGCGGCGCCCTTCGGCTGGGTGCTGGTGCAGCAGCAGGTGCCCAATGCGATTCTTCAGGCCTTGATGGGTATCTCGCAAGAGCCCTGGGTCATTTTGCTGTTGGTTAATCTCGTATTGCTGTTCTTGGGCATGTTCCTGGAGACGATCGCCGTCATGATCATCGCCTACCCCATTCTGGCCCCCGTCATGGCAGAGATCGGCATCGACCCCATTCATTTCGGCGTCATTCTGGTGCTCAACATGATGATTGGGCTTGTAACGCCACCGGTGGGCCTGTGCCTGTACGTGGTGTCCGGCATCGCGCGCGCACCGATCGCAAGCATTGCCCGCGAGTTGGCGCCTTATCTGTTCGCGCTGATCGCGGTACTTATGTTGGTCACCTACGTGCCGGTCCTGTCAACCTGGCTGCCCAAACTTGTTGGGTTGGGCCAGGTACGATGAGCGAATCGGCGATGTCACTGATACGAACACTCGATCAATCGGTTGCCAGGCTGTGTCGCTGGGTTGTCGTCTCGTGCCTGAGCGGCCTGTTCATTCTGCTGAGCATGGGCATGCTTCAGCGTCTGTTTCCCGCGGTTCCGCTGACCGGTTACGACGAACTGGTTGAGATGCTGTTTGGCTGGATGACCTTCGCGGGCGCGCTCGCCCTTTGGCGCGAGGGGTCGCTGTATCGCGTCAACGCGCTGGACCGATTTCTGCCGCCCTTATTGAAGCGAGTCTGGTGGGCGCTGATACATCTGGGCATGCTTACAGTTGCGCTTGTGCTGGCCTGGATGGGCTGGCGCTTTATGCGCGAGTCGGGCGAAGTCACTCCGTTTCTGGGCTGGGACAAGGCCTGGTGGTACGGGGCGATGCCCTTGTGCGGCGCTTTTATGAGCGTTTACAGCCTGGTGGCCGTTGCCTGCACGCTACGCGGACACACAACACTGCATGACACGATGGATGGCTTATGAACCGACTCAAGGATAAGGTGGCGATCATCACGGGTGGGGCTGGTGGAATCGGCGCGGCGACTGCAAAGCTGTTTTGTGAGGAAGGCGCACGAGTCGCGTTGGTTGATCTTCCGAGCTCGCCCCTGGCTGAGGTCGCGCAGGCTATTCGCGCGGCCTGTACCGGGTCATCAGTGCTGGAGGTACCGGTTGATCTGGGCGAAGAGGCGGCGGCCAGCAGGGTGGCAGATCAGGTGTTGGGTCATTTTGGGCAGATTGATGTGCTGGTCAACAATGCAGGCGTTCGCGCCTATGAGCCGCTTGCTGAGGCCCAGGCCGAAACCTGGCACAGGATTCTTTCAGTCAATCTGCTCAGCTATGCGTATTTGACCCGGGCTTGTCTGCCCGCCCTTCGAGCCAGCGGCCAGGGGGCCATCGTCAACATTTCGTCAACCCATGCGATCAATCCCAGGGCCGGAATGGGGCAATACGACGTCGCCAAGGCGGGCATTTTGTCGATGACCCGCACGCTCGCCTTTGAAGAGGCTCAGCATGGCGTGCGCGTGAACGCGGTCTGTCCGGGGCTGACACTTACCCCATTTCATGTACGTCGTGCGGCCCCCAGCGGAAAGACCGAGCATGATCTGCGCACCGAAAAGGTCGACGTCAATCTGCAGCGGCGCTGGGCAGACCCGCGAGAGGTCGCCTGGCCGATTCTCTGGCTGGCATCTGAGGAGGCCTCCTTTATGACAGCGGCAACCCTGATGGTCGACGGAGGCACCCGGGTATGAGTAAAGCGCATCCTCAGACGATTCATGGTCGCTGGAATGATGACGCATCCGCGGTCACCCTGGTTGATGCCCATCACCATCTGTGGCTGCCGTGCACGGGTCGATATCCCTGGTTGAGCGATCATCCGGAGCCGAATTTTTTTCTGGGTAACTACGACGCGCTCAAGCAGGATTACATGCCTGAGCACTACAGGCGCGACGCCAGTCGTCACAATGTTCTGGCTACGGTGCACTGCGAAGCCGAGTGGAATCGCGATGATCAGGTGGGTGAGACGCGCTGGCTGGTGGATGTTGCCCGTCGTGAGGGTTCGGTGGGTGGGCAGGCCCGTTTGCCCATGGCCATTGTGGCGCACGCCTGGTTTCACACGCCCAACTCGGCCGAGGTACTTGCGCGCCAGGCCAGCTTTCCCATGGTGCGTGGTATTCGATCAAAGCCTGTCACGTCGCTGTCGCCTGAATCCATGACGCCCGGTGCCCCCGGCACCATGCAGGATCCGCGTTGGCTTGAAGGCTTTGCGCGACTTGGGCAGCATGGCTTTTCATGGGACTTGCGGGTACCGTTTTGGCATTTGCCCGAGACCGCTGAAGTGGCTCGGCAGTTTCCGCACACTTCCATCGTTCTCAACCATACCGGTTTTCCCTGGGACCGCAGCGAGGCTGGCCTGGCGGCCTGGCGTAAGGCGATGGCCGCTATCGCCGATTGCCCGAATGTGATGCTCAAGGTGTCCGAATTCGGTCTCAAGGATCAGCCCTGGGAGTACGAGAGCAATCGCCGTATCGTTATTGAGGCAATCGATATCTTCGGCATCGAGCGCTGCATGTTTGCGAGCAACTACCCGGTGGCGGGATTACGGGTCGACAGCTACGATGTGTTGGTGACGTCGGTGGCCCGGATGATTGCGCATTTCTCGGCGGCGCAAAGACAGGCGTTTTTCGTGGATAACGCCGCCCGTTTCTACCGGCTGGGCGATCTCATGACGACTGCGGGTGTCTGACGCGCCCGCAACTGCCCGCATCCTGCATCCACATCCTGCCCAGCTGACTGACGCAGTTTGGTGAGAATTCCCTGACGGTGAAGCGTCCGGGCGATGTCGGCGGCACGCTGCCATTCCGGCCGACGATAATTGAGCGCTTCAATGCGGTTGTACGGGATGAGGTTCATCACCGCATATTTACCGCGCAGCAGTCGGACGATGCCGGCGACTTCTTCATCGGTGTCATTAACACCCTCAATCAGCGTCCATTGGTACTGGATCGGATAGCCGCTCAGGCGGGCATAGGCTTCGCCCTGCTCAACCAGGGCGTCGGGCGTGATCGCTG